>CAZPPZ010000151.1:0-8093 GCA_964588545.1 uncultured Myxococcales bacterium | reverse complement strand
CGCCACAGCCTGCTGTTTTCATCGCCGCTTGAAACGGATTTTTCAGGGACGACTACGTAAGCTAGGAAGAATTTATGGCAACGAAATAGAAGCGATTCTGTAGAAACTAAAACATTGCCGTAGGGGTCCGGTTCAAGAAGGAGGTTACCAAGAGTACAACACCACTATATAAACTCTAAGAGTTGACAGGCGGGCTACACATCGGCCGACACGCGCTCAGTCTATATAACCGAGCGAGCGCAGATGGCGCAGCACCTCCTCGGATGCTGCGGGTGGAAATGCGGTAGCGGCATCGCGGTTTTCGCCGCCCGACCCACTGGCGTCGGAGCTTTCCTCCCGGCTAGGCTCCCAGCTAGGAATTACCGTCACTCTGGCTGCTACCGCACCGGGTTCAAAGGCCTCGAGAAGCACCTTGCCGTCCATATCCTCGCCAATCGGCAGGCCGAAGTAATGGAGCAGCGTGGGCGCTACGTCATAAACCGAGGCGCCCTCGATGTGATAACCCCTGCGTGCTCCAGCACCCGAGAGCATCATCACGCCCACATCGCGATGAGCACCGGAGAGGTGCAGGTACTCGGGGACACGGATCTTGTACTCACCTACAGCCGGCCCCGCCCCATGGTCGGAAACCACCATCACCAGGGTATCCTCGTCGTAATAAGCGAGAATCTTACCTAGCTCCTCGTCTATCCACTGCCAGTAGCGCTCGATGGCCTTGCCGAAATCACGAACCTGCTGTTCACTTACGCTGTCGCCGAAAAGCCCGGGCTGCATGAACTTCCAAAAACCGTGCTGCACGTCATCAGTGCCACGAAGATACAAGGCCATAAAATCAGGAAGCGGGCCATCCTCGAGCATGGCCTTCGCGCCCTCGAGGTAAAATACATCTCGGGTCCAGGCACGTACGAAGCGGTCAAAAACCAGAAAATTGATCTGCTCCTCAGGGTCATCACTACCGCGGCGCAATTTGCTAGGATCATACTTGAAGTTCATGAAACGCGGCATAGCTGCTACCGCGACGGCTTGGTCGGGTGCGGTCAGCAAGGGCAGATAGCCGGGGGGAAAGGCGCGGCGAGCTACGCCACCGTAATGAGCCCGGTCAGTGAGCATACGACCGTTTACTTCTTCAGCCGGCCAAGTCACGAACCAACCGACGACGGCAACGTCTAGTCCGCGCTCACCAAGAATGTTCCACAGCGCCTTACCCTTGCGCATACTGCTATCAACCGGGCGGGGATGGCCGGGATCCTTTCCCAGACGCACGAAGTTGGTAATGCCGTGCTTTGCCGGAACCTTACCGGTAGCCACGCTGGTCCAAATAACCGGTGAGCTACTCGGAGAGATCGATTTCAACGGACCAGCGGCCCCCGAGTTACTTAGTGACGCAAGGTTGGGTAGTAGCCCCTGCTCGATCCACGGCGTAAGCAGATCCCAGGTAGCAGCATCCAGAGCGAGCAGCAGCACTCTACGCTTGGCCGGCGGCGCGGCTGAGCGCCAGCAAGCAGACATCCCCACGGCGCAAACCACGGCCACGGCAACCGCAGCTACGAATAAGCGCCGACGGCAGAACAATCGCGGCGCGCGCATCAGCCGTCCTGCCTCGGCCACTCCAGAATACGCGCGGGCACGGCCCCGGAGGCGGTATCGATTAACAGCTCGGTGCCAGTGTCGGCCCGCTCAGCGTCGACGTAGGCGAGGCACAGCGGCCCACGACCGGGCGAGCGCAGCGCGGAGGTCACCACGTCGCGCTCACCGCCTCCGTGGATGTGTGCACCCACCGCCACCTCGGAATCGCTAGCGAGCAGGCACAGTAGATGGTTGATGCGGCCGCGACTCACCCCACGCTCGATGACTTCTTGTCCGACATAACAGCCCTTGGAAAAGTGAATGGCCCAGTGCAAGCGGGCCTCGATAGCGATTCGACTTTCGTCAACGTCTACGCCGTAGGCAGCCCGGCCGCTCTCGACACGCAGGGTCTCGTAGGCAGTGGCGCCCACGGGTACAGCGCCAGCGGCGGCCAGTCTATCCCAAAGCGCAGGCGCGCCCTCTTCGCCGACGTCGATCTGTAGCGTAGCTACGCGCAGCTCATCACCACGGCTACGAATAGTCAGCGCGTGGCCATCAATCTCGCCGCGGCTGCGTCCCCAACCCGACGGCCGCTTAGAGTCGAGAGCGGCGGCCTTGAGAACTTTGGCGGCCTGCGGACCGGCCAGCCACAAAGAGCGGGCGGCCGGAGCAAGCTCGAGCTCAACGTCCTCGGCAACGAGAAACTGCTCGAGACGGCGGCGACAAGACTCGAGGTTACACTGCTCGACGACGAGCTCGAAGACCTCGCCGGCACGGTACACGGCAACGATGCCGGCCACTCGGCCCTTCGCCGTCAGCAGCGCAGAGGCGCAGCCTTGGCCATCGGCCAGAGCGGCAATGTCGTTTGCGAGCTGGCCCTGAAGAAACTCCACACGGTCATCACCCGAGACGACGATGCTGCAGCGTGGGTCCAGCCACGCCATACCTGCCCCACGATCCAGCGCGGCCCACTCGGCCTCAACGTCACCGTAGTCGAGCGCTTGCGACCTCATGCTGCGTAGTGGCTACGCCTGCGCACGGCTACCTCACGCTCGAGATAGAAAACATCGACCTTCTGCGGACCTTGCTCGTCGTCCTTGGGCGCACGGAACTTGTGACCACGCAGAGTGGTGGCAAGTACGCCTAGATCGTCGCGGCCCGGGTAGTCTCTGGTCTCCAGAACCTCGGTACTGGCAAACACGGTGTCCCCAGCAAACACCGGCCCGACGTGGCGCCCGGTGGTGTAGACGATATCGGCGGGCGAGTTATCGGAAATGTCCGGACAAGAAATACCCAAGCAGAGGTTAAAGGGAATGCCGCCGTAAACGATCAATCGACCACCGATGTACTTCTGCGGATTCTGATCGATGAGATGCTGGTTGCAATGCACCTGCGAGGTGTTGTCGAGCTGACCGGTAAGCGCGATGTGCTCTTCGGTAACCAGACGTCCGCGCGAGTGTTGATGGATATCGCCGGCCGAAAAATCTTCAAAGTAGGTATCGCAGTTGGACAGGTGGGCCTTGGCGGCGTAATCGCGGCCGCTGTCGTAGTCGGGAATAGCGGGTACGCACTCAAGCGCCGGCGTTTCGGCCAGTGCGGCGGCCTCGACCGCGGCAGCGACGTCGTTCTTCCACACCTGCACTTTCCGCTCGAAAGCGATTACCACCCGACCGTCTTGCTTACGCCCCACCGAGGCCACGTGAACCACGCCGCGGTCATTGTCCTTGGACGAGGGCTTGATACCGACGATGGTGGTCTCGGCTTCGAGCGTGTCGCCGATATACACGGGAGCACCAAAACGCATGTTGATGTACTCGAGATTGGCGCGGGCGTTTTCACTGATGTCTTCTACGGTCTGAGAGAAAACGATGTTCATCACCAGCCCTGGAGGTACGACCAGGCCATCGTAACCGTGCAAGCGCGCGTACTCGGCGTTTTTGTGCAGCGGGTTGGTGGTCATCGAAAAATCCGTGAAGGCATTGAAAAGGCCCTCGTTGACCGTCTTGCCGCCCTTGTGACGAAATACCTGGCCAGGCTCAAAGTCTTCGAGATAATTTCCGCGCTTCTTAGTTATAGTAGCCATCGGCCGGTGATCCCTCCGTCATGAATAAGTTGGCCTTATTGCGCGGAAAATGCGTGGAATCAATCTACCAGCCCGAGGCGGCGGTTGGCCTGCTCGAGCCTGTCGCTAAGAATCCGTGCAATGTTGACGAAGAAACGCGAGGCTACCCGCGGGTAGCGATTGCGCAGGCGGCGCAAGAAGTCCTCGTCGATCACCAGAACTTCGACCTCGCCACGAGCAACGACATCGGCGGTGCGCTTGCGGCTACGCAGCAAGGCCATCTCTCCGACGACATCACCACGCTCGAGGCTGGCGAGCACGCCATGCCCGTCTGCGGCTAGTACGTCGGCCTTACCGGTGAGCACGAGATACATTTCGCGCCCGGGTTCACCACGGCGCATGATACGCTGCTCAGAAGCGAAGGTGCGCATGGTTCCCATGAGCACCACCAAGCGCACGGCAAGTCGGCCCAAGTCGTGAAACAGGGGGATCGTCTGGTTTGGTCTGGGGCCGAGACGAAAGGCCACCAGATCCCACACGCTTATCACCGGCACGGTCGCGAGTATCGCCGGTAGCAACACTATGTTGGTGACCATCGCAACCATCATCGTCATCGCCGAGAGCCAGCCAAAGGCACTGATGATGACGAATTCCGAAAGAACCATCACCAAGAAGCCGGCGGTCAGGGTCAACGACGTCGCAATCACCGGACGGCCAACCGCCCGCATGGTCAGCCTCAGGGCCTCGCCCTGAGTAGGCGCGGTTTTTACGATGCGATTTAGTCGCGCCATGTAGTGGATGGTGTCGTCGACACTGATGCCGAGAGATACCGCAGCGATAATACTAGTGGCTAAGTTCAGTTCGACGCCGCACCAGCCCATGACTCCGAAAAATACGAATATCGGCAGTAGGTTGGGAATCATCGCCGCCACCCCTACTCTTGCCGAAAGGAACAGCAGCGTCAGCACACCAAGAATGACGGCTAGGGCCAAGCCCAGGCTCTCGATCTGGCCACTCAATACCCGGTCGGCCACACTGCCAACGACTACCAGGTGTCCGGTAGGCTCGACCTTAACGCCGAGCGGAAACATAACTGCGGCGTAGGTGGTGATCTCGCGTACCAATCTCGCGGTCTCTAGCGAGCCACTTACCGAAGTTCGTACGGTGACCCGTAAGCGTTGAAATTCATCATCGACCAGCCCTGAGAAAGTCTTCGGGCTGAGCGCCACGATCTCGAAGACAGCAGGGAGCTGTGAAGCAGGCGCGTCCCAGAAACTTGGCGGCGGCGGCCTCTCGACGAGTTCTCCTTGATCGGTAACCACGAGATCGCCCGATGAAGCTTGCAGTCCCAAATCCAACTCTTCCAGATAGTCGACCAGCGAGATACTGGCATCGACACCATCTAACTCGGTAATGAACTCTTGGAAATCCTTGACCCGCCGCAGCGGCGCAATCGAGCGGAAGTATCCAGGTTCGGGGCCGGTTATCACCACACTGATGGGGTTTGGGCCGGCGAGGTTGTCGACGATCGCACGGTGAGCAATGCGAACGTCGGAGTCGGGGCGAAAGGCGCCAAGAAAATCAGTATCTACTGAAACACGGACCGCACCAACGGCCGCAACCACTACCATAACGGCGGAAACAAAGAACACCAGGTAGCGGTGGGCGACGCCGAAACCAGCGGCGCTCTCGGCGATACGGTCAAACAGGCCACTAGCATCAGCCTGGCTTTCGCGCCGCGCTCTAGCGCGTTCGGGCACGGCGAAGTAAGCCACGGTCAAGCCGCAGAGGCAGCCCACTGCCATTACCACGATGCCGGCTACGGCAAACACTCCAAGCCGCGAAATCGCCGGTATGGGGTGGAACGCCAGCGAGCCAAAACCTACGGCCGTAGTCAACGCGGATATCGTAACCGGCAAACCGATACGCCGCAGCACGGCCTCGGCACCTTCGGCAGCGGGCACCGCCGCGGCCTGGACCTCGAGTACCGCTGCAGTGACATGTACCGAATATGACCCGCCGATGACCAGCAGCAGCGAGGGCAGCACCAGCGTGGTCAAGGTTATAGGCTCACCGAGCCAACCCATCAGCCCGAGCAGCGCGGCCACGCCAAGCGCGATCGCCCCGAGCGGGAGCACCACCGCGCGTACCGAGGCGAAGGACAGCCACAACACCCCCATCATGCACAACAGGCTCAGAGGTAAAAACCGCAGCAGATCGGCACGCATCAGCCGCACCGCGCGGACGCGAATATGCGAACTACCGGTGTAGTAGACCTGGCCAGGGCCGTCGTAGGGCGACAGTAGCGCAGCAATCTGCTCGTCTATACGCTCATCGGCCGCGGCACTGCGGTCGTGACGAAAGAAGACGTTGATGGCAACGGCACGCCCATCTGCGGCAACCAAGTGGGGAACGTAGATCTCGTTGACGGTGACGCGCTCACGCAGCTTCGCGGCGTCGGCAACGCTAATCGGGCCTTTGGCGAGCAGGGGTGGAGGCGTCAGCACGTCGGCCGCGGGGTCAGAGGCACTAGTGAGGCTCAAGGCCCGCTCGACACCATCGATCCGCGCCACGGCGTCGGTAAGCCGACGCAGCGCCTCGAGTGCTTCGGGGGTATAAACGTCAGCAGCAACGATTGCGATGACGCCCACCTCTTCGTCACCGAAGCTAGCCTGAACGCCCTCGTGAAAGAGCCGGGCGGGATCATCGGGAACTGTCAGCGAACGAAGAGAACTGTCGAACGAGACCCGCGAGATCCCGGTGATGCACGCTCCGGTGAGCGCGAGCATCACCGCCATCAGGACACGTGGCCGGTGCACCACGGCCTGAGCGACTCGATTCAAGATATGGCCCTTGCTCAGAGCTTACCGGCTACCTCGCAGTAGGTATCCATCGAAATGGGCCCATCGAGAAGCCCCCGGAGCTCCCTGGCGAGGTCTTGGAAGCGTTGCGAGCTTGTGTGCGCCTCAAACGCCTTCTCGTTGGTGTAACGCTCAAAGAATACGAACTCGTCGGGGCGCTCGGTCGACCGGTTGCAGATGTAGGTAAGGGTGTCGGCCTCGTTCTCGGTCACCCATTCTACCATGCCAGAGAAGCGCCCGGCGAGGTCGTCGCCCTGGCCCGCTTTCGCACATATCTTGGCTACTACCACAAACACCTGCGCTCACCCCCTCGCCGTCGACGAGCCGACGGCCCCCAAACCCTACTTCCTATGCCAACGCCTTTCAAGGCACCGCTCAGCACTCGCTCAAGCCCGCGCCAGGCGGGCTATTTGAGCTTCTCGCCACGCTCGCGCTTGTCGCGAGCAACCTCGTGGCCGCCACTGCCAAACCACTCCAACTGGCGGGATATCCCCCGCAAAATACGCAGCTCACGATCATCGGGCAGAGCGCGCCCGAGCATGGCACGAATGGTAGCCATGATGTGCTGGGGGTTGTCGCTAGACAAGAAACCCACGGTGAGCAGGCCTCGCTCTAGAGCTACCATGGCATCATCAAAATCACGGGCATCGGCAGGTACCGCAGCTACACGGTCGCCGGCGCTACGGGCGCCAGCCTCGACGCGAGCACGATAGATCTCGTAGAGCACGATCATCGCGGCCTGAGCCAGATTCAGCGAGCTGTAGTCGGCAGAGGTCTGGATGCAAACTAGATGATGGCACAGAGCAATATCTTGATTGCTAAGCCCGCGGTCTTCGCGCCCGAACAACAGCGCCAGCGGACGGCCGCGTTGAGCAGCAGCTTCTGCCCGGCCAGGACCAACCAGCTCGCGCGCCAACTCGCGGATGTCTCGGCTGCGCTGCCTGTACGCACCACCGCGCGCGGTGGTGCCAACAACGACGCCACAGCCTTCGATGGCGTCACGGATGGTTTCTACTTCGCGCCGCGCTGCAAAAACGTCGCCACCATGAACCGCCATAAGACGCGCCTGTTTACGATCGTAACGACCATCAACGATAAACAGCGAGCCGGCCCCCATGTTTTTCATCGCCCGGCAGACGCTACCCACGTTGGCGCCGCCGCGCGGCGACACCAGCACCACGCGTGGCCCCACCACCCTCGCAGGTTCGCTAGAATCGGGGGGATTGGCCGCGCTGGTCATACAGCAGCGCGGTCAATCAATCGTCGGAAACGATAGCGCGGATACGGCGCTTGAGTTCGGCTGCAGCTTCACAGGCCTCATCACGCTGTTGGTGTGCCTGCGCTACATCGGCCTCGGCCTGGGCTTTGAGTCGCGCCAGCTCGACACGCAAACGGTCGATCTCGGCCTGAGAATCGTTGTAGAGCCGCGCCTGCTGGTCGGCCTCGGCCAAACGCTTGCGCAACTGGTCGAAAAGATCCGCACCACTGTCAGCCGCCGCCGATTCCAGCGCGACGCCCAAACTCGCGTCAGCACTGGCTGATAGGCCGTTGGGGGTTGCCGCGCTAGCTGTTGTGGCTACGGCGGCGCTAGCGGGCGGCAACGA
>CAZPPZ010000150.1:0-8115 GCA_964588545.1 uncultured Myxococcales bacterium | reverse complement strand
GGTATCGGCGGTAGTGCAGGCATTGCCGTCATCGCAGGCAGCCGTGTTGTTTGTGCTTAGACAGCCAAGTGCGGTGTCACAGCTATCTGTGGTGCAGGGGTTGCCGTCATCACAATTCAGAGCAGGTCCGCCCACGCAGGCACCGGCCGTACAAGTATCGTTGGTCGTGCACGTGTCGCCATCGTCACAGCTACCGGCTACAGGAATGTTGACGCAGCCAGAAGCTGGATCACATAGATCGGCAGTGCATACGCTGCCGTCATCACAGATTGGCGGTGGGCCCCCGACGCAGACACCCGCATTGCAAGTGTCACCAGTCGTACACGCGTTGCCATCATCGCAAGGGGCGCTGTTGCTTGTACTGAAACAGCCACTAATCGGATCGCAGCTGTCTGTGGTACAGACAGCGCCATCGTCGCAGTTGGGCGCGGCGCCACCGACGCACGTGCCGAAACCATCACACATGTCACTCGTCGTACACGCATTGCCATCGTCGCAAGCGACGGTATTGGCGGTATTGATACATCCTGAGCCGGCAATACACGCGTCGTCTGTGCACGGGTTGCTGTCGTTGCAGTCGCGAAGACTTCCATCGATACCAATGCAGTCACCACTGGACCCCACGGCGGTGAGCTCGATTATGGAATCGAGGGCGAGCCCGGATCCTCCGTCCGTGACGGAGAGTGCATCACCGAGGTGGCCATTTGCGAGGAAAAGTTGAGGATGGTCGAAGGGGGCAACTTCAAATCGCACTCTGTCGTCGGTGAGCGTCTTCATGAAAGCGACCAACCCGGCGCGCTCTCCCGGCGTGAGCCCGCGGAACAAAATCTCGGGGGCCAGGTCGGGGAGGTTGGCTTCGCGGAAATCTGCCCCGCGATTGTAGAAAGCGACGACGTCATCAAGCGTGCCCTGTCCTCCATTGTGGAAATATGGCCCAGTAAGTTCGGCGTTGCGTAGAGACGGAACTTTGAACGCACCGTCAACTACTTCGGTAATACCCAGCGGCAGAGTAGCGGGGTCTTGAATTCCCACGATCTCGGGTATTGGAAGACCGAGAACGTGGCGTCGCGAGAACGACAGGGTCGCACCGGGCGGATCCTCTCCGCCGACTCCTAGGTCTTCGGCCGTCGGCCTCACGCCGATGTTATAGAAGCCGAAATCATAGATGACGTCAGGTAGGACGGTCAGTATTGCATTCTCTATTCCGTCTATGTCGAAGGGGTAGGAGTTAGGGTCGACGAATACGACGCCAACGCTGAATTGCATTGTGCAGTCGGGGAATACCACCAGCGCGGCACTTGCGAAGGAGATGGTGGTGACCGTTCCCAGGCCAGTTTGGAAGAGTTCGGTAGCAAGGGTCTGGGTACCGCAGTCACCGGCGTTACCGGGGAAAACCGCGGAGAACACCACCGGGGCACCAATGCCCGTGCCTTCCCTGATTTCGAGCAGTGAACCTCTGGGGTCGAAGTCGAGTAGGCGCACGCCTTCCGCGATTTGTACCGGCGTCGGCGCCGTCAAATAGCGTATGTTATCGAGATTCATTGCCGCTGCCATCTGCATACGTTCGATCGGAAGTTCCGGAACGGGCGGGGCTTCGAAGGGGAGTATCGGCTCTATGAAACCAATGTTGTTGGTCGCGGCAGAGGTAAACTCGGCGCCGAAATGGCAGGCAATACAAGCCCCGGCGCCTATACTCGGGTCGAGACCGATATTACGAAAGACATCGAGGCCGAGTTTTTCCTGAGCGCTAAGCAGCTGGTCAGTCGTTCCACCTAGGCCTCCGCCGTCGGCGAAGCGATCGAAACGGCTGTCGTCAGACACCAAGGTCGCTTCGTACATCTGGATCGCCAGTCCCCAGAACAAAGAGAAGTTAGACTCCATGAGCGTAAACTGGTCGGTGCTCAGCGGTAGGCCAGTAGGGGCCGAGACGATGAAGCTTCCATCAGGAGCAAAGGTTATGACTCTGTCCGAACTCCACCACTGCGGCGCGAACGCCTGTTGGATCATGGCCGCATAGGTTGTCGATAGTCCTGGTGTGGACGGAGTCACCTGAGTATTGGCGAGCAGCCCGAGCGCGCTGTCATTGGGGCTAACTATCTGCTTGTTCAGCGGCGGGAGGCTCAGAAGTTTCTTGCCGAGCTTGGCAAATCCCCGCCCGTTCCATGACATCTCCACGCCGCTCAGTGGTGGTCCGGTTGCCTGAGAGGCGAGGCTTGCGTTGTCGATCACCACCGACACCGGGATTACGCTTGCATCGAGCTGGACCTGCAAGACTCTCGCAGATGGATCTCTAGGCCCCGCTGGGTTGACGCCGTTGAAGATGGCCGCGGCGCGGCCATCCCAGAAGTTGCGAAAATTGAACACCGCGTTGATTACGCTAGGGGTGTTCCTGCCGGTCACACCGCGTGTGTTGATGCCGATGACGTTGAACACCGGGTCGGCCACGGTTATGCCCGCATCGACATCGCTACCCTCGACGATGTCTATGAAGTCAACACGCGGTACCCCCTGGCTTCCAACGATGTCATCGCTGTCCGATAGTACCGGCGAGAATCGATTGGTTGGATCGGTGAATACGTGGAAGGGGAAGTCGCCCGGCAGCAAGACGGAGTTTGGCCCGACGGTGTCGAAGATACCATTTGCCCCCGGAGCGAGCGTGTTGGTAATTCGACCATCCGCGCCAGCATGGAAATGGCAGCTCGCACAGGCTTGTGTCCCCTCGCTTCCAGTCTGCATGTCCCAGAACAGTGCCTTGCCGAGTCTGATCGCAGCGTTGCGGTCGACGACAAAATCCAGAATGTTAGACGGCTCGGGTATCGGTACGGTCTTGAGTGATGGCGGAACCGGCGACAGTACCGGCACTGTGGGCGGTGGCGTCTGGGCAGGCGCACTTGCGACAACAATCATCGATAGTGCCACCACTACCATACCCGCAACGGTGCTGACGCGATGCGCAGGATGGCGCATCGGCTGCTGATGGGCAGTCGACGTACCAGCTGGCCTACCGCTGCGTTGGCGATGAAGGCGGTTTGCTAGCACTGTCATTCCTGAAAGTGCCGGTGTGTGTGAAGCCGCGCGTCGGCGCGCGAACTCGAGAAAGGAAAAGAATGCGACTTCTTCACTGGGGCCCCCGGGTTTTCTGTCGTGCCCGTCGTCTACAATTCCCTGACGGGCACTAACCTCGTCACTTGCACCGTGACGTAGCGGCTAGGCTACTCACGCCGATGGCCGATGTGTCAACGAGAAAATTGAAGATAATTACTGGGGACCCTACATATGGGGGTGGCAGACCGGGGGCTGGTTCGCGCTTTTGCGGCCGCGTGGCGGCACTGGACCCCCCTCAGAGCCTGTAAAATCGCCCCTACGGCGGTACAATATTTATTGTCCAAATAGCGGGCGTCGCATTGCCCGACGCCCGCCTGCGAGAGTACAAAACCGGCAAGTACCGAGTTCCCGACTGGGGGATACCGGCGCTATCTGATTGTTCAGCCCGGGTGACAGACGGGTGCTCAGTATGTTCCCGAGGCGCAGGTACCATCGACGTCCAACTGAACGTCAGCAAAGAAGTTGATGACGTCGAGTTGATCAGCACCGAGGACTTGTTTACCTCTTACTTTGATCTGCCAGACACCTTTCTTGAAAGACTTATCCGTGGCTTTGACCGAGCGGATACCGCCGATTAGACCTTTCCACTTGTATCGCCCCTTGGAGGGCTTTGACTTGGCCCAGCCCGGGTCACCCGCCGGGATGTTGGCGGCCGCCGAGTTCGCGCCTTGCGAGACGCTGAAGACAAAACCATTGCGTGGATCTATCCCATCATAGGTGCCTGCCAAGTTGAACAAGTCGGCTTTCCAGATGAAACGTTTGGCATCGGCCTTTCCTTTTCGAACTAACAGGTCGTCGATGTTGCAAGTTGTGGGGCATGAACAAGTTCCGTCGCAAAGTCCTGGGCAGGCGCTGTCGTCGCTACCATCACACTGTTCACCAGTCTCGACAACGTTGTTGCCGCAAACCGGTGCAGGGCAGGCACAACCGACTCCGCAGGCGCCAGTGGGGCAGCTACCAGGGTCGCTGCCGTCGCACTGTTCACCGCTTTCGACGACGTTGTTGCCGCAAAACGGAGCCGGGCAACTGCAGTCGACCTGGCACAGGCCTGAACAAGCGCTGTCGTCGCTACCATCACATTGCTCTCCGCTCTCGGTAACGTTGTTGCCACAAACCGGCGGAGGTCCAGCAAAGATCGAGGTGGTTACTTGATACTCCCCAGCCCCCGACGCGCGCTCGACGAATACCGTCCATTGCCCGGGGTTGGGTGTGGCAAATACGCAGGAGCCCACATTGGCCGATCCATCAGACTTGCAGTCGAAGTTGGCCGGCCCGGCTGAGGCTCCTTGTTTGACGTAGAAGTTGACATCCAGCGAACCGTTGTCTTCGCCTTTTAGCGCAACCCTCATTTCGTTTGGAGTCCCGGTAACATTGATGGCGATGGTGTCGTCGGGATTGCTGTTACTTAGATTGCCATCATTGCCGACGACATTTACATCGACACTGCCTACAATCGGCAGGCCGCCGCACGCAGCTGTCGAGTCTGCACCTAGCTGCGCGGTGATAAAACTGCTCCAGGTAAACACATTGGCATCGTAGCTATTATCGGTCGCAAGGCAGCTCCCGTTGATGCCACCCGAAGTCACGCCGGCGATGACTTCCCCGGCTCCGAGATCGACGAACAGCGGACCACCAGAGTCACCGTTGCAGGTGTTGGAGTCGGCGCCGGGGGCACCGACCGGGTTGGTAAAATTCCAGCATACGAGCTCGGTGTTGCCCAGCCCTGACAGCACCCCCGTGCAGTCGCTGGTGACCACCGCACCGTAGCGCTTGATGCCGTAGTCGCCCGCGGTTCCCGTGGTCTGCCCGAAACCGGCGATCGAGCCTGGGGTGCCGACCGGAGTGGCGGAGGTGGCTAGCTCGGTGGGGTCGATACCCGTCACCGGCGTCGCGAGCTTGATAACGGCAACGTCGAACTGCGGGAACCCGGTGTCGGTGTAGCTTGGGTGCACGGTTATCGAGCTTGCGGCGAAGGTGCCCGCGTGTTGGAGAAACACCCAGTAGTGCGAGGGGTTGGTATCATCGAAAACGCAATGCGCGGCGGTCAAGAAGGTTTGGCAACCGATGAGGGTTCCCGAGCACCAGCTATCAGCATTGTTGGCGCTGATTGAGCCGGCAGACCCTTTCATTAGCGCTCCAGTGGTCGCGAAACTGTGGCTGTTGAGCCCGTTTACGATACGCGGGAGGTTGCCTTGGGCGGTAGCGGTAACGGTAGGCGACGCCATCGCGGCTGCTGCCAACACGGTTGCGGCCACTAGCATTGTGTACTTGTCGGGCATGGCTTGGATTTCCCCCCTGGTTCGTCTAGCCGACCGTTGTCTACGAGAGTGAGGCCTATATGGTAAATGGCTTGGCTGTCTACTGGTAGACCACTGTGCGGATGCGAGCCCACCGAGGCCAGTATTATTGCTTGGCACTGCAGAGCGAGAGACTCGGCGTGCCTAGCGCGCCCCTTGAATAGCATCGTCGCGGCGGGGCATACGGGGGGTAGGCGCTTGTCGCGTCGAGGTCGTGCTACTCTTCCGGCCCCGAGTACTGCATATCCGCTTGGTCGGGGCGACACAGGGGTGGCTGACAGATCAGCCGCTGCAGAAACTCGACGGCCTTTTGCCTGCTTTCTTCGTCGTTGCTCGCGCTGCTAGAGTCTGGCCTTCGGTACTGGTTTGGTATGCCAACCACTCGAGCCTCGGCCGGGCTCAGTGGTCGGATATAGGTCTCAATACCGAAGCCACTGAGCGCCTGCGCCTGCCGTTTGGCAGCAGCCATATCACCGAAGATTCCGGCTATTACGAAGAACCTCGTTTCGATGCCGGCAAGGCCGCTGAAGATACGTGCTTGCTCGACGAAACTCTTGAGAGTCGCTAAGCGGCGTTCCGCGTTGGCGGCATCGCTAAACGCACCTACCTGCACCGCGTACCCGGACGTAGTGCTGGCGCTGCTGTTGCGGGCGGGCGCCGCGTACGCGGCGCTCGCGCAGCTCAGCAGCCACATGCCGAGTAGCAGTGGCGTTGCGGTCGCACCGAGTGTGGAGCCAGTTCGCCTGATCACCTAGATACCCACGCTAGCGAGAGTCTCAGCCATATTACGGTTGTGCTCTCGCCATAGCACGCTCCCTTGATCATCATGGGCGGCGATGATCAAGGGAGCGACTACATGATGGTGAGCCGACTCGGGCCTGGTCCGACCTCGCACTGTTTTTTTTCTCAGCGCTTGCGTCTGCACTACGTAGATTATGGCTCGGCGGATAAGCCGCTGTTGGTGCTGGTCCACGGTGGGCGCGACCATTGTCGTAACTGGGACCTGGTGGCGGCTGCGTTATCGTCGGACTACCACGTAATTGCTCCCGACCTACGTGGCCACGGCGACTCTGCCTGGGCGGTGGGTTCGCAGTACGGCATGACTGATTATGTGCTTGATCTCACACAGCTTCTTGGGCACGTGGGTGAGCGGCCGGTTACCCTGGTCGGCCACTCGCTTGGTGGCGGCATCTGCCTGAACTACGCCGGCATCTACCCCGATACCGTCACCCGCCTGTGTGCGATCGAGGGGTTGGGCCCGCCGAAGTCTATGCTCGAGCAAAAGCCGATCGAGGAGCGGATGCACGAGTGGATCGAAACGATGAAGCAACTGGCCTCGCGCACCCCGCACCGCTACGCGACGACCGATGAGGCCGAGGCGAGGATGCGTGAAGCCAACCCCCACCTCTCTCCCGAGATGGCCCGTCATCTGACCATCCACGGTACTATGCGACTCGAGGATGGAAGTTACGCATGGAAGTTCGATAACTACGTGCGTGCCTGGCCTCCACACCGTTACGATCTTGAAGGTATGCATAGACTTTGGGGGCGTATCGCCTGCCCGGTGCTGCTCGTGCGCGGTGCCGAGAGCTGGGCTGATGACCCCGTAGCCGACGGCCGGGCTGAGCACTTTGCCGATTATAGCTACGCCGAGGTCGCTGGCGCGGGCCACTGGGTACAACACGACCAGTTCGAAGTTTTCATGGGACATCTACGCGAGTTTCTTTCTCGCTAGTATCTCGACGATTACGGCGGTTGACCGTTTGATCAGTCGCGAAGCAAGAAGTTGCCGATACCGGCTGCTACCGGCCGTTTGGCGTCGTCTTGCCAGGCGAGCACACGCACGTTGGCTATGCGGCGGCCGTGCTTGACGATGTCGGCGCGACCGCGCAGGTCTTTGGGGCCGGCAGAGCGTAGGTAGTCGATAGCGAAGTTGATAGGCTTGGGTATACGTCGGCCTTCGGTTTGGCCGATCAGCTCAAACAGCGCGGTGAGCTCGAGAAAGGCCCCCACCACGCCGCCGTGGATAGCCGGCAAACGGCTGTTGCCGATGATCTCGTCGCGAAACGGTAGGACCAGAGTTGAGTGCTCACAGTGCTCGTCCACGCCAACGCCGAGCAAGCGCGCGTAGGGAATGGCTTCGAGTAGGGTCTTCACCGGCAGCCTTTTCCTTGGTCGCTGCGGTGATGATCGAGCATAGCTACGAACGGACTCTGCGAAGGATTGGCGCCGATCATGAAGGTCGCTAGGCAGCTCGCGAAGGGGTCGTCATAGTCGCCATCGTGGGCCAGTCCACGGACGAAGGCGACGTTCTTGGTCAACTTGTAACACTCGGCGCGACCGATGAGATCGAGCCCCGGGCTCGCCGCTCGCAGATAGTCGATGCGCAGATCCAGCGTCGCGATGACTTGCAGCTCGGCTAGGCTACAACCTACCGCTAGCCCGCAGGCCTGGTCGAGCAGCGTGGTGATTACTCCTCCGAAGATCACGCCGCGGCTCGGGTCTCCGATGAGGTCTTCGCGGTAGGGCAGCCTCAGTGTCGCCGCTCTGGGTTCGGCCACGATCACCTCTATGCCGAGAAAGGCGGTGTGGGGAACGTGAGCGATCAGCTCGTTGCGGTCCTGGCCGAACAGCCCGCTCAGAGCGTATTTGGGTGACTCATCCGACATATATACATTCCTAGGCGCTGCTCCGGACATGCCGGTAATCGGGT
>CAZPPZ010000149.1:0-8123 GCA_964588545.1 uncultured Myxococcales bacterium | reverse complement strand
CCTCATTCCGCTACCCCTGCTGGCGGTTGCGGCGATACTCTACGGCTGTTTTCCCACCATCGGGGCGGCGGCGTTGGGGCTGCGCTTTACTGGCGTATCTGTAGTATTGGCCACGCTCGCCTACGCCGTGTCGCGACCCGTAGATTGGCTCGAGCTGGCGGCTACCGCTCTCGGGGTGGCGTTGTTGTCGGTACCCGGGGTGCTCTTGCCGTCACTGGTAGTGGTGCTCGCTCTGGTATGGACCTGGGGGATTCAAGCCTGGCTCGGCGCTCCGATATATATCGCCGCGATAATCATGCCGCCGATACTGTTGGCCATAGGCTGTGCCGACGGCATCCACATTCTCGAACGCTATGCTGATGTTGCGGCTACCGGGGTAGGCCGGCGCGAGGCCGTAGCCCAAGCAATGGAGTTGATGTGGAGGCCCGTGGTGCTTACCTCGCTGACCACGGCGGCGGGTTTTGCTGCGCTTATGACCGGGGATATGACCGCCTACAAGTCGCTTGGTGCTTTTACGTCGCTGGGTATCATCATTGCCATGGTTTTGTCGCTGACGCTTATCCCGGCTTTGTTGGCGATGCTGCTACCGTCACTGGATCGACCTGCTTACCGCGTTCGTGATGGTGCTCGGGCTGCACTGTCGGCTCTTGTTGCGACGATTCTTGCGCGCCGCGCCGCGGTCTTGAAGGTGGGTGTCGTGCTTATGCTGGCCTCGCTGATGTGTGCAGCTTCTCTACGAGTAGACTCCTCATGGGTCGAGAGTCTGGAGGAGGGCACAGATGTCTTGGAGGCCGACCGCATACTACGCGCGAGACTCGGTGGTACGGTGACGCTCAACGTAATCGTCGACTCGGGTGAAGACGGCGGAATCAAACGGCCTGAGGTATTGCGCGAGATGGACTCGATGCTCGAGGAAATCGCTCGCCACGATCAGGTAGGCGATACTCGCTCGTTAGCCGAGTACGTCAAGCGCATGAACCAGGCCTTACACGCCGAGGATCCCGCGGAGTATCGCGTTCCCGAGGATCCGCGCTTAGTAGCTCAACTGTTGCTCCTCTACTCTATGTCCGGAGATCCTGGCGAGCTCGACGATACCGTCGATTACGCCTACCGCGAGGCCAACATGTGGATTCACATGCGTGATGATCGCATGACGGTGATGTCGGACGTGATCGCCCGCACCGCTGCCCTGGCCGAGCAAAAGCTGAGGCCCCTGGGCCTCAAGGCCACGCTTACCGGATCGGCGATGATGCATAACACTGTGCAAAAGTTGATATTTCAAGGCCAGGTCTACTCGCTCAGTGTGGCGACGCTGCTGGTGTTCGCGTTGCTGTGGGCCCTGTATCGTTCGGTGGCGTACGCGCTGGTTGGAATGTTGCCGCCGGCCTTTGCCGGGTTGAGTACCTTCGGGACCATGGGACTGTTGGGTATTCCGCTGGGACCATCCGAGGCCGTCATCGCAGCCATCGCTCTGGGAATAGGCATCGATTACTCGATCCACATGATAAGCCGGGTGCGTGAGCAGCTAGCCCTCGGCCAGAGCATGGCCGAGGCCATCGATCATACTATCGTGACCACCGGAAGGGGAGTGCTATTCAATGCTGTAGTAGTGGTCGCTGGGTTTAGCCTGCTGGCGTTCTCGCGTACCCCTTCTAACGTAAGTTTCGGTCTGCTGATTGCTAGCAACATGGCTACCTGCTGCATTGCAGCCCTGGTGTTCCTGCCAGCCGTGCTGAGCTGGCTCGGTGAGGCCGGACGACTACCCGAGTTGGCGCCGAGCGGCACAGCAGCCGAGTGTCTAGAATAGTGTTTGGCCAGCACCGGGTTGCCAGGGCGGCTTCGGCAACGTAGGTTGCCGAGGAGTCGGCCGGTGAAAGTTCGTTTGATACAGGCTAGTCGTGTGGCTAGCGGGTTGTTATTGCTTTGGGGGTTGGCGGCGCTGTTGTTGCCCCGTCAGGTTGCCGACCTGGTCGGCCTGGCGGTGGAGTCGGGCTCGGGCAATGGTTTCGCCGAGATCGGCGCGCTGCACGGCGGTCTCTCTTTGGCCCTCGGCATCATCGGCCTGCTTGCGGCCAGCCGCGATGACGAGAGCGGAAGCCAGTTATTTTCGGTACTTGGCGGCATCTTCTTTCTGCTGGCGCTGGGTCGCCTGTTCGTCATGGTAGTCACCACTCCGGTCGCTGTGGGGCTTACCGCTTGGGCGTCGTGTGTACTCGAAGTCGGGCTTGCTGCGCTGTTTTTCCTGGCCGGCCAGGCCAATGACGATTCGACCTGAATAATTCATATATCTCGTTGCCAAAGCCTGGCCGAGCATGCGAGCATACCCGGCATGCATCGATAAGAATCCACGTCGCGCCCGAGGGGGATCAGATGATGCCACGCCGAGCAGTCCACGTAGCTATTGCAGCGATGCTGATGGTGCCGCTAACCGCGGCCGCACAAACCGACATCAAGCCGCTGCTCAAGTGCCAGAAGCAGATAGCCAAGGCCGGTGCGCGCTATGCCAACACCGTCATAAAGCGTACGCTGCGTTGTACCAACGAAATCGTCGAGTGCCAGATCAACTGTGACAATGGTGTCTATGGTCCGGTTTGCGGCAACAATCCGCCGCCGTGCTGCGATTCGGACGATCGTTTTTCTAATGAGGCCTTCGGTGCCTGTATGGATGACGCCGATGCGCGCTGCCTGCGCGAAGAGGCCAAGATCACCGATGCCGAGATCGCCAAACGCGCCAGGATAACCCGGTCTTGCGAGGTTCTGACCGAGGAGGAGCTGTGTGGCGCGGAAACTCCCGGCTTGAATTTTGTAGCGCTTAATGCCGGCTGCGAAGTCATTATCCCCGGTTACACCTGTAACCTGACCAACCTTCTCGACTGCGTGGGCGGGCCGCTCGAACAGAAACTCTCAGAGCAAATCGGCGGGTTGCTCGACCCGCGCTCGGGTGAAGCCTTGGCGGCAGCGGCGCTGGCCCCGACTCGCTTTGCTGGAATAGAGCGTACCGTCAAGGTTTCGGGAAGCTTGGCTGCCGGCAAGATCGACGTATGGTCGATCGATGGCACTGCGGGAGATGAGATAGCCGTGCGAATAAAGACCAGCGATGACGACGGCACCGGGCTCTCGCAGCTGGATCCGGTGTTGACCTACATCGGTGCAGACGGCGTGACCACGGTGGGCGACACGCTGGTGGTGCCGGTACCGTGCTCGGTTCCCAACAGTTGCGGGACCTCGTGTTCGGCTTTCAGGCGGCATTTCCCCTTCTCAGGGACCTTCTTCTTGGCGATCAAGGCTGCCACGCTAAATGGCTGCGGCGGTGGTGCTTACCAGCTCTTGGTGGCCGGTGCCGCGGGGCAGACGCCGATCTTGGTGGCAGACGATGTCACCACCATTACCCCGCCATAGCCGGGCAGCACCGTCAAAGTTGGGTGGCGCTGACCAGCCTCAACCGTGCATCAGCTCGCCCGAGTTTACCAGTAGCGCCTGCCCGGTGATCATACGCGCGCGGTCAGAACAGAAGAAGATGATAGCCTCGGCGACATCTTCGTCGGCGGGCATCTCGCCTAGAGGCATGCCCGCGGTTATCTCGGCGAGGATCTCGTCCTCGCCGAGACCGCGGCTTTTCATCTGCATACGTACATAGGCCTGCACCGGGGGGCCCCACATCCAGGTTGGTACGACCATGTTTACGCGGATGCGCTCGCCGCCAAGCTCGGTGGCCATGTATTTCATTGCGGTGGCTAGTGCGCCTTTCGAGGAAGCATAGGCCAGCTGCATCACCTGAGGTCTATACATCGACTGCGAACCGATGAGAACGATGGCACCACCGCCGCGTTTCTTCATGGCTCCCGCGGCTGCCGCAGCCATGTTGGCTGTACCCGCTACGTTGGTAGAGAAACAGTTGTTCCAGTCTTGGTCGCTGGTGCCATCAAGTCCACCAAAGAGGGTGTCGAGTGCGGCTACCTGTACCAACGCATCGACGCCACCAAAACGCTCGACCGCTTTAGCTACCAAGGCCTCACACTGCTCGGGTTCGGTGATGTCGGTGGCGCGGTGGGCAATGCGCTGACCCGAGGGGTCGAGCTCGCAGGCTGTTGACTCGAGATCTTTGCCCCTGCGTGCGCCGATCACAACGCGTGCACCATCGCGCAGCGCGAGTCTGGCCACTTCGCGGCCAAGACCGGGACCGACACCAGAGATTACTACTGTCTTGTTCTCAAGTATCATACGGCTAATCGCTTGCCTCCCTTGTTATACCGATGCTCTATCCGGGACGATTCCCGGCATTGTGCTGCAACCGCCAATCGCACACCAGCGGAGCAGGCCGTCGCTTTGGCGCTAGTTGAGGGGGCGCCGCTTAGCTCGCGCAGCGCTCAAACCTCGCCAAATCGTGGCGCGTAGTGAGCCGGCAGGTGGTCGGCGGCGACCAGCCAGCGCAGCGTGTCTTCATAGGTCTGCTCGCAGGCGCGGAACTCGACGCCGAGCTCTTCGGTGGTGGGCTGGCTGTCGCATGGCCTAGACTTGGTTATCAGCAGCGAGGCTTCGTGGGTAAGCGGATAGGAGAAAGCCGGGACGACTCGTTGCAGCAGGTCGACCAGTCGTCCTGCTGCACGGAGAACCGGGGCTGGGGCGCGCCAGCGTTTTACCTTCTTGCCGAGTATTCGTTCGCACAGATCGGCTTCTTGCGGCCAAGTGAGGAAGTGGCCAGCAGCCATGAAGCGGCGCGGCCCGAGTCGCGGGGCCATGGTGGCGGCGACAACAGCCGCGAGGTCACGCACGTCTACGTTGGACATACCTCCCACGGTCATCGGCCAACCCCAGCGTACGCGTTCACACAGCCCCATCGATCCCAAGCCGAAACCGGGGTCGTCGGGGCCGTAGACGGCTCCCGGATATATCGTGACCACTGGCAGGCCGCGATCTTGTAGCAATCGGGCGTAACGTTCCGACTGAGCCTTGGAGCGTCCGTAACCGGTCTCTAGATGCCCGACGGGATCTGCGACCGAGACTAAGTCGTGCTTGGGTGGAAACATCGCGGTTACGCTGGAGAGATACACGATGGGGTCGAGCCCAAGCCCAGCCGCGCCACCAAGCACATTGCAGGTTCCGGCTACGTTAGCGTCATAGATGCTCTTTGAGCGCCCGATTTCGATCACTGCGGCGGCGTGCAACAGCGCGTCGCAGCCTCTCAGCGCGGCAGTGACGGCACCCGCGTCGCGCATGTCACCAATGGCTATATCCTCTACGCTTAGGCCACGGCCAGATAATACACGTTCGATCTTGGAACCGTCACGACCAAAAAACCGCAGCTGGTGGCCGGCCGCAGCCAGCGCCACCGCGGCGTGCGAGCCGATTAGCCCGCTGCTACCTGTAAGCAGGATTTTCATGTTCGTTTGTGCAGCACCGATGCGTTGCCGCGACCGGGCCCGGCTATTGGATGTAGCCTAACGCCCGCAGTCGCTCTTGCGCGGCGGGATCCAGTTCGGCTGTATCCGCGAAATCCAGTTCAGCATCCAGTGCCGGCAGGCCCAAGGCATCGACCCATGCGGCAAGCTCGCCGCGTAGCCTCGCGAGTTCATCGGGGCGTCGCGGCGCCAAGTTGTCATTCTCATCAGGGTCGCGGGCGAGGTCGAACAGAAAGAGGTCGCCGCGAGAGTCTTCTACCAGTTTGAGCGCTCCCGAACGATAAACCCGGTAGCGGCGGATCTGGCTAGCCATAGTTCCCTCGACCTGGCCGAGTAGATCGCTGCGGAAGCGCTCGGCGATAACCGGTGCTCCAGCCGCTTGTCCGTCTATCGCGGGTAATAGCGACCCGACTTGAAGCTTCCCCGGCGCGTCGATCCCGGCCAGAGCCAGGGCTGTAGCGTAGACGCCTAGGGTCGAGACCGGGGTCTGTACCCGGGCGCCAGCCGCGATGCTGGGGGGATAACGAAGCAGCAACGGAACGTGTAGGTCTGGCTGGTAGAGCGCTGCGCCATGGCCAAATGAACCATGCTCACCAACCATCTCTCCGTGGTCAGCCAGCACGATGACGACGGTGTCGTCGAGCCTGCCTGAGCGTTCTAGTGAGTCGACGATACGGCCGAGCAGGTGGTCGGTGTATGCCACGCCGGCATCATACATGTCGAGCGAGGGCGCCGTGGCGGCCTCGGATTCTTGTGCCGATAGCGTGCGGCCAAACTGCGCGCCGAGTACTTCGACGCTGATCTCACGTAGCTCGGAAGGCGAGCGTGAGCTGAAGCGTTCGAGATAGTCGCGCGGTAGCTGGTGGTAGGGAAAATGCGCCTCGAGGAAATTTATGAAGACGAAGGCCGGGGCTGCCTCGTTGTCGCGCTCGTTGACCCACTGCTCAAAGTTGTCGGTGACGTCGGATCCGCCCTTGTCCTTGGCGGTGAAACCCAGCAGGTCGAGCAAACGATAGACGAAAATAAAGCCGCGTCCGCCGGCTCCCGACATCCAGGCTTTGTCGGACCAGGCGAAACCGCGGGTCAGGCCAAACCCAGCACTGATGTGGGGGTTGGCGGTAAAGCACAGCGTGTCGTAGCCGTTGTGAGCGAACACCTCGGCCAGGGTAGGTGGGGAAGCGCCGAGCACCCGGTGCTCACCATGAGCAGCGTGTGCCGAGGGGAACCAGCCGGTAAACAGCGAAGCGTGCGACGGTAGTGACCAGGTTGAAGGCGAGGTGGCATCCATGAACAGAGCACCGTGCTCGGCGAGTTTGGAAAACCTTGGCGTGGTTGGCCGCTGGTAGCCGTAGGTCGACATGCTGGCGGTGCGTACGGTATCGAGGACTACTACTACGACATCGGGAGCGTTCCGAGCCGATTCGGTCGTAGAGTGTGCGGCGGGCGAGATCGCAGCCCTGGGAGTGGCGGTTTCAGCAGTACGCAGGCGATAGGCCACAGCCGGGGTGAGGACCGCTGCGCTCACCGCCATCAGACCTATAGCCCAGGGCAAGCGGCGCCAGCGCCTTGCGACTAGACTTGCCAGCCCCAACAGCAGTAACCCCGCCAGTGGGCCGGTGAGCCACATGCGTAGCATCGCTGGGTCCAAGGCGACGTAGCGCTCCAATGCTATCCACGAGCCCGTCAACCCTGCCGCCTGCCATAGCCTAGCGCGGTTGAGTCTAGCCAGCGGGACTAGCACTAGCCCGAGTATGCCACCGAGAGCTAGCTCGAGCAGTGCGGCTGTTGCTTGGGTGGACATCATTGGCGGCATGCCGATGCTCATGATTTGGAAGGTGCCAAGCCACATCTCGATGGTGGCTACAGCCAGGCCGTAGGCTAGGCCTACGACCAGTGCACGCTGAAGTAACTCCCTGAGGTTCATCCGATCAATCTTTTCCGAGGAGAGTCCTATCGCAAGCGCTCAGGCGCTTGCCTTGCCCTGCGGGGGTGTTGCTGCCAAGAAACACAGCCATGATCAAACTGTATCGCCAGGGACAAGTTTTTGTCTTGCACATGGACGCCGGCGAGAACCGCTTCAACGGCGACTCTCTTGATGGCATCGAGGCGGCTCTCGATGAGGCCGAGGCCTTCGACGGACCCGCGGCGTTGGTTAGCACCGGCGAGGGCAAGTTTTACTCGAATGGTTTGGATTTGGAATGGATGATGAGCCAGGGTGCAGAGAAGGCCGAAGCGTTTGTTGATCGTGTTCACGCGATGTTTGCGCGCGTGCTGGCACTGCCGATGGCCAGTGTCGCTGCTATTAACGGTCACGCGTTTGCGGGTGGTGCGATGCTTTCGTTGTCTCATGATTTCCGTGTGATGCGCGAAGGACGCGGCTATTTCTGCCTTCCCGAGATCGACCTTGGCATCCCTTTCACTGCAGGGATGACCGCGCTGTTACAGGCACGTTTACCCAAACAGACATTCCACGAGGCTGCGGTTAGTGGGCGGCGTTACACCGCTGAGCAAGCCGTAGAGCGAGGAATAGTAGATGCGACGGCAGCTGAGGCCGAGGTGCTCGACCGGGCCATAGCCATGGCGGTCGAACTCGCCGAAAAAGACCACAAGACTATGGGCGCGATCAAAGAGGTACTTTACCGCGACGCCCTTGCTGTTCTGCGCGGCGACTAGACCAAGCGTGGCGCTAAGTCGGGTTACTTTCCTGCGTTGCAGCCGCAGCCG
>CAZPPZ010000148.1:0-8226 GCA_964588545.1 uncultured Myxococcales bacterium | reverse complement strand
GTTTACACGTTCTTACCTCCTGTTGGGGAAGTCATTGTTAATGCGTATTCTGCGGAAATTGTTTTTGATGAGTGTTGTTCTTCTCCCATTCGCGATGGTGATTGGGTGCGGTGAAGGAGACGTTGCAACTGGTGGCGATACACCCGAAGAGGGCAACAGTGCCACGGATGATATGAGCGACGAGGAAGTCACCGACTTTGAAGAAGGAGAAGAAGGCGGTTCAATCGGTGGTGGTGGTGCTGCTGCCGCCGACCCGAATGAGCAATAGCGCACGGACACGTGCAACCCACGATTGATGTCCCAAACTGAATCGAGGTGGACCTGTTTCGCAGGTCCACCTTTTTGTTTTTGTTTCAGGCGTTGACTTCACCATGCGACACGCTGGCTGTTCGAAGACCCTGGTATTCCTGTTGTTTGCTGGGTGCCTGCTGGCCCTTCAGCCACTCGAGCAACATGATATCTGGTGGAACATTGCCCGTGGTCGATTAGTGCTGGATGGCAACCTTCATCCTTCCAGCGAATTGCTCCTGTCTCACACAACAGCGGACAGCGACTGGCTGCGTGGAGCGACGAGCTCATTGGCCTACGACACTTTCGGCATAACTGGACTAATGCTGCTGAAACTGGCCGCCGCCACACTGATCGTGGTGATCGCGTGCAATGTTGCAGAAGAACAAGTCAGTCGTTTTCTTCCAATCCTGATCGGCCTGCTCCTTGCGGTCTCGCCTGCACTTGACCCGTCGTCAGCTACTGTCGATGTACTCGCCATTCTGATACTTTCCTGCCTGCCTGCTCAATGGCACTTTGTCACCTTTGGGGTGGTAGCTCTGATCTGGAGCAATCTTTCAACAGGAGCAATCTGGGCATTCCCTGCAGCGATGTATTGCTCCCGTTCAGTTCCTTCGGCGGGTCGTACTGCTATCTGGCGGTTGGGAATTGCCATGGGGTGCCTGTGTCTCACCCCGCGAGGAATTCCCGGATTACAGGACATGCTGCGGCTCCAGGCTCCCCACCTGTTTACCGAGTCTTTCTTTCTGCGTCATAGTGGGTTAGGGCAATTTGAGTTAACAACTGCGGCTCTGGCATCATTATTGATCGGTCTCTGCGCCATTGTATCCCCCGCCGTCAGTTTCCACGGCAGGCTGATCGCTGCGGTCAGCCTGGCCGGTGGGCTGTTTAATGACCGACTGCTGCCTGCGGGCGCCGCGCTGAGTTTCGTCATCCTGCTGACAGAGGTGAAAAACTGTCCCTCGGTTCCGGATCCGACCAAACAGAAGGCGCGGATCGCTTTGTCACGGTTGGCGGCACTTTGCGCTGGAGTATGCGTTATTTGGAATATAACAGGCGGTATATCAGGTGGTGAGGAACGGCTGGGATGGGGGTTAGCCGACTCGATCGATCTTCGATTTGGTGAGCGCGCGTGTTCGCCGGCAGGCTCACCGGCGGCCGCGTGTGCGTGTCCGGTTCCTGCCGCGATGTGCCCCCGTTCGAGGGGCTTCGACTCGACCTGATCCTCACTATTTAGCGCGGCCCGCTGTTCTACTTGCTGTAGGCACTGTAAAGTAGCCTACAGCCGACGGAGGTGGTGGGACGGGCCCCGGGGATGTGCGTCGGCGGGGGCTGAATGGCTGAGGATTTCGAGAAGCTTCGCGCTCGATATCGACTGCGCTTCATCGAAGGGGCGCAAGCGCGCATCGATCGCGGCCTGCAGCTCATTCTCAATCAGAGCCACGACAACGCGTTGACGATCGCCGAGGAGCTGCGCTCGCTGGCGGGGGAAGCGTCGATCCTGGGCCTCGACACCATGGCGTCGGTCGCGCGCGCGGGCGCCGACGCGGCGCGGCTGTGGGACGAGCAGAACAGCGAGGCCGCCGTGCGCGTGTGTGAACATTCTTTGCACACCCTCGCCGACACCCTCGACCTGCTCGCCGAGATGAACACCGGCGACTTCACGCGCCAGGCCGAGTCGGTCATCGCGCGCAAGCCGGCGCCGGTGACGGCGCTCGGCGATCCGGCCGAAAAGACTCCGCGCTAGCTCGCTGGTATCGAACGAGGCAGTGACAACCGCTGCCAGCGGAATCCGGCGGGCAGGCGACCAACGAATCCTTCACGTAGGCTTCGATGTCGGACTGCTCGAGCCGTTCGACCATGTCAGCGGTACCGTAGGAAGCATCGCCATAGACCTCGGTAACCTTGTCTTGCTTCGGCCGCCGTTGAGATCACGCGGATGTTTCGGGAAGGAGGTCCCGGCAATAGTCCGCGCTCGATCGCAGCAAGCTGCCCTGATTTGGCGTTCGTCCCAACGTCACGCGCATACAAGAGCATGCCGTCGCGCCCCTGTCGATCCCATGCGGTCGATGATTTCGTCCGTGCATGTCAGACCCGCGTGCTAGATATGTGCTCAATCAAGATGCGCAGGAGACAGGCCCAACTCGCGATCAAGTTCCCCGCCACCTGGGGCGGCCGCCGCGCTGGCGCCGGGCGCAAACGTCGGGCGCCGCGAAGGCGCGTTCCCCACCGCCCGCGACCCAAGCTCGCGTCTCGCTTCCCGGTTCACGTCACCGTGCGTCTGCTCGACCGCCTACCCAAGCTGCGCGGCTTCGAGTTGGGCGCGATCTTGCGCCGAGCCTTCGTCCGCAGCTGCGACAAACCCGGGTTTCGGATCTGTCAGTTCTCGATCCAGGGCAACCACATCCATCTCATCTGCGAAGCCGCCAACAACACGAAGCTCGCCCGCGGTATCCAGGGCTGGAAGATCCGCGTAACCAGGGCCCTCAACAAGCAATGGCACCGTCGCGGCACCGTCTTCGACGACCGCTACCACGCCGAAATCATGAAATCGCCGCGCCAGGTCCGAAACGGAATCTGCTACGTGCTCCAAAATGGCCGGCGTCACGGCCGGCCCATGCTTGCCTGGACCGGCGGCATCGATCCGTTCTCCTCGGCCTGGTACTTCCACGGTTGGCGACACGACCGCTGGCGCCGCGGTCTCGCCCCGCCCGACGAAGATCCCGACGCCCCCGGCGACCCGGTCGCCCAGGCCCGCACCTGGCTGATGCGAATTGGCTGGCGCCGTCACGGGCTGATCGCTGTGGATGAAGGCCCCCGGCGCTTTCCTCACCCGCCTGCTCGCCCACGGCGTCACGTTCCCGCCCGCCCTCTCCGACACCCTGCCGAGCCACATTCTCGTCCTGGGTCGTCAGCGCTAGCCTGACCTCGGTACGCTGCGCGTCGATGTCGATCTCTTTGATGATGCCGAACGAGACGATGTCGCGGGTGAAGCCCGGGTACTTAATCTCGCGAAGGAGTTCCTTGATATCGTCAGCTGTCATATTCACGGCCCCCATTCGGGGGGTAGCGTTGCCGGGGCTCAAGACGCGGTCCTCGTGCGCACAGCCACGCTCGGCGCGGGGCTACACATCAAGAGCTAGGCCAGGCGCCATTAGGAATGCCGCATCGTCTGTGATGTCAAGCTGCGCAACTGGGCCAGGCTGGCCAACTCCCGCATTTGGTACCTTGACGGTTGCGCAAAATAGGGGCTAACGTCTGGTCTAGCTGACCGCTGCACCGCGTTGTGGTCAAAGCCTCATCGATCTTAGGACAACATCTTGGAAGCTTCCCTAAAGCATCGCCGTCTACCGATTCTCGGTCTAGTTTTCGCCCTGGTCACCGCAGTGGCGAGCCCGGCGGCAGCCGAACTTCCGGCAGATCTTGCCGACAATGAACTAGCCTGCCAAAAGGCCACCTTCTCGGCCACCGCGACTTACCTGCGAGACGTTTTTTCCGCCCGCCACAACTGTCTCGACCGCGTCATCAGGCAGGTACTGCCTGGCAGCGTCGACTGCTTTGCCACCCTCGACGATGGTGGCACTGGCGATGAGAACACCGATCGTGCCCTGCAGAATGCCGACGTGCGCCTAAGCCAACGGGTCACGGTAAAATGCATTGGTCTACGATTCGACCGCCTCGGTTTCCCGGGCTTCTGCCCTGGCGAGCCCGACCCGGTTTACTCGGTGGTGTCCCACGAGCGTTGCCTGCGTGAAAGCGCCGATTTAGTAGTCGACCAGCTTCTCAACTTTGAGCACCCGCCGCTTCCCGGCGTGGTCCCTCAGACCGATCACAACTGCCAGGACCTAGTTGCCCGCAAAGCTTCGAACATGTTCGTCAAGGAACTCGCCGCGCGTACCTCGTGCCTCCAGAGCCAGTACGAAGCCAAGCTCTCGCCGGCGGTTGAATGCCGCGCGGAAGAAGACCGCCTCGAGCCACAAACCGGCGACACCTCAACCGACGCCGGTGTGGTTCAGGCGCACAAACGAACCCTGCGTGGCATTGCCAACGGCTGCCTGCGCGCCGACCTCACAACGCTGGGGTTCCCGCACAAGTGCGTCAACCCGGAAAACTCAGAGTTTACGATATCAGCCCTGGTTGAGTGTATGTTCGACACCCATCACGGCGAGCTGGTCCGTTTTATGGACAGGCTCTCGCCAGCCACCTCTATCTGTGGCAATGGCACTCTGGATTTCACCGAACAGTGTGACGACGGCGACAACTCGTTCTCGCAAGGCGATCTTTGCCGGCCCAACTGCACGGTTATCTTTTCCTGTGGAGACACCAACGACGATGGACTGCAGACCATCAACGATGCGCTGTTCCTGCTGCGCGTAGTCGTGGGCCTGGAATCGTGCGCCCTGGAAATCTGCGATGTCGACAACAACGGCGGGATCAGCACGACCGATGTCTTGTTGATGCTCCAGAAGGTTGCTGGGCTGGATGTGGCGCTGCGCTGCCCGGCGCCGCTGGCGCTAACCTGCGGCAACTCGATAGTTGATGAATTTGAGAGTTGCGATGACGGTAACACCCTGTGGGCATTCGGCGAGCTGTGCAACTCGAGTTGCCAGCGTCTGGCCTGCGGCGACCCCAACGGCTCGGGTACGATTACCGCTCTCGATGCAGCCTACTTGATGCGCGTCGTCGTTACCCTCGATACCTGCGATCTTTCCGTCTGTGACGTCGACGACAACGGTGTGATAAGCACCGCCGACGTGTTGCTGGTGCTGCAGGCTTCCACTGGATCTTCCCCAGAACTGAACTGCCCTTTCTAACTCGCCGGACCAACACCGTGGTCGCCTAGGCTCTACCGGCGAGAACTGCTACTAACCCAAACTATGGATTTGGGGCTCAAGGACAAAGTAGCAATCATCACCGGCGGGGCCTCAGGTCTAGGACGCGCCACTGCGGAACTCATGGGTTCTGAGGGCATGCGGCTGGTCCTGGCTGACTACAACCCCGACACTCTGGCCGAAGCGGTCCAAGCACTGAACGCGGCAGGAGCCCAAGCCGTCGGTGTCCCCACTGATACTCGCAGCTACGCAGATTGCCAGCGCATGGTCGCCGCTGCCATAGACGCCTTTGGACAGGTTGATGCGCTGGTCAACTCGGCCGGCATCGGTGGCCCGGTAGAGTTCTTCGCCGACACCGAACCCGAACAGTGGGATGCGGTGGTCGACATCAACCTCAGGGGCGTGATGAACTGCTGCCGCGCGGTCACCGACCACATGCGCTCGCGCCGCTACGGCAAGATCGTCTCGCTGGGTTCCGAGGCCGGCAAGGTCAACGAGAAGCGCATGGTGATCTATGGCGCCACTAAGGGCGGTGTAATCGCCCTGACCAAAGGACTGGCGGCCGAGCTTGGCCGCTTCAACATCAACGTCAACTCGGTCTGCCCCGGGGTCACACTTACGCCGATGACCTCGTACATCACCGAAGAAATGGAACAGACGGCCAGCCGTTTCTACCCCATGGGGCGGCTCGGAAGGCCCAATGATATAGCTCCAATGATCACCTTTCTGTGCTCGGATGCTACTTCGTGGATCACCGGTCAGGCCATCAGTGTCGGCGGCGGCTTTACCAGGTGCTAGAGTTTCTCATAGCCGTCGCCACGCAAATCGGCGTGGTACTGTACGAGGGGTCGCTGTACATTCTCGTAGGATTCCTCATCGCCGGGCTCCTCCATGAGTACTTACCAACCGAAGCCATCGCGCGGCACCTCGGCGGAGATAATCTGCGCTCGGTGATTCTCGCCGCCTTGTTCGGCGCCCCCATACCACTGTGCTCGTGCGGAGTACTACCGGCCGCCGCCGCGCTGCGTGCCAAGGGCGCCAGCAAGTCAGCAACGCTGTCGTTCTTGATCTCCACCCCCGAGACCGGCGTCGACTCGATCGCGCTCACCTACGGCTTACTTGGCCCGGTAATGGCGGTGGTTCGGCCACTAGTAGCCATCATCACCGGCGCGGTGGCAGGTATCATTTCGATCATCACTGGAGAGGGCCGCGACGAAGATAAGCCACCCTACGAAGATAGTTGCGGCGATGGCCACAACCACTGCGCCGACGAGCTGTGCGAGGAAAGCGCGGCCACGATCGACTACGGCGCTCAAGCTAGAGTGCGAAGAGTAACAAGATATGGATTCATCTCACTGCTCGATGAACTAGCCTTCTGGATAATAGTAGGTGTAGCGCTTACCGGGCTGTTGGCGGCTGCGTTGCCAGACAATTTCTTCGCGACTACGCTAGGGCTGGGCAGTGGCGTGATACCGATGCTGGCAATGGTTATTGTCGGCGCCCCTCTCTACCTCTGCGCCAGCGCTTCGACTCCGATTGCTGCCGCGCTGATCGCCAAGGGGCTATCGCCTGGTGCTGCGCTGGTCTTCCTGCTGGTCGGACCGGCAACCAACGCTGCCACGATGACCGTGACGGCCAAGCTTCTCGGTGCACGCAAGTTACGCATTTACCTGGGCTCGATCATCGTCGTCAGCATTGCCGCGGGGCTGCTGCTCGATAGCATCGGTGGTGAGGCGCTGCGCACCACCGCGCTTAGCACCGGTGCTCGCGCCGATGCCACGTGGCTGCAGGCAATCAAAGTGGCTGCGGCGGTGGTTTTCTCCATACTTATCACTGCTAGCTTGCGACGGACCGGGGTGGCGGCGGGGCTGAGAGAGCTTCGCGAGCAGAGCTCGCGTTTGATCACGACCGCCACAGATTTCGACTATCGCTCATTGGCCACCGGCCCGGTGCTGGCCGGCGTGGTAGCGCTGGGGCTTATCGCCGCTATCCCAGCGGCCACGCTCATAGTGTCGCCCGGCCAACGCGGCATCACCAAACGTTTTGGAAGGATAAGTGCCTCCGGTTTGCAGCCAGGGCTGTACCTACACCTGCCGGCGCCATTCGGCCAGGGACTGGCGGTAGACGTATCGCTGATCCGCCAAGTCACGGTTGGGTTTCGCGGCGCCACCAACGGCGAACGCCGCGGGCTTAGCCAACAGGCTTACTATCTGACCGCCGACGAAAACATCATCGACATGCGTGCTGTGGTCCACTACCGCGTGGATGACCCGGTTCGCTATGCCTTGGGCATAGAAGCAGCCGATCAACTCATGCTCAACCTGGTTCGTCGCGAGCTAGTAGAAACCGTGGGCAAGCAGCCCATCGACACGCTCTACACCAGCGACCGCAGGACTACCGAGCGCACAGTGCTCGAGGGCCTGAGACAGCGCAGTGCAAGGGTGGACTGTGGCTGTGAAGTGCTCGAGCTACGCCTGCTCGACGTCCACGCTCCGGCGGATATCCACGATGCCTTTCGTGACGTAAGCAGCTCGCTCGAAGACCGCGACCGGCAGATTAAGATCGCCGAGGGATACGCGGCCGAGCTACTCGCTGAAGCCGGGGGCCAAGCGCGCGTGATCCTCGAGCGAGCGCGCAGCGACGCCTTCGCCAAAAAACGAAACGCAGAAGGGACGGCCACTGCCTTCTCCGGGCTGGCAGCCGTTCACCGCACCAACCCCAAAGTCACCGAGACTCGGATGTACCTGGAAACACTCGAGCAAGCGCTCAAGAAACCCCGCAAGTACATCGGCGGTACCGGCAGCGCCTACAGCGAGGTCGACCTATGGATCGGGCTCGGTGACAAGACGCCGGCCACCTTGGCCCTACCCGCCGCAGACGACCCGCGCCGCGGGCCACGCAAACGGCCGGGCAACGACTACAACAAGGAACCGAGGTAATGAATAGATCACTACGATTCTTGGCCGGGCTATCGGCGCTAGCTGTTGCCGCACTGGCGATCAGCACAGTGGTCATCGTCGACGAAACCGAACAGGCGGTGATCACTCAGTTTGGTCGGCCCACGCAGGTCTACCGCGAGGCTGGTCTATACTTCAAGGCTCCGGCT
>CAZPPZ010000147.1:0-8383 GCA_964588545.1 uncultured Myxococcales bacterium | reverse complement strand
CCGCTGGCACTACGGCCACGGGCAACAGCGGTGCGTTCGTGTCGACCTACGCGCACGAGCCCTGCTCGGGATCTTAGACGGCGGCCGAAGAACCCGCCGCCGCTGCTCCAGCACCCAGGTGCGGTATGAACGGGATCAGTGCCATCGCGGGGATGGTCGCAACGAAGGTAAACGCAAAGTAGTTGGCAAAGCCCAAGGCTTCGGCAAGGAAGCCGCTGGCGACTCCTGCTAGCGTAAAACTAACGCTCATTAGGGCCGTGAGAATCGCCATGTGCGCAGCCCGGTAGTTTTCGCGGCAACAGCCCATCAGGTAGACCATAAAGACTGCGGTACCCAGGCCTGCGCCAAAGGCCTCGAGCGCGATTACAGCCGTAAACATCCCCAAGCCCGGAGAGTCGATCCCCGCCAAAACAAAGTAGAGCAGATTTAGCGTGTTCTGCGCCAGCACGAAAGGCCAGATCCAGCGCCGCAGACCGTGCCGCGAGATCAAGTAGCCGCCGAGCAAGGTAGCGGTGAACGAGGCCACCACGCCGATGGTGCCCGATGCCAAGGCGTACTGCTCCATGCTCATGCCGACATCGCGTAAGAACGCGTAGCGCATCTTGAGGAGGAACGACTCGCCAGTACGAAACAGGATTACAAAGGCCAAGATCCGTCCAACCTGGGCCTGCTCAAGAAAGTTGACGAAGGCAGCAGAGTAAAACGAGTCGCTGTCACCAAGCCTGCGGCGGATGTCGGGAAGCCTGGCCAAGACCACGAGCAGAACGGCCAGAAGCCCCAGCGAGATCCAACCCGAGGTGGAAATTCCCTGAAGCACCGGACTCAAGTGCGAGTGCAACTCGGGCAAGAGACGGCGAGCAGCGACAACGATCAAGCCTAGCAGGGCTGCACCGGTGGCAAAACGCAGGCGCAAGGCCGCGCGCAGCAGTGCCACAAAAGGCTGGCGCGGCGTTTCCACCCGCGGCAAGAATAGTGCGTGGTAGCCGAGCAGGGCTGCCATCACCGCCGCGGTGAGCATGAAACCTAGGGCCCAGCCGCTGCGACTGATGCACCACAGCAACGGACCTGCAACTACCATCATCGCGATTCGATACGCCGCTGCACGGTAGCCTACAAAGCGCGACTGGCCGCTCTCGTCCAAGGCCTCAAGGTAGTAGCCGTCAATCGCAATGTCGTGGGTGGCAGCCAGTAGCGCCAGAGCTATGAAGAGAACCGAGGATATCGCCAGAACGTTGCTGGCCTGCGTGGCTGCGGCCAGGGCTACGATCACCCCGGTTATGGCTATCTCGACACTCCCCAGCCACTGGCGCTTGGTGGAAAAGGCGTCAAGCAGCGGTCCCCACAAGAACTTCAGGTTCCACGGCAGGTGAAACAGCGAGGTCAGGCCGATGGCCTGCAGACTGGCACCGCTCTCCTTGAAGAGCACCTCGGCCAACTGATGGACTACGCTGTAGGGGAAGCCCTCGGCAAAGTAGCTAGTCGAGACCCAAACATGTGGACTCGAGGCCCCCCGCTGCCGCTGCTCTTCCACCATCCCAAGCCATTGTGCCCGCCCAAGCGGCTGCGCGAAAGCTACTCGGGTCCGCCACTCTGCGTTGCCGCGCTACGCGAGAGCACCGGGGTATAGGGCCGTTTGAACTCTCGCTTCCACCACAGCCCCTCAGCCCGGCGGGTGGGAGCGCTGGTAAAGCGGTAATCATAGAGCATCGCGCGGATGTAACGCGGCGGCGCGCGCGGAAACGGGTTAACCTTTAGCAGGCCGATTACCGGAGCCGAGCCTTCGAGCAGACGCTGCATGAAAGAGATGAGCCAGGGGTTGTGACGGTAGTCTCCCAGAGCCGCAAACCACATCTGCCAATCAAGACGGGGCTGATGTGGAGCCACAAAGCGCGGCCTCACGGCCGGATCGCCGGGCTTCCAGCGAAACTCATACTCGCGCCAGCGCTTGCCGTCATCGCTACCCTCGATGAGGATCTCAGAGCGCGACTTGGTCATCACCGTGAACAGACCGTAGGCATTGGTCAGATGAAACGGTGCCATCACGCTCAAGACGCGGCGAAGCGGCATCGACACCCGGTCGTAGCCATATACCCGGCCGTAGGCCTGGCCCAGGCTCATTGTGACCAGCACACAGGCGCTAAGCCCCAGGGCATGACCGCCAAGCGACCAACGCCGCGAGCGCGGTGAGCGTGGCGACGAGTCGGCAGCCGCCACCGCCAGTGTAAGCCGCCTCGGCAGCAGCCCGGCGAGGTAACCATCATCGAGCAACACCACACACAGTAGGCAGGTCAAGATATTGAAGTATCCGAAGTTACCGCTAGCCATGATCGCCAGCTGCAGGCCAAGCAGCACGACACAAGCACAGCGGCGAAGGCGTCTCGGCGCGAAAATCAGCAAGGGTACTACAAGCTCGATGGCGAACATCGAGGCCGCCGACACGCGGTGTAGCCACAGCGGCAGATTGTGCGCATACCAGCTAGTCCATGCCGGCAGAGGCTGAGTCTCGTAGTGAAAAGACAGCGCGGTTAGCTTCCACCACGAGTCATCGCCGCTGGTCAGTTTGACCAGACCCGAGAGAAACATCAGACGAAAGAGCAGCCAGCGAAGCAACCACAGCGGCGTGCGTGCAACGCCGCTCTCGTCAGCCAGGCGCGGACGCAGCCCCGCCGGGGCGAACAGAATCGCGATAAACCCGGTTTCCAGTAGCAGGATGTCCCACTGAAAAGACAGAAACCCCCTCCCCACCGTGAACAACGACAAATAGAGCATCCATAGCAACGCCGCCGCCACGCGCGGAGCCGCCCCAAGGATGAGCATCACCGAGAGCACCATGCCGGCAGCACCCAGCGCGTTAAGAGCCGCATCGCTCGCCCACAGCCAGGCCAGAGTAGGCGCACGCAACACAGCCAACTCACCGTAACGAGCCGCCACAGCCTCTAACCACGGTTTGACGGGTAATATGCCGCGGCTGCCAATCAGTCCGTCGAGCTGGACCCACAAGGAGGCGAAGGCGAACAGATAGACAACGCCCAACCCTCGCAGAAACAGCCATCGCGTCAGCTGATAGCGCGACGGCCGGAGGTCATCACCCCAAGCCATGGCGCTGAGGCGTGAGAAAGTAGCCCGTCTATCCGCAACAAAACGGTAACAAAACTCAGCCGCGGCACGCACACCCGGCACCGTGCGGTATACCCAAAACATCCAGCGGCGCCGCGGCGTAAGCGCTAGCACGCGGGCCACAGCCTCGGCTCCCTGGTAGATCTGCCCGTCGCAATCTACGAGTAGCACGGCCGCGGCAAAGCACTCGGGGGCAATTTCGGGGAACTGGGGCGATGCCTGCGCGCTACTGAGGTACTCCACCCGTTCGCCGGTGGCGGCTCGCCAACGTTCGATCCACGCACGACAAAACCCGCAGTCGCCGTCGTAGATCAGTACCGGCCGCGCACGCCTCCCCATGGCTCTATTGTAACTGATTCGCCGCTACTATCTTACTTGGCCTCGGCGATTACGCTCGCGATGGTGTAGAAGTCGGGCTCGTTGAGCGACTCCTCACCCTTTTCGAACTGCCAGTCGTTTAACAGGGGGTTGACCGGACCCGGCGGTAAAATCCGCGAGGCGTGGCTGAGCTGGAAATCGATTACCGCCACCGCCGGCGTGAACAAACGTTTGTCGGGGTAGGTCCGTTCCGGGCGCACGCTCTCGGTGCACCAGAAGACGTTCTGCCAGACCTTCCAAAGCTCGCCGGCCTTATCGAACATCTCGGAGGTGGTTACGTTGTAAATCTCTTGGTCTATCCACAGGTGACGCTTACCAAAGGCGTACACCGGCAGCTTGCTCGGCCGGCCGTCGATCAACCACACCTTGCGCTTCTCCCATTTCACACAAGGCACCCAGCTCTCGGTACCGTCGTCGCCACACCAGATATCGGCTGTCGCGTACTTTTCGGCATGCATGGGAACAAGGATTTCGCGCTCGCCGAGCAGGCGGAAATCCCACCACTCGGGCTTGGAGTTAAATCCCCAGATCGAGTCCTGATCGATGTCGTTACCAAACAACGTACCGCTACGGTCAGAGGTAGAATAGCGGCGCACCCGGCGCAGTTGCGGAAGATAGAGCCACGAATCGTCAGAGCGCTGAGCCTCATCATAGCGAAAGAGCAAGAACGAGGTCCCCTTTAGATCAAAAGGTGTCTGGATAGGCCCCCACTGCTCGGTATAGCGAAGCTGCGGTGAGTGTTTGATGACCGGCTTTGGGTCGAGCACCATGCGGCCCTCCCACTTGAGCCGACGCCAGACCTCAGAAGAGAGCATCTTCTCGATGAAACCGCGGTCATCCATGCTCTCGATGCTCCACTCGGTGCGCACGTCGTCGGTAAACGCCGGCTTATGCTCGTGGTTCCACATGATCTTCCAGGCAGCATCGGGGTCATTGGCATCGATTTCGGGAAATGGCATGCCGGCAACGTAGTTCTTGAGAACGGTGTTGTCCTCAGTCAGCTCTACCTGCTGGCTATACTTCTCAGTGGCCTCGGTAAAGACTTTGGTCCACGGACAAGACTGGGTATCACCGACCTCGATACGCATGCCCAACAAGAGCATGTTCGCCACCGAGGGCGGCAGGTACTCGCTGTACGCGTCCATGTTGACCTTGGTGATGACATCACCAGGCTGCGGTTGGTCGGCTCTGCTCGCGGCCGGCGCAAGCGCCAGCCCCACCACGGCACCCACCAACAACATCGAGAACAAAGATCGCGGCTTCGATCCATTAGTCAGCATATTGGTTCACCCCCGACCCGAAAGAGCTACGATCACTGTCAAATGCCTCCCCAGGCCAGACTGCCTATAGCACCATTGTCGGAGCTGTCACCAGCGCTCTAAGCGCAGAGCGCCAGGGTCCCTATCTATAGGCCCGGCCGAAAAGCCCGCCGCATCCCTAGACCCGATTAGTAACCCTGGCTGAGCGATGTTAGCCTAGCGGCATGCAGCCGCAGCAGCGCGTGACCGCTTGTGCTGATCTCGCCGAGGGCCAGAGCGTCAAGTTCGCTTTTGATGAGAACGGGGAGCGCTGCGAGGGCTTTGTAATCCGCCACAAAGGTCAGCTCTATGCTTACCGCAACAAGTGCCGCCACATCCCGATGACGCTCGATTGGGTAGAGAATCGCTTTCTCTCGCGCGACCGCTGCTTCATCCAGTGCGCAACCCACGGAGCCCTCTACGAGATTGACAGCGGCTTGTGCGTCTCCGGACCACCCGCGGGCGAGCGCCTAGAGCGGCTCGATGTAAGCGTGCGCGACGGAGACGTTTTCGTCTCGGTGCCAGTCCCTAGCTAAATAGCCAGCGTCAACTCAGACCACAGAAGACGTTGGCGATGCTGCCAACAGCGAACTGTAGCAGAGCCAGCGCATCGGTAGCCGTGACCCTACCATCATTAGTAACGTCGCAGAGGGACTCCAGGCACGATCTTGCTCCGACCGCGGCGTTCAGCGCAAACAATGCATCGGTAGCCGTGACCGAAGTGTCGTTATTGGCATCGCCACAGTCGAATATTGACGGATAACCCATGTCGCTGAATGCCGCCAGTGTCATATCCAGATTATGGTTCGGTGTGGTAAAACGCGGCTCCATCAGCTCATCCGGAGACAGGGTCCGCGCAAAGTGTGAAACAGACGACCCCGGTGTAAAGGGATTGGGGGCGTAGATCTCCACATGTCCAGCACCGATACCGGTGTTGAGGATCAAAGCACCGTGAGCCGAAGCGGCGCCGCCTACCCAGTGCAGGTCGCTAGTGGTCTCGCTACCGTCGATGGCCGAAGCAGCCCTCTCGGTATTGTTCATCACTGGCCACAGTTTTCCGGTACTGTGGTCTTCGAGACTGTTGGTATAGGCATCCGATAGCCCCTGGTTGAGCTCGCCGGTCTGAGCGTTGGAGGCAGTCAAGAAACCCAAACCGTGACCGAGTTCATGGGCAAGCACTGTGACAAAATCTGGGTCGCCCGCAGCGTTGCCATCCAGGCCGAGGTAGAAGAACGAGCCGTCAAAGCAGCCGGCCTGTCCCAGCTCACTGTTGAAGGTCGCGGAAATGTCTATCGCGTTTAGATTTAGATCGAAACCGGCAATGGCATCGGCCTGGGCCGAGACGTACCACGTATCTGAAGCCAGAGCAGCCGGAAAGTTAGCAAACAAGAATTCGGGCCCCGCCTGGCCTAAGACCGCGCTGTTTTGCGTGCAGAACAGCGGGTCGAACTGAGCACTGACGACGATGGTTACAGCGCTATCGATGCGCGCGCCCCACAGATCGGCAGCATACTGAAAGGCGACCAGCCTCTGCGCCCCAACCGTGGTTCCGGTGTTGCCCCCAACCGGCGATGCCGGGGTAGAATCGTTGAAGCCCTCGCCCGGACCATCGGCATTGATGATGCTGACGGTAGCCGCCTCGGCGCTCGAGAAAGCAACCAGCGACAACACACAAACCGCCGCACCCAGACCTTGCCGCACAACCCTCACTGGCTCGACTCCTCAGCGGCGATCGGCTGATCGCGGCATTCTATGGTCACGCTGCCCTGAGCATCCCTGGTCGCAACTACAAAAGCGCGAACCAAGCCCTGAGTCGCCAGCATGATTCCGCCAGTAACGGCGATAGGCTCGATATATAGCGAAGAGAATGCTGAGCCCTCGGACTCAGCGGCATCGTCAGCCGCCACCGTCGTGACCACAGCCATGGTCGAGATCAGCAGCCCGGCCCCAGCAATCAACCCAAGTCCGAGCCTCAAACCCGGCCGCCTCATCGCTCTCATGATCATCCGCTCCTCCTCCGCAACCACCGAAGTGTCGGCCTATCAGTATAGCGGCTCAGCACCCCGGCGGCGACTAGCGCAACAGATCGGCGATAGACCCTACGCACAAACGGCGCTCAGCACTGGCGTCACGGCCGCCACCATGACAAACACTCGCGCCATGGAACTAAGAGAAACCAGCTACTCGCTCGAGGACGGTGTTGCGACGCTGACCCTTGACCGGCCCACGCGACGCAACGCCTTCACTGCGCGAATGATGAAAGAAATGCTCCACATATTCGCTGATGTCGACCGCGACGACACGGTACGCGCGGTAGTGGTTACCGGCGCGGGAACAGCGTTTTGTGTTGGTGCAGACCTCGGAGCAGGAGGCTCGACCTTCGACTCTGAGGCAGCCGGCGACCATTCGGGGCTGTCCGGCCATCGCGACGGCGGCGGGCGGGTAACGCTGGCGATATTCAACTGTCGCAAGCCGGTGATCGCGGCGATAAACGGTCACGCCGTAGGCGTGGGTATAACCATGACGCTGCCGATGGACATTCGTGTGGTGGCCGAGGATGCCAAGTGTGGTTTCGTCTTCACCCGCCGCGGCATCGTACCCGAGGCCTGCTCGTCGTGGTTCCTGCCGCGCATAGTAGGCCTGACCAAGGCCAGCGAACTGTGCCTAACCGGACGTGTGTTTCGCGCCCGTGACGAGTCCGGGTCGGGACTGTTCAACTACATCGTTCCAGCCGACCAGGTTCTGGACAAGGCCATGGAGCTAGCCCGGGAGATAGCCGAGAACACCTCGGCGGTGTCGGTGGCACTGGCCAAGGCTCTGTTAAACCACGGCATGGGGGAGAGCGACCCGCAAAGCGTTCACTTAATCGATTCCAAGTGTATCCACTGGAGCGGACGCGGAGCGGACGCTTACGAAGGTGTTCAGAGCTTTCTGGAAAAGCGCCCGGCGCGCTTCGCCATGAGCGCTTGGCGCGACCTGCCGGATTTCTATCCGTGGTGGCGTGAGCCCAAAGTCTGACTCGACCAGCGGCTTACTCGGGTTTGCACTCGGCGTAGGAGGCCAACTCGCGCAGGTAGTCGTAGGGGTACATGCCGGTATCGTGACCATCCGACCAGATGAAGCGCAGAGCGTAACGCCCTACTCCTTCCACACGCTCGAGGCGGGCGCTCTCACCCCCGACAAAACGGCGCTCACCGGAATGTCCTTGGCACTCGGCGCAAGGACACCAGCCGCGCAGCCCGCGCGCAGAGTATTCGGTAGTCACGCCATCGCCCCAGCGAATACGAATGAGCTCGCCTTGGTTATCGCCGGTGATCTCCACCGGCTCCGACAGCTCGGCCCCTGCTCGGGCACCAGCGAGGGCTTCGACGACTAGGTCAGCAAAATCAGTAAACGCCTTGCTCACCGGATGATCGCCATCACGCTCGAGCAGCGGTACGCCGGCGTCGCCGCTTTCACACAGTGCCGGCTCTATGGGGATCTCGCCAAGTAGGGCAACCCCCAGCTCGTTACCGAGCTGCTCGCCGCGGCGGCTACCCAAGAGATCGTCTCTGTGCTCGCACTCCGGGCAGACAAAAACCGCCCCCGGT
>CAZPPZ010000146.1:1163-8386 GCA_964588545.1 uncultured Myxococcales bacterium | reverse complement strand
CCTTGCTGCGATGGTATCGCAGGCTGATCGCGCGCAAGTACGACGGCAGCAGGTGCCGCAAGCCCGGTCGGCCCAAGACCGCGGCCGAGATCGAGCAACTCGTCCGGACGATAGCGCGGGAGAATCCGGGGTGGGGTTATACGAGGATTCGCGGCGCTCTTGACAACCTTGGGCACGAGATCGGTCGCAGCACGATACAACGAATCCTCGACGCGAACGGCATCTGCGGCTCGCCGTCGCGGAGTATGCAAAACATTACCATCTCGAGCGCAACCAAAATCGTTTTCCCTCTACCTTGCCATATAGTAAGTGTTTTTCTTGCCTCGTAACAGTTTTTCTCATACTGTATAAACAGTTTTTCGTGCCCTAGGCTAATATCTACGCATATTTCACAAGGCCAAGGCATTTTTCTCGGAGCGGCCCATGACAAGCCAAGATCCCCAATCAGCTGCCCCCAGGCCAGCCGGATACACGGCCTTGGCCGATCGATACGGACTCGAGGTTATTCCGAGCTGGCACCGCTCTCTCGTCGCACATGGCAACACCCACCGTGTGGCCGCGGTCGATGCGATGGTCGAGGAGACCTATCCAGCCTCGTATTGGCCAGGTGACTCGCTCGGCGATCACCTGGAGTTCGCACTGAAGTACGACGGCACCAACCTAGGGATTCTGGCGAAGGTATTTGCGGTTGCCGACGCTCGCGAAGTCAAGGCCTATGTCGAGTCAAAGCCGATCGGGAAGTACGCTCGCCGAATCTGGTTCCTCTACGAGTACTTGACGGGCGAAAGGCTTTCTCTCGATGACCTCACTCGCGGGAACTACGTCGACCTCCTCGAATCCAAGCAGTACTATACAGCCTCCAAGGCTCGACGAGTCAAGCGGCAGAGAGTCGACGACAACCTCCTCGGAAACAAGCGATTCTGCCCAATGGTTCGGCGGACAGACATTCTTCGCAACTACGAAGCAGCTGACCTCCCGCAGAAGTGCCAACAAGTCGTGTCCGCATACTCACCTGAGCTCCTCAAGCGAGCGCTGAGCTACCTCTACACGAAAGAGACCAAGTCCTCGTTTGAAATTGAGCACATCGCGCCGAGTCCTACTCGCAGCGAACGCTTCGTCTCAATGCTGCAGCTCGCAGAGGATGAAGACTTCTGTGAAAAGCCTCGACTGATCGATTTGCAGAATCGGATCGTAGACCCGCGGTTCAAGGCCACCGACTATCGCGACAATCAGAACTACGTCGGCGAGACCGTGGCATGGCAGAACGAACGCGTCCATCATGTGTGCCCCAAACCCGAGGACATCCACGATCTCATGGACGGGCTGATTGCAGCCCACCACCGCCTTGAAGAAGGCAGCGCCTCAGCTGTCGCCCACGCGGCATCGATTGCGTACGGGTTTGTCTTCTTGCATCCATTCGAAGACGGCAACGGGCGTATTCACCGCTTCCTCATTCACAACATCCTTGCCCGCTGCGGCTTCACACCTAAGGGCGTCATGTTCCCTGTCTCGGCGGCAATGTTGAACACGCCCGCTGAATACGACGTGTCGCTCGCGGCGTACTCGCGCCCAATACTGAAGCTCGTAGAGTACAAGCTCGACGACGAGGGGCGAATGACGGTCACCAACGACGTCGCCGTTTGGTATCGATACATCGACATGACGGCGCAGACAGAAGCACTGTACCGGTTCATCGAGCAGGCTATCGATTCCGAACTCGTCGAAGAGCTAGTCTTCCTGACGAACTACGACAAGACAAAAGGCCTGCTTCAAGAGATCGTCGACATGCCTGATCAGAGGATCGATCTGTTCATCCGATTCTGTCTCCAGAACAATGGCCAGCTCTCCACTCGAAAACGGGCCAGCCACTTCGACTTCCTCGCTGATGACGAGGTGACACGCATGGAAGCTGTCGTTCAAGCGGCGTACGGAAACGCTGTGACAAAGGACGTAAGCGTCTGACCAAACGCACCTAGGAATCCCGACCAAGACGGCGTAGGTCAATGGACATCGGAGGTAGACGATGCCCAAAGTCACACAGCGACCCCACAAAGCCCGCTACACGCCTGAAGAGATTGATCAAATCTTGCTTGCCTATGACGCAAGTGGCCTGGGTCTGACCCAGTTTGCGAAGCAACACCAGATCGCGGTGAGCACGTTTCACTCGTGGCTATGCCGCCGCCGCGACCAGGCAAGCAGCGACAAGCAGCCGCCGGCACTGATCCCGGTAACGGTGCGGCCAAATCCCGCTGTAAGCGCCGGTCCCAGCCGCATCGAGGTTACGCTGGCCAACCTTCTAATAGGGATAAGTCCGTCTCGCAACCACGTGAAATTACTAGAACCACCTTTCAGTCTATCGTCCGCGCGCTGAGCGCTGAGCCTCAGCCGAGGGCTGGGGAAAACCCTCAGCGCGTAGTTTGGGGCGGACCTAGCCCATTGACAGTGGTCTATGCGGCGCGGTAGCGTCGGCTTGGATCGGCTAGCCGCCAGGCGAGCCGGGAGTAGAGCTCATGCAAAGTAGCTTTTCATTGCTTGCAACGGTGTTGGTGGTCCTTGCCGCTTCTGCTGCTCATGCCCAGTGCGCATTCAATGCGCCGGCGAAGGCGAGGGGGATTAAGGCGGACATGGTGCGCGCGTACTCGGCGTGTCCTCGTATTCCGTGCCCGGGTGTTTCGTGCTTTCCACCCAACACAACAACTATGGCCGGAGTGCCGGCGTGCGGCCCGCCGACGCCGAAGTCTACGTATCGGTTCGGGAGCAAGGGGGCGTGCCGCTTTAGTATTTCCGCGAGGCTCAGGGATCCCTGTTCGAATCCCTTGTTTGCTACTTGTCAGGAAGTGACGATTCGAGCTAGCTGCAAGGACATCGTCGAACCTGGCGGGCTGACGCCAATCGACGGGGGTGTTTCAGGAAATGGCTGGGGTCTTGGTTTGGTTACTCGCGTAACTACCGCTGATGATACCACCGGCGACATGACGATAATTGACGTCCCGGCACGATTCGCCTTCCCGATTGCGCGGCGTGGCAAGCTCAAGCTGAAAGAGGTCCTGCGGCCCTGCAGTGGTTTTGACTGCGGTTTCTTTGGACCAGTCAACCCCTTTTCCGCGTGCAGTAGCTGGGAGATCCTTGATGCATGGATACACGACCCGACGGATGCACCCTTCGCCACAATGGGCAGCAGCACGCGCTGACCGAAAGCTGTACACCGGAATGCCTGTTTGTCGTACATCTACCATATTGCAGGTGCGCAGTATGGAGGAGAACAATAAGTGACTAGAGTGACTAGGATGATTTCGTTGCGGTGCCGAGCAATGTTCCGTAAAGCAGCAGTGGGTGGCCAGATCATGGGAGAGAAAGCCGAGCACGGTCGGTCGTGTCAATCGGTACTTCTTGTCCTCGCGGTTTTGCTCAATGCGACACTAGCAGGCGCTGGGGTGACGGTTGCGGTAACCACGTGCGGGCAGATGGTGGAGGGGCGTGGGGTGCTAGCCGCAGACCTTGGCTGTTCCACCTCTCAGGGCTCGGCCATCGGTGTGAGGAAAAGCCAGGCCACGGCACTGATCGACCGACGGCGGTGAAGCTGCAGCGCCCACACGGCTGTTCCGCCCGCATGAAGCGAAGAGCAAGTATACAGAATTCCATCCTTATCAGACGTTGGTCAGACGTTGCGGTACTCCGCTACTTGAGCGAGGCCGCTTGTAGTTCTTAGGCTCCCGACCGAGATTCCCGAACCATTGCACGGCATCATGCCGGCCTAGGTCCCGGCCGGGTTCCACTCAGCTGAGTGTTTCTGCTAACTCTGCGGCCGCGAAAGCGACAACCCTACCGTCAGGAGAAACGTTTGTGTCGACCGAGCCGCTGAAATTCGAAGCCGATTTTACTCTTCCTGCACAGATTCAGGTGCGCGCCGAACATCCGCTGTGCGCGGAGCGAACCTTTGCTATGCATCACGAGCGCGCCTGGAGCTACCGGCAGTTTCGCGATGAATCGGCCCGTGTTGCTCATTTTTTGCGAGCGCGGCTAGGCTCGATAGACGACCAGCATCCGGCTCACGTCGCCATGCTGCTCGAGAACCATCTCGAGTTGCTCGGTCTGTACGGTGGCTGTGGTGGGGCCGGCGCGACGCTGTTCGGAATAAATACCGGCCTGCGCGGCGATACCCTGGTTGGCGTGCTCGAGCAGAGCCGCGCCAGGTTGTTGGTAGTCGACGAGAGGCTGTTGGGCGAGGTCGACAAGGTACGCGACCGCCTTGGCAATATCGCCGCCGAGAACATCCTGGTGCTGCCTACCCAGGGGGGCGACATCGAGCCGGGCAGCGATTACCTGCGATGTCTCGACTCCGAGGTGGGCTCATCGGGGGCGGACCTCGACTTTCCCGACGTAGGCGTGAGCGCTGAGGACAACCTCATGGTGATCTACACCTCGGGAACCACCGGCTTGCCCAAGGGGATCAACAACAACCACTTCAAGCTGTGTGCGACCGGAATGGTCGTGGCGTCGCGCATGGAGCTGAGCTGCGATGACGTAGGCTATACCTGCATGCCGCTGTTTCACTCCAACTCGATGTTTGTCGGGCTGATGCCAGCGTTTTGGGGTGGTGGTGCTGTGGGGCTGCGCGAGCGCTTCAGTGCCAGCAACTTCGTCGCCGATATCCTGAAGTACGGCGTAACCAACTGGAACTACGTAGGCGAGCCGGTACACTACGTGCTAAACGCGCTTGCCGACAAGTACGGAGACGACCTCGAGCGTTTGCGCGCGGAGGTGACCGATCACCCCGACAACCGTTTTCGTTACGCGGTCGGCAACGGCGCTGCGCCTCCGGACATCGATCGCTTTATCGACTGGTTCGGGCTCGAGGACATGTTCGAGCTCTACGGCTCCACTGAGGCCGCCATCAGCACTTTTCGCCGCAAGGCAGATCCGCGCGGGAGCGTCGGGTTGATCGAAGATGAGGCCGTCAAGATCCTCGATGAGCTCGGCCGCGAGTGCCCACCAGCCGAACTCGACGGTGATGGCAAGATCGCCAACTACGAAGAGGCGGTTGGCGAGATCTGCCGTGTGGCGGCCGATACAGGCTTGTTTCAGGGCTACTTTGATAACCAGGAGGCCGATGCCTCGAAGTACCGCGACGGAGCATATCACTCCGGGGATCTTGGCCACGTGCTCATTCACGAGGACAAGCGCTTTCTCTACTTTGACGGGCGTACCGACGACTGGATCCGTAAGGACGGCGAGAATTTCTCGGCGCTTCAAGTGGCAAGACTCATTTGCGAGGACGACAGAATTACGCTCGCAGCTGCCTACGGGGTGCCGTGCGCGGTCTCTGACGAGCTGGTGATGGTGTCGCTAAAGCTAGTCGACGGCGAGAGTTTCGATCCTCAGGGATTCTTCGATTTTTGCCAGCATCAGATCGAACACGGCAGCATGGACCGAAAGTGGTTTCCTGACTTCGTCCGCGTCGTCGAGGATTTTCAGTACACTGGTACGCAGAAGATATTGGTACGCAACCTCAAGGCCGTACACTTCGACCCCTCGCGTGTCACCGATCCGCTGTTCTGGCGCGAGCGTGGCGACAGCGCCTACAAGCCCTTCGGCGCTGGCGACTACGCCGCCATCAGATCCAAGTTCCAAGAAAGCGAACGCCTACGTCTGCTGGATAGGGGATAAGTACAATTAGTAAGCTATTGAAAACAAAGGGAAAAGGGTTTTGGAACAATGCCCTTTTCCCTTTGTTTTCAATAGCTTACTAATTGTACTTATCCCCATCATGAAAGCCGCGATTATCGAAGCTAAGGGTGCTCGACTGCGTGTCGAAGACGTCGAGCTTGCCGACCCGGGTCCGGGCGAGGTACGCGTGCGCGTGGAGGCCTGCGGAATCTGTCGCAGCGATTTGCACGCTATCGACGGTGGCGAAGACGTTGCCTTCCCTGCAGTACTTGGTCACGAGGCGGCTGGGGTCATCGACGCTTGCGGGCCGCAGGTCGACGGGCTCACAGAGGGCGACCGCGTGGTGCTGTCATGGACGCCGGCCTGTGGGACCTGCCCGTCGTGTACGCGCTCCAAGCCGCAGCTGTGCGCGCGGATCGCCATGAGTGTCGGCAGCGACGGTCCACTCAGCTGGAAGGGCAGGGGACTGGATCGCTTCATGGGGCTGGGGGCGTTTAGCCAGCAAGTCGTGGTCCCGGAAAATATGGCGGTCGCGATTGTCGGTGAGATTCCCCCGGAGCAGGCCTGCTTGATCGGTTGCGCCGTCATGACCGGCTTTGGTGCGGCGACCAAGACGGCGGCCGTTCGCAGTGGAGAGGCCGTGGCAGTTATTGGTTGCGGAGGGGTAGGGCTGGCGGCGGTGCAGGGGGCAAGGGTCGCCGGCGCCGACCGTATCGTCGCCATCGATCCGTTAGCCGAGCGCCGTCAGGCCGCGCTTGCCGTCGGTGCGACCGAGGCGATTCAGTCGCCGGGCGCGGTTGCATCGGTCGTAGCGCTTAGCGCTGGTGGCGTGGACGCGGCGATCGAATGCGTTGGCCGTGTTGAGACCATGCGCGAGGCCCTCGAGATGGTTCGGCCCGGCGGACGCGCGGTAGTCGTCGGCCTTGCCGACTTCGGCGATCGTCTCGAAATTGAGCCGCTGCAGCTACTCTTCGAGAAATCTATCAAGGGTTCCATGTACGGCTCAGCTGATCCGCAGAGCGACTTTCAAGCGCTCGTTTCTCTGGCCGAGCAGGGCCGCCTCGACCTCGGCTCTCTGGTTGCCAAAACCCGGCCGCTGGCCGAGATCAACGAGGGCATTGCCGAGACTCGCGACGGTATGAAAGGACGCGTAGTCATTACTTTCTGAATCACCATGCGTTACTTTGGCCTGCTAGACCCACGACTGTGGCAGCGAGAGGGCGAGCGCTGGATTGATGCGCGGCCTCCAGGTCCTGACGACGGTCGCGACCCAGAGCCCATCGCGTGTGGCAACAGCCGTATGGTGGTTGCTCGCGATGAGCGAGTGTTTGGTGACGACGGCCGGCCGAACTCGGGGCGTCTGCGCGAGCTGTTCGCGACCGGCCTACTTGCGCTAACCGGACAGAGCAGTGAACCGGCGGCCTGGCGTTCGCTGATGCCGGGGCTGGCTGTCGGCGATGTCGTTGGCCTCAAGATCAACACCGTAGCCGACGTGGCGGCCAAGAACATCGTCGTGTGGGACAACCTCGGCCGTCTTGGTCCGCTGCGTCGCGCGT
>CAZPPZ010000146.1:0-1063 GCA_964588545.1 uncultured Myxococcales bacterium | reverse complement strand
AAGAACATCGTCGTGTGGGACAACCTCGGCCGTCTTGGTCCGCTGCGTCGCGCGTTCTACGGCAATCTCGAACGCCCCGAGGGCGCTTACTACCAAGGAATGCCCCGCGCTTTCAAGAACTTCTACGGTAGCGTGCCGTTGTGGGACGCGTTTGGGCCTTGGTACGAGTGCGCCTGAGTCGATCGAACTCGTCAATGTGGGCGACCACACCATCACCTGGCCGGCCTGACCCCCGTCTAGCACCCCGGCTAGAACGGGTTGCGCGCTGGAATCTCCGGAAACAAGGCGAAGTCGCGATCGGCCGTTAGCAGCTCTTCGACACCGTGCGCGACACAGATCGCAGCGACTCTAGCGTCGTGGACGATAGGGCCACGCACTCGCGGTCTGCAAATGAACTTCCCAAGAATTGCGAGGAAGTCCTCAGTTTCGCCAAGAAGTGAGGCCGAGGGTGAGGAGGTCCACGCGCCTATCTGCTGCCAAGCCTGATTTGGGGTGGTGGCCGTACTTTTCCAGATACGCGGGTTGGTGACCACGCTGAAGAATTCGTACAAGCATGGCCATGGGATAGCCCATGATTCTCTTGCTTCCGCCAGTCCCCGAAGCGTCGCAGACGCGGCATCGTGATATCTGGACTCCCTACGGTGGGCGTAAACCATAATGTTGGTATCTACGGCGATCATCGCGAGGATGGTTCGCCGTAGATCTCCGCACGTAGGTCTTGCCACGACAGAGCTTCGAGGGGATCGGTAGCACCGCTTTTGCCGACGCTTGCGTCGGGTAGCTTGTAGCGCTGCGTCGGCAAGCGTTCGGAAAGCACGCGGCGCAGCCCTTCCTCGACTATCGCTCGTAGCGGCCGGCGCGAGCGCTTTGCGTGCCGTTTGGCCCGTTCTAGCAGTTCATCCTGTATTTCTATCGTCGTCTTCATATACCCATACTAGCCATACGAGAAAGTATGGGCAAGCCATAAGGGGGATAAGTACAATTGGTAACCCCGTGAAAACAAAGGGAAATGGGTTCTGCGACAAAAACCATTTCCATTTGTTTTGAGCTGAGTACAGGCGGC
>CAZPPZ010000145.1:0-8411 GCA_964588545.1 uncultured Myxococcales bacterium | reverse complement strand
GCACGCGGCAGGCTGATCAGGCCGAGCAGGGGATGCTCGAGCAGCAGGGCGTCCTTGTCGCAGCCTTGGTAGCTAACCCAAAGTACCTCGCCGGTCTCCAGGCCCGCGCTGACGAACGTGCCCTGGGCGGGGTCGCCGGGTTTCGCGCAGGGCTGGTCTGCCCAGGCCTGGGATGGTGAAGACGCCAGTGCCAGGAGTAGCGCTGCCGAGCTTACTCGACGCCTCGATCTGCTAGTGTGCAAGTTCATCTCTCTGCTACAAGGAGCAGGGACGGTAGCGAGGTTGGGTATGGGCAGCAAGTCAGAGCTGGGGGTGCGCACAGCAGCGAGGGCGGGGGTGGCTTGCTGAAGCGTTGCCTCCAGGTCCTGGTGGTGCTGCTTGCTGTCGGCCTGGGCTTGGCCGTGTCGCTGCCCTGGGTTGTTGCCTACCCGCCTGGGCGCGCCGTGGTGGTTTCCTTGGCGTCTCGCTTGATCGGCTACCGCGTCGAGGTCTCGTCAATCGAACTGGGGTCAGGTTGGCAGTTGCGGCTGCGCGACTTGCGCGTCAGCGACACAGAGGGGCAGGCGGTGTTTGCTGCGCGTGAACTCGATGTGGACTTTCCGCCCACAGCTCTTCTCGCAGGGCGCGTCGGCATCGTTCGCGTCAGCGCTTTCCGGATTATGCCCCGGCGCGGCGTGACCCGGGACGGAGCTGGGGCCCGGTTTGCGTCGCTGCCCAGACTACCTTTCGATGAACTACGCGCCAGCGACGGAGAACTGATCCTAGCGGATTATGCGGGACTGAGTATTGGCCTCGCCGAGATCCGCGTGAGGCCTGGTCTTCGCGGGCAGGGGGTCGTTGCCAATCTCGAGCTGAGCGCTGAAGGCGAGCCGCTTCGACAGCGAGTGGAGCTCAGCGCTTCGCTACTTCTCGGTGTTGACGCCGACCGGGCAGAGCTGGATTGCGACTTGAAGCTGGCACCCTTGGTCTCGCCGGTGCGATTGCAAGGTACGCTCTACGGGGTGGCTAGTGGCCGCATCCCACGCCTCGACCTCAGTCTCGGTTGGGCCGATGAATCGCTGGGCAATGTTGCGGCAGTGTTCTTCGATGATCCTCAACTCAAGCGGCTCGCCGGTAGCGTCGAGCTCGAGGCTCGGCTGCGTGGTGAGTTGGCGTCGCCCAAGGTCTCGGCAACTTTGTCGCTTACGGGTTTCGAGCTAAGCGTGGGCTCGATGAGCTTTGCCGGCAACGCTCATCTGCCCGTCCACTACGAAGACGGAGAACTCAGTGGCGGCGCTTTGACGCTGTCGGATCTGCGCCTGGCCTACGCCGACGTGGAGATGAAAGTGGTCAGGGTCGCGGCGAGCGCGACCCTCGAAGTGCCGGCCGAGCTACCACGTTTGCGATTGGAGCACCTGGTACTCGAGGGTATCGACGGCCACGACCGTGACTATAGCCGTGTAGTACAGGGTTTGAGCCTAGATGGTCGATTGAGCCTGGTCACTAGCGAGCGCGGACAAGAGTTTTCGCTGGAGCTAAAATCCGCAAGCGGAGAGCTACTGTGGCACAGCTTCTACCTCGACCTGAAGGAGTTTGGCAGCGCGCTCACGATTGATGGCGTGGTCGGTCGCGGTGGCCTGCTGATCGAGCGTGGCGAGCTCGATCTGGCCGGGATTGGACGCCTTGAAGGCCGCGCTGAGCTCGGCTCGGGCGCTAGGCTGAGCAGCGCGAAGCTGAGCTTCACGATTGCTAGCCTCGAACGCGCCTACCGGCTGTTTGTTGCCCAGGCTCTCGAGGCCCAACACCCGAGCCTGGCAGCCGTGAGCTTGGCCGGCCGGGCCTCGGGCCGCCTGCGAGCCATGCTGGCGAGCGGTGGTGGACTGCTGCTCGATGGGCATATCTCGCTAGATGCTAACGAGCTTGTGGCGGCTGGTGGCAGGTTACGCCTCCACGATCTTGCCCTGCGGTTGCCGGTGAAGATAGGAGGTCGAGCGGGCGGCGATGGCCACGCTGAGTCGGTGGCGGGGAGTATTGCCGTTGGCGGCGGGAAGCTGGCCGAGCTCGAGCTGCCGCGTTTGCAGATCCCGCTGCACATCGACCGCGATCGCATCGAAGCTGCTGGAGCGCTGGCATTCGAGCTGGCCGAAGGCCGGGTGAGGATTGGATCGCTGGGTCTCTACCAGCTGTCTGGCTCGCGGCGGCGACTCAGCGCGGCCTTCGAGGCTGAAGAGCTAGACGCCGCTATGCTGCTGGCGGCGGCAGGCCTGCCGGTATTCAACGGGACGGTCTCGGCTGAGTTCCCTGCGATTGAGGTTTCGGGCAGTGCCGTGGAGTCACACGGTGAGGTTACGGCAGGCTTATTCGGTGGTCAGATCATCGGCCGCGACTTTCGCCTTGAGCAGCTCGATACGCCAGTGCCGGCGTTGTTTATGGACGTCGAAGCCCGCGCTATCGATCTGGCCCGGGTTACCGCTGCGACTAGCCTGGGTGAGATCTCGGGCCGCGCTTCGGCTGCCATAGCTGGCCTTGAGATTGTTGCTGGTGAGCCGGTGGCGTTTGATGCCTGGGTCAAGACCGTGCCGGCTCGCGGTGTCAGCCAACGCATCAGTGTTACCGCCCTCGAGCAGCTACAGATCCTCGGCGGTGCAGGGGCCAATCCGCTAACCAGTGGCTTGCTCAGCTTCTTTGACGCCTATCGTTATGCAACAATGGGTTTTAGCTGTAGCTTGCGCAACGATCGCTTTGTACTCGAAGGGGTGCAGAGCAAGCAGGGCAGGGACTATCTGGTGGTTGGCTCGCTGCTGCCGCCAACGGTGAACGTGATAAGTCACAATCAGGTGATAGGGTTTTCCCAGATGGTGGAGCGCTTGGCGCGGATTGCTGAGGTCGGCGGGCCTGTCGCCGCCCGGGACGAGGGCTTGCGATGATGTCGAGGTTTGCCGGACGTGCTATGGCGGCGCTGGTTGCGGCCCTGTGGGTTGCCGCCTGCATAACCGTCAACATTTATTTCCCTGCTCCTCAGGTCAGGGCGGCCGCCGCCGAGATAGTTGAGGAGACCTGGGGATCTGGGATGGCCGAGACGCCATCGAGTTCTCTGCGGATACACTGGTTCGGTCCCAAAATCGCCCATGCGGGAGAAGGCGAGCCCGACGTCAAGGTCTCGACGGCGGCGATTCGTAAGCTCAAGGCCTCGATGAAAGAGCGCAGTGCCAAGCTCAAGCCCTACCTGGCGGCGGGAAATGTGGGTATCAGCAACGACGGCCTGCTAGCACTGCGTGATCTAAGCGGGCTTCCGTTGAAGGAACAGGCGATGCTTCGTGGTCTGCTGAGCGCCGAAAACCGCGATCGCGACAGCCTCTACGTCGAGATTGCCGAGGCCAACGATTACGGTCGCGAACGCCTTGACGACATTCGTCGAATCTTTGCCGACACTTGGCGCGACAAGGCCGCCCCTGGTTGGCCCATCCAGGCCGACGACGGCAGCTGGCAGCGCAAGTAGATTAGCGCCGCGCTGCTCAACTAGTCGATGATGACGTTGGCGTTGCCCGGCGTGGTCTTCTTGCCCTCATCGTTTTGCGTCCACAGCGTCAAGCTGAGGAGCTTCTCGCCGTTCTCCTCCCACTTCTTGGTTACTCGTCCGCCGCACACGATCTCTTTGTCAGGGAAATCCATGCCGCGATACTGACAAGAAATCTTCTTGATACGGCCACCGTGGCCGAGCCAGTTCGAGACCAGCTCGCCGAGCGCGGCGTACTTGAAACGGCCGTGGACGATGATCGAGCCGAGCATCTTCGACTGCTCGAAGTTGTAGTCGTGGTGCAGCGGATTGAAGTCGCCTGAGCCGGCGGCGTACTTGACCAGCTGGGTGACCCCCGGAGTCTTACGGAGAACCGGAAGCTCATCACCTTCGTTGATAGAATCCCATGTAATGGCCATCACTTACGCTCCTATTGCTCTAGTAAAAAATGACCTGGCTGCGCAGTAGCGCCGCGATCTTCGAGTCTGCTTTTGTGTAGCTGGTCTCGACGGTGATTATCAGCATGGTGCCGATGGCACGGCTCTCGCGGGTGGCGAGGTCGGCGATCTTGCTGACTGCGCTGAGTGTGTCGCCCGCGCAGATCTGTTCGAAGTATTCTATCTCGGTACCGCCATCGAGAATGTTCTTGAGACCGTGTGGCACCGCAGGCTGGCCGTTGCGAGGACTACTGAAGGTGTCGTCGCTCAGCCCCGGGATGAAGACCGGGGTGCCCAGATAGGTTGGTGGTGCAGGCAGGCTGCTATATCCGGCGGCGCGGGCTGCCTCGACGTCAAAGTAGACCGGATCTGTGTAGCCGACTCCGCGCGCGAAGGCACGGATGCTGGTGGTGGTAACCTCGAAGGACCAGGGTGCGGATTGCTCGCCGATCACCGCCCTCATCTCATCGGTCAGTTCAAAGTTTTCTGCCATGCTTGCCTCCCTCTGGCCTCGCGGCGGACCTTAGCTGTGCAACGCGGCAATTGGTAGCCCGGGAGACTCGTGTGATTGACGCTGCTGTGTCGCCTGTTTATGAGTAATCGAGACTAGTGCCATGAGTTCGTTGGTATTGATGAAACTGCTCGAGTCCGTACCCGAGCGCTACGATGCAGGCATCCGCCTGCTGACGCTAGGGCAACTAGCTGCAGCCCAGCAGGCCGTGGCCGACATCGTCGTCAGTCACCGCGGTGACAGCATACTGGAAATTGGTTGTGGCACTGGCCTGCTCACCGAGCGGCTGCTAGACGCTGGGGCCAAGGTCGAGGCGATTGACCAGAATCCGCAGATGCTCGATCAGGCCGGACGGCGCTTGGGCCTGGCGAGGACGGGCTTGCAGCTACGCGAATGCGCCGCCTCCGAGATCGATGCGCTGGCTGATGCCAGCTTTGACGGCGTTGCCGCCAGCTTGTCGCTCTCAGAGATGTCGCACAGCGAACGCAGCTACGTGTTGGCGCAAGTGGCGCGCGTCCTCAAGCCCGATGGCTGCCTTGCCGTGGTTGATGAGATTCGGCCGGGTAGAGCCTGGCAGCGGCTGATTCATACCGGTATCCGCTGGCCGATGGCGATGGCGACCTGGTTGCTCACCGGCTCGACCACCCATGCCATCGAAGACTTGCCAGCCCAGCTTACCGAGGTCGGCCTGGATCCATACTACGAGCGTTGTTCCTGGCTGGGCACGCTCGCTGTTGTCGCAGCGAGACGACCCGCGTGACTCTTCGAGACCTCTTGCAGACCGCTCTGCGCATGGTTCCCTGGCCCACCGAGCCGGGTCTGCGGGTGGTTGGCAAGCCCAACGCAGATTCTCCGGTGCTGGTCACCGGCAACTACGACCTTACCGTGCGCCGTCTGCTACGCGCGTTGGATGGCTGCGATGTCTGGGTGGTGGTCGCGGCTTCGCACGGTATCAACGTTTGGTGTGCGGCTGCCGGGGGGCTGCTCGGCAGCGCCGATGTCATCACCGCGCTTAAGACCTGCGGCGTTGCCAAACGGGTTCGTCACCGTCGAGCCATCCTGCCGCAACTGGCAGCAACCGGGGTGGAGGCCAAGGAGGTGGCGAGACGTAGTGGTTGGAAGCTGCGTTTTGGCCCGGTGTATGCCGAGGACCTCAAGGCTTATCTCGATGCCGGAATGCGCAAGCACGACGGCATGATGCGGGTGCGTTTCGGGTTAAGTGAGCGCATCGAGATGGCGGTCGCTTGGGCGGCGCCGATCTCGGCGGTTGCTGCAGTGGTGATGCTGCTCTTCAGCCGAGCCTGGGCGTTGCCGCTTGTGGTCTTGGCCTGGGTGCTATCTCTGGCGGTTTTTCTCGGCTACGACCGTTTGCCGCGCGGGCGTTGGCCTATCGGCGCTGTCGTGGCTGCGGGCATCGGACTTGCTGGCGCGGAACTGCTTGGCGCTAGCGGCTCGGCACTGCTGCTTGCGCCGCTGCTGGCAGTGGCGATGTTTGCGTTACTCACCTTCGATTTTGACGGATCCACTCCGATAGAGGGTGGGAGCTTTTTCGAGTCGCGCAACTGGAGCATCAGCCTTGATAGCGAGCTTTGTAGTGGCATCTACTCATGTTGGACGGTGTGTCCTGAGGGGGTGTTTGAAAAGCGTAGCGACCCCCGCAAAGTCGAACTCAGCCACGATGAACGCTGCGTGAAGTGCGGCGCCTGCGTGGTTCAGTGCCCTGAGGATGCGTTGTTCTTTAGCAGCGCGGATGGCGCCCGCATCGCCCCGGCAAGCATACGTCGTTACAAGCTCAACATGCTCGGCAGCCGTGATGTAGAGCCGCACTAAGCGCTTTTGCAAAATCGTGCAAAAGTGCTTAGATGAGGGCCTACAACCGTTTTTTCACGTACAAGGAGAGGGGCTAATGGGCAGAAAAGTTTACGTTGTCGGTGTCGGTATGACCAAGTTCGAGAAGCCGGGATCCAAAGACTGGGACTATCCCGACATGGCCAAGGAAGCCGGGAGCAAGGCGCTGGCCGACGCCGGTATCGCCTACGATCTAGTCGAACAGGCCTGTGTAGGCTACTGCTACGGAGACTCTACCTGCGGTGAACGCGCCATCTATGGCCTCGGACTGACCGGCATCCCCGTCTACAATGTCAACAACAACTGCTCTACCGGCTCCACCGCTCTGTTCATGGCCAAGCAGTTCGTCGAAGGCGGCATTTCACAGTGTGTCATAGCTCTGGGTTTCGAGAAGATGGAGAAGGGCTCGCTGGGTATAAAGTACACCGATCGAGTCAATCCCATGGACAAGCACTTCGAGCTAATGGTCGAGCTGCGCGGTTTTGCTGAGGCACCGCCAGCGCCGCAGTTATTCGGTAATGCCGGACGCGAGCATATGGACCGCTACGGCACCACCGCTGAGCAGTTCGCCAAGATCGGCTACAAGAATCACCTACACTCAGTCAACAACCCCTATTCTCAGTCCCAGGACGCTTATTCGCTCGAAGACATCATGGCGGCGAAGATGGTCTACGAGCCACTTACCAAGCTACAATGCTGCCCGACGTCTGATGGATCTGGTGCAGCCATAGTCGCCAGTGAAGAGTTCGTGCGCGAGCACGGCTTGGAGAAGACTGCCGTCGAGATCGCCGGAATGGCTATGGCCACGGACTTCCCCAGCTCGTTTGGCGAGAAGAGCTGTATCAAGCTCATAGGCCAGGACATGACCCGCGACGCCGCCCACAAGGTCTACGAGCAGAGCGGGCTTGGTCCAGAGGACGTCGATGTTGTTGAGCTGCACGACTGCTTCTCGTGCAATGAGATGATCACTTACGAAGGATTGGGGCTGTGTGCCGAGGGCAAGGGCGGGGAATGGGTCGACTCGGGTGCTCCCAACTACGGCGGCGAGGTTGTGGTGAATCCCTCCGGGGGGCTGATTTCCAAGGGCCACCCGCTCGGAGCCACGGGCCTGGCGCAGTGCTCAGAGCTCAATTGGCAGATCCGTGGCGAGGCCGACAAGCGTCAGGTCGAAGGGGCAAAGGTCGCGTTGCAGCACAACCTCGGGCTTGGCGGTGCGGCGGTGGTCGCGATGTATCGCAGGGCTGAATTCTGAATCATCGCAGTTTCGTTTCATAGCGGAGCGGCTCGGGTGCTATATTGGTGCCCGGGCCGACCCTGCACATAACCACATGAATGCCTTCCGTGCTCCCGTCGCGTTGTCTGTTGCTGCTTGTCTGTTGCTGTTTGGTGGCTGTGCAACGCTGCGCCACGGCGCGGCTCTGGAGAAACTGGCGCTCCTCGGTCGCATCGACAGCGGCGTTTATCGAGGCAACGATGGAGCTTTCAGTGTGGTGGTCCCCCACGCGGACGATTCACGCGAGCAGAACACTCTGGCCGTCCACGATGACCTCACCGAGACCGAGACCGAGAGGCTCGCCAGTGTTGCGTTCGGCCCGGGAGCAAGCGACCCGGCCATCTACAGGGTGGTGCTCTCGACCCTGCTCGGCGAGAACGTCGAGCACCAGACCCTGGGAGACCGTGCCGATCTGATCATGTCGTCGTTCATGGTGCTATACGATGACGAGTTCGCAGGCATGGGAGAGCAGATGCTGCGCAAGCAGCTTAAACTAGACGGTCGCGAGGCCGTCTACGCTGTGTATCGCTACGCTCCTGCTGAAGAGGGCAGGGGGGTGTTCTACACGGTATTCTGTTTCTCCGAGGTCTCTGATCGCCAGTTACTCAATGTCATGGCCTCACGCTGGACTTCTGATAGCCCTTGGCATCCCGGGGTGGACAAGTTGCTAGAGAGGCGGTGGGCCGAGTTTAATGATTTCGTATCTTCGGTAAGCGTTCCAGCCTCTGCTCAGTAGCCTATCTCAACCTCTTGGCTATGGCCGTGCCAATCATCATGTAGGTATAGGCGCTGTCCAAGCGCAGGCCGAGGGTGCTGCGTAGCGGTCGCCTCGGCCTGCGCTTGGAC
>CAZPPZ010000144.1:0-8422 GCA_964588545.1 uncultured Myxococcales bacterium | reverse complement strand
CGATAGCGTGATGTAGTCATGTGTGTACGCGGTGATCAGATCTTCTAGAGAGTATTGTGTCTTTGTGTTTGCATCTGTGTCTTACGGGCTGTTCGGTTCGCTCATGGGGATTGGCGGAGCCGTAGCCCTCAGCGTGGTGCCGGTACTGCGATCGCAGGTTCTTGTTCTTGCGAGCGCTGCCGCTGCCGCTGCCGCTGCTCTGGGTATGGTGGTCTCTCGCTTTCGCATAATCCGAGACTTGTTTGGCGAGAGCCTTGCAATGGCATCTGCGGCCGGGATTGCCGTACACTTGGGAGTACTCGTTGGTGGCGCACTGTTCGCCCTGGTGATTTGGCAAACCGTTGCTGCTTCAGGCGAGAGACGTGGTGCTATCGCGGCGGGGCTGCGCTTCGCTTCTGCGTTGGTGGTGGCGGCTGTTGCTCTGTCGCTTGGACTCAATGCGGTGGTCGGCGGTGAGCCACAGGCCGCGGTCGGTGCGGCTAGCGCCAAGGGTCCAAATGTCTTACTGATTATCGCCGATACTCTACGCGCCGACCACACCGGACCCTATGGTGCTTCCGACGTCAGTACCCCGGCGCTGGATGCCCTGGCCAGCGATTCGGTGGTTTTCGAGCATACCTTTGCGCATTCATCTTGGACCCGGCCCTCCATATCTACGATCCTTACCTCGCTGTATGCTTCTTCACACTCGGTGATGCTCAAGACCGACTTGTTGCCGGATGAGGTGGTGACGGTTGCCGAGGTGATGCGTGACGATGGCTACCTTACCTCTGGGTTCGTAACCAACATCAATGTTGCGCCATCGTTTAATTTTCAGCAGGGTTTTGATTCCTACGAATATCTCTCCCCGGATTTCTTTTTCGGCGCCTCAGACTCGGGCTCCAAGTTGTCGCTCTATAGCGGGATGAGGCTGATTAGGGAGCGTTTTCTCTCCAGAGAAAAGTACGTAGAGCACTACTACCAGGACGCTGTCAGCGTCAACGGCCGAGCGCTGCCGTGGCTGGCGGAATATGGGGAGGAGCCGTTCTTTACTTTCATTCACTATATGGATCCACACGACCCGTATTTTGAGTTGCCCTACAACGGTAAAGCGGTCGCGAGGGTCGATACGCCCAATCCGGCTGGGGATCGAGCCGAAGAACTGCGTGGCCTCTACGCGGGAAACATCGAGTATCTAGACGGCTTCCTGGCGGCGGTATTCTCTGGGCTCAAGCAGGCTGGATTATACGACGACATGATAATCGTGTTCACCGCCGACCATGGCGAGGAGTTCCATGAGCATGGTGGCTGGTGGCACGGCACCACTCTATACGATGAGCAGCTGCACGTCCCTCTGATGGTCAAGTTTCCGGGCAATGTTCGTGGCGGTACGCGTGTCTCACAGTTGAGCGGTCTCGTTGATGTGATGCCGACGATGTTGGCAGCCGCGGGGCTGGAGGTGCCGGCCTCGGCGCAGGGCAGAGATCTGATGTCGACCAAGGCGCCCGCTGCCGTCTATGCCGAAGAGGATCACGAGGGTAATGTACTCGAGAGTGTCCGCAGCGCGCAGTGGAAGCTGATCGTGGCTAACGAGGGTAACCCACGAGGTCTGGATCCGGTCGAGATGTACGATCTGGTGGCTGATCCGGGCGAGACCCATAATCTCGCATCCAGCGACCCCGACCGTGTGGCCGCGTTGCAGGAGAGCCTGGCGGGGCTTCGCGCACTGGCGCGCCAGAGCGCGGTAGCAGGTGTCAGCGGTGAAATGGACGACGCGGCACGCGAGCGCTTGCGGGCGTTGGGTTATATCGAGTAGCGATGCTTCTGGTTGTTGCCTGGGACGGGGCTTCGCTCGATACGCTCGAGCCCCTCGTCGAGGCAGGTGAGCTGCCAACGCTGGCCTCCCTGATCAGAGGGGGAGCTGTTCGCGAGGTCGAATCGACCTGGCCGGCTGTGACCTTTCCGGCGTGGACGACTTTCTTGACGGCTGCCGATCCCGATCTCCACGGGGTTACCGATTTTACAATCCGTGATGGCTACTCGGTGCGTTTCGTTGGGGCAGGCGAGCGACATCTGCCGACGATTTTTCGTCGCATGAGCCAAGCCGGAGCTCGTGTTGGGCTCTACGCAGTGCCCGCCACCTACCCCCCTGAAAGCTTAAATGGCATCCAAGTTTGCGGGTTTGATACGCCCCTGGGGGCCGTGGGAGGCCCGCGGTCGACCCAGCCACGCTCTTTGTATGGTGAGTTGAGTCGCCGCTACGGCGGTTTGGGCAATGCCGGTCCATCGCAAATGCGTATCGAGGCCGGATGGCACGAGCAGGCGCTAGAGACGATGCTCGGTGAGATCGCGCTACGCACTCGAATCGTCTGCGATCTTATCCGCGAACAGCGCTTTGATTGTTTCATGGTTCACTATGGTGAGTCCGATACGGTATCGCATCAGTTTCGGCAGTTCTGCGACCCGCAGTCTCCTCGCTACAGAAACGACGGTCCGGCTAGTGCGATGCGAGATGTCTATCGAGCGATGGACGCGGGCTTGGCCGCACTGATCGACGCCGCGGGTACCGATACGACGGTGATGGTGGTGTCGGATCATGGCAGCATGGGGGCCAGTGATCAGGCCGTATTCTTGAACACCTGGCTGGCCGCGCGGGGCTATTTGAGTTTCAGTGGTCAGCGCTTGCACACTGGAGCATTGGGCTGGCTGCGCCGCAGTGCTCTGCGGATGGTTCCCGAGCGCTGGGCGCCATGGTTGTTCTCTCGGCTGCAACCCGCCGTCGGCCGTGTCGAGTCGGCGGCTCGTTTTGGTGGCATCGACTGGTCGGCGACACGGGTTTTCAGCGAGGAACTCAATTACTTTCCGGCGCTGTGGATAAACCGCAAGGGGCGTGAGCCCTGCGGGGTGGTTGGCGATGCCGAGGTCGGGGATTTGATTGAAGCTCTGCGTGAGGATTTAGCCGAATTCCGCCACCCCGTCAGCGGCGATAGGGTGGTCGTTGCCGTGCGCGCTCGTGAGGAACTCTACGCTGGTCGGTTCGCCCGGCGCGTTCCCGATCTAGTTCTCGAGTTGGCCGAGCCGGGGGGCTACGCTTATAGCTGTGGGTCGAGTCGTGGTGGCCGTGAGCGCGAGGTGCTGCGGCAGCTATCTGGCGCGGAGATGACCGGTGCGCGCGGCACGAGTATGGCGGGCGCCCATTCTCGCATGGGGATGAGTATTCTCCATGGCCCGGGGATCCGCTGTGGGCGTTTTGGCGATGGTTGCCTGGCGGACGCAGGAGCGACGGTGTTGGCGCTACAGGGGCTGGCGGCGAGCGCCGGCGCTAACGGCAGGCCTTGGTACGATCTGCTCGAAGAGCTAGCGGGAGGTCTTAGCGAGGTCGAAGTCGATACCGATGAGGGGCCAGCCTATAGCAAAGAGGAAGAGCGCGAGGTAGCCGAGCGTCTGCGCGCGCTCGGCTACCTCGACTAATCCGGGTTAAGGGCAATCAGCATTGCGCATCGCCATGGTCATAGCCGCCCCGTTTCCCTCGCCTCAGGGCTCTCAGGTATTGGTTGGTCAGATGTGTACGCATCTGGCCGAGCGCGGCCACGAGGTACATCTGCTCAGTTACGGCCAGGGCAGCGGCCGAAGTGATGGTGGCTATCATCATCATCGCATACGCAGGCTACCGGGTGATGACTCGATGCGATCGGGGCCGAGTCCGGTAAAGCCTGTTCTCGATGTCTTAATGGCCTCGCGGCTGACCCGTTTGCTCGGCTCCTCGCGCTTCGACTTGGTGCACTGTCACAACTATGAGGCCACTGTTCTCGGTATCGCGGTGCGGATGTACTGTGGCGTTCCGGTGGTTTACCACAGTCATAATCTGATGGGCGATGAACTGGCGACCTATTTCGACACTCGACTGGCGAAGTGGTGTGCTGGCCGGGCCGGGCGCTTTCTCGACGCGACGGTGCCCCGCCGTGCTGACCACGCCATAGCCTTGTGCGAGGCGAGCGCGGGTGAGTTGCGCCGCCTAGGGGTCGCTGAGGGTCGCTTATCGGTGATTCCGCCTGGTCTCGACGATGGTGGTGCTGCCGCTGCATCTGCAGTGTCGCTGCGCCCGGAGTTTGGTCTGGCGGCGATGGATGAGCAGGGGTTGCTGATCGGCTACTGTGGTAATCTCGATGCTTATCAAAACATGGGGCTGCTGCTAGACGGGCTGAGCTGTGCGGCCGCGACGCTCGGGCCGCGGCGGGTGGCACTACTAGTTGCGACCCACACGCACGATTCGGGCTTTGCCGCGGCGGTGAAGAAGCGCGGCCTGTCGGGCTTGGTGCGCTGCGTGGTGGTCGAAGATTTCTCCCAGGCGCGTCGGGCCATGGAGGCTGCAGATGTCCTGGTCTTGCCGCGGCGGCGTGGCTCGGGCTATCCGATCAAGCTGCTCAACTATATGAGCTTGGGTAGGCCTATAGTCACCGCGGGTTGTGGGGCCAAGGCCTTGCGTACTGGAGTCGAAGCTCTCTGTGTTGGTGACGATGATGGCCCGGGGCTGGGGCGGGCCCTGTGTGCTTTGGCCGAGGACCGTGGTCGGGGCACAAGTCTGGGTAGGGCCGCGAGACGTCGTTTCTTGGCCGAGCTGAGCTGGCCGGTCGTAGTGCCCGCGATCGAGAAGGTCTACGCCCAAGTTTTTGCATCAAGGGGTGAGGTTCCTTCTGCCCATGCGGTGTAAGTTGGATGGTGGAGGTTTTGTGAGCAGCCAAGGAGAAACGAGTAAAGTGGCAGAGCCTGCCGGTCAGCGCAGTCGGGGGGGGGTGACGATTTCGGTGGTCATTCCCGTTTACAACGAGGAGCAAACTCTCGAGACCCTGGTCGAGCGCCTGGGTGCTGCGCTAGCTAAGCTCGGCGAGCCCTACGAGGTCGTGTTTGTCAACGACGGCAGCACCGACCGTTCGCAGGAGATCCTCTCAGCTTGTCACCAATGCGACCCACGCCTGAAGTGCGTCAGCCTGTCGCGCAACTTCGGCCACCAGGTGGCGGTGACCTGTGGGCTCGACCACAGCGGGGGGGCGGCGGTGGTGGTTATGGACGGGGATCTTCAAGACCCCCCAGAAGTGTTACCCGATCTCGTCCGTCTGTGGCGCGAAGGCTATGATGTTGTCTATGCGGTACGCCAACAGCGCAAAGAGAATGCGCTGAAAGTTGGGGCGTACAAGATTTTTTATTGGCTGCTGCGGAGGGTTTCGTATCTCGACATTCCGCTTGATTCTGGCGACTTCTCGCTGATGGATCGCCGCGTAGTCGATATCCTCGGACGCATGCCCGAACGCAATCGTTTCGTCCGCGGATTGCGCACCTGGGTAGGGCTACGGCAGACGGGATTCGAGTACGCCCGCGAAGCGCGCTATGCGGGCGAGTCCAAGTATAGTTTTACCAAGCTGATGCGCTTGGCCTTTGACGGACTCATTTCGTACTCGTTTGTCCCGCTGCGTATGGTCAGCAACCTCGGCCTGTTGGTGTCGATAGGTACCATTGTCTACATGGGGTATCTTATGGTGGGCCGATTTTTCGGCGACCAGACCCTTCAGGGCTGGCTCTCTACGGTGGTTATCGTGCTGTTCTTGGGGGGGATACAGCTGCTTTCTCTTGGCATCATAGGCGAATACATTGGACGAATATTCGATGAGGTGAAGCAGCGCCCTCAGTACGTCGTTGGTGAGGTGCTCGGGTTGCCGGGGGAGATTGCCGAAGCGGCTGACGACCGCAGCCGTGGTGATGTGGAGGAGCCAACCTAGATCTAGGGCTCTTGGGTGCTGTACCTGGCTTGGCGCGGGGCGGTGTCGGAACGATAGAAGATGAAACGATTGATACGAACAGGCTCCCGCCTTGTCGCGGTTGCGGCGACTCTGGGTCTATTGCAGGCGCTTGTGGAGACCCTGGTGTTGGCCGTGTTGTTTCGCGGGCTGCTGTTGCCTCCCTATGATTTCTTTTCGCTACAGATCTACGACGCTTTTACCAAGATATACTTTTTACTCGCCGGGCTGCTGCCGCTGCCGCATCTGCTCGATCGCTTCTTGACGCAGAGCTTCGCCGCCAAGCTGCAACTATTGCCACAGCTAGCGGCGATCAATGTGGTGGTGGCTATGGCGCTATCACTACTGCTGACGCCGTTCTCACCCCTGCTTGGTCTCAGCGATGAGAGCCGCGGCCAGAGCTGGCGGCTGCGTACCCTGGCGGCGCTAGTTATTGTGCAGGCGGTGGTTCATCTGTGGTGGTGGGTTGCGGCGGTCAAGATTCCCGCGCAGGCGACCCTTGGCGCCATCGCCTCTAATCTGCTGCGCGATGCGGTCTTTGATGGAGTGCTGGTGGCGGTAGCGATCATGCTGGTCTCGGCTGTGATCATGTGGGGCCTACGAGCGCGCCAGGGAACCGTGGCTTTGGCGCTGGCGGCGCTGGTAGTGCTGCTCGGGTTGCCTCTGGCGGTGGCTGCGCCGTCGCGTGATTCTGCACGGCTGCCGATGGCGAGTGACGCTGTCGCTGCCGGATATAATGTCGTACTCATTTCGATAGACAGCCTGCGTGCCGACCACATGAGCGTGTATGGTTACCCCCGACCGACCACTCCACAGCTGGAGGCGTTGGCCCGCGATGGCGTGGTCTTCGAGCGCTGCAGCAGTACCACGTCGTGGACTCTGCCGGCGCACATGTCGCTGCTTACCGGCCGTTCTCTGTTGGGGCATGGCGTGGTTGGTGACGATCGCCGTCTGAGTGCCGAGGTGCCGACTCTCGCGGGGGCGATGTCGGCGGCGGGCTACGCGACCGCTGCAGTGGTGTCGGCTCCCTACGTCGAGTCACGCTTCGGCTTCGACCATGGCTTTGACCACTACGATGACGAGACGGTGTCATTCGCTACCAATAACGAGTCATACAAGAGCGTTACCGCTGGTCTGGTCAACGACGCGGCAGAACAATGGATATCGGCGAATCGCGACCGGCGATTCTTCCTGTTCTTGCACTACTGGGACGTTCACTACGATTACGCTCCAGGTTCCCCCTACGACAAGATGTTTGACCCCGACTATGCAGGCGACGTGTCCGGCGAGAACTTCTACTTCAATGATGCGGTTAATTCTCATATGGACCGGGCCGATCTGGATCATGTTGTAGCGTTGTACGATGGCGAAATTCGCCTAGTCGACGATCACATCGGTGGGATCAGGCAGATGCTCCAACGGCAAGGGCTTTCTGGCCGAACGCTGATCGTGGTTACCGCCGATCACGGTGAGGAGTTCTTTGATCACGGTCGTAAGGGCCACCACCGGACGCTCTATGAAGAAGTCCTTCATGTCCCCTTGATTATCTACGTTCCGGGTCTTGAAGTGGCTTCTCCGCGTTTGGCCACGGAGGCGAGCATCATCGACATCATGCCTACGGTTCTCTCTCTCACCGGTGTGGCCGCTCCGCCAGGGCTCGAGGGCTTGGATTTTAGCCGAGCAATTAGCGCTGGCGATTCCACTCCTACGCGCGAGATAGTCGCGGAGCTGTATCGCAAGCGAAGCCTGAACGTGCAGGTGGCTCTGCGCCGTAACGACGAGAAGATCATTCACCACTTCAACCACCGGTTGCTACAGAGCTACGACCTAAGAGTCGACGCTGTTGAGAGTGATGAGCGGGGTCTCGCGGCTTCGACTACAACCGACCTTACAGAATCGATGGCGCAGTGGCTCAATCAGCGCTGGCGACTCTTTTCTCGGCGCATACGCGTCGAAGGTGTCGAGTCGTCGGAGTTGGATCAGTCTACGCAAGAGGCGCTGCGGTCGCTGGGGTATATTCAGTAGCGGGGGGTGGCGTGAACCGTTGGGCATTTTACGGATTGCTAGCAGTCGGCATCGCCTTTCGCGTGGTGATGCTGCTCAACTACGACTTGGTCAACGGTGGTGACGTTGACGTCTACCTCGCCGACGAGGGCATTGTTGGCCTGATGGGCAAGCACATCCTCGAGGGGAGGGGGCTTCCGGTGTTCTTTTACGGACAGGCCTACCTGGGGGCACTCGAGGCTTACTGTGTTGCTGTGAGCTTTGCATTGCTTGGCGTCGGGACTCTGGCCCTGCGGCTCGTCCCCTTAGCGTTTTCTCTAGGGCTGCTCGCCGTCGTATACGATTTTACCTACCGGCGTTATTCGGTTGCAGCGGCTCGTTGGGCCACTGCGCTGGTCGCGACCGCACCCGGCTACTTCTTGCAGTGGAATCTCAAGGCACGAGGCGGATTCATCGAACACGTGGTGCTGCTCTTTATCGTCATGATGGTGTTCTGGCGCTTTTATCTCGACCATGATCGTTCGCCGAAAACAGCGTTTCGACTGGGCCTGGCTGGTGGGCTGGCGCTGTGGGTCAACCAGCTGGTGCGTGCCTATCGTCTGGGGCGCGCTCGACTCGGCGCATAGCCACGGGTCTGTGTCCGGTTG
>CAZPPZ010000143.1:0-8432 GCA_964588545.1 uncultured Myxococcales bacterium | reverse complement strand
ATCGCTGCGCAGCGCGCATCGCAGACCCCCTCGGGGGCCTTGGCTGTTGCTGCCGCGACCACCGCGACGGCTGTGCCCAGGGCGACTAGCGGCTGGCGCGCCGAGATCTGGCGGCTCTCGTGGCCAGTGATGCTCTCGCAGGTCCTGGTGACCGCGGTTGCTCTGGTTGATATCGCCATGGTCGGCCGCATCGGTCCGCACGCGGTAGCCGCCGTGGGTTATGCCACCCAGTTCTTTTTTATGATCCAGTCGGCCTTGTTCGCCGTGGGGTTTGCCTGCGTAGCGCTGATGGCGCGGGCACTCGGCCGCCGTCGCCAGGATGAGGCCCGGCAGGCGCTGGCCGCTTCACTGATCGTCGGAGTCGCTACGGCTGGGGCGCTGTCGGCGGCGGTGCTGCTTGCGCCGCGAGCGATTCTGGCGCTGCTAAATGCCGAACCCTCGGTGGTGGAGCTGACGGTGCCGTACATGCGGCTGGTGCTTGGCTCATCGGTGCTGCTGGCGCTTTCGCTAGGCATCGAGAGCGGTCTGCGGGCCGAGAAAGACACGGTTACCCCCATGCGCATCTCGGTGGCGGTTGCCGCGCTCAAGGTGGCACTGAACGTCCTGCTCATCTTCGGCCTGTTTGGCCTGCCGCGGCTTGAACTGGTTGGGGCTGGTATAGCCACGCTCATGTCTCAGCTGCTCGGTGTGATCTTGTTTGTGCGCGTGGTCGTGCGCCGCCCGTCGGTTTCGGCCGTGCGCGTGCGTCTTAGCGATCTCGGCGGCGGGCTCAAGGTTCTCGGTCAGGTCGTCCGTATCGCTGCGCCGGGGGTGGCCGAGCGCGTAATTCTCAACTTCGCGCTGCTCAGCTACTTCGCCATCCTTGGAGGCTACGGTACCGAGGCGGTTGCCGCCTACACCGTAGGCGTGCGAGCCTTGTCGTTTTCATGGATTCCCGGCATCGGCTTTTCTGCCGCGGTTGCGACTCTGGTCGGCCATGCCCTGGGCCGCGGGGAGGAGCAGTCGGCCGATGACATCGGCCGCACCGCATTAGCTATGGCTTTGGGTGTGGCGGTGATTCTCGGCCTAGCCTCGGGGCTGGCGCGCGGGCCTATCGCCGCGGTGTTTACCGACGACCCCGCCACTGTGGCCATACTGGTGCCGTTCTTGTTGTGCCTAGCCGTGGCTCAACCGATGTTACAGGGGCATTTCACCCTGGCTGGTGTTCTCCGCGGTGCCGGCGACACCTGGACCCCGCTGGTTGCCGCCGTGGTTGGCAACTGGGGTATACGCGTGCCCGCCGCGTTGCTGTGCGCCGTGGTTTTTCACGCCAGCATCGTGTGGGTGTGGGCGGTCATCATCTTCGACCATCTGGCTCGCGCCCTGTGGCTGTTGGTCGCCTTTCGTGGCGGAGCCTGGAAGCGGCATCTTGCCGCAGATGGGCTCTAGGGCCGTTGCTTGACGCCGACGACGTAGGCCACCCAGGCCGGATCGCTGGGGGCGTGCTCGCGGCGGCGGTATACGTCGTTGCCCTCGCCGGTGTCTGAGTCGGTATCTTCCCAATAGACATCGGCACGCGAGAAACCCGCTTCGGCGAGAAGCTCGCGAACCTCGGGAATGCTCCACAAGCGCCAGTCGTAGGTGAAGGCATTGCGTAGCTCGCTGCCATCGGCGAAGCGGAAGTGAATCGCGAACAAGCAGGCGTGGGTTATCGGGTCGAAGCGTTTCTGTTCCCAGACGTAGGAGAAGCCCCGGTGCTTTTTGACCTCTTCGTGGTCTTCTTCGATGACCTCGGAGCCACCAAGTACATCAACGAAGAGCATGCCTTCCTCTCCGAGGTTACGGTAGGCCGCGCGGAAATAGCGGCGGAGCTCGTCTCGGGTCTTGAAGAACTGAAACGAGAAGTTCTGCGCCGCGATCAAGTCGGCCTTGGGGCCGCGGACCTTGCGGGCATCATCACATACAAGCGAGACTCTCTGTTGGGCCGGCGCAGCCAGGCGGCTGAGGTTGTGCTCTCGACCCCAGGCCAGCGGAGCGGGGTCGTTGTCCACCCCGTAGGCCCGCCGCTGCGGCTTGCGCTTGACCCACTCACACGAGACCAATGCCGTGCCGCAGAAGTCTTCGCGCAGTATCAGCGGGACTCGGCCGAAGCCCGAGCGGAAGATGCGCTGAAATATCTCTACCTCGTGTTCCGGTGACTGCACCGAGCGCTGGTAGAGGTCGTAACGGTCGGCCAATGCGGCCATCGAGCTACCACTACGGCTGGTTTTGCTGCTTCGCTTTCGCCCTCGTTGCTTGGAAACTCTGACCATCGCGCCAACATACAGGGTGCTCGCTTCGGCGTACAGCGCTCAGCGCCTCTCGGTGACTCTATGCTCGGCTGGGTCACCTGCCTTGCGCTCTGCGGCAGTTGCGCCCCGCCGCGCGGATCTTGAGGTTTTCCGGCGGACGCCCGAGCGTGGTGGTGTTAGGCTGGAAGTCGATGAGTACGACTATGCCGCCACCGCGAAGCTCCGCCCAAGCTCTAGCAAGCAAGGCTCTTGTCTGCGTTGCCGTAGCTGCAGCCTGCACCGGCTGCAGCGCAACCGCTGAGAACGCCAGCCGCGAGGAACTGGCCAGTCTGGGTCGGGGGCAGGGCATAGTGGTTGGCTCATTTGCCATCGCGGTCGACTATTCCGCGGATAGCGAGCCTGGCAAGCGGGTGTGGATACGTGCGGATGCGCGTCGTACCATTTATCAGCTCAACATTACCCGCCGTGGTCCACGCGGCGAGCGCCTGGCTCGTTACGGACAAAAAGTGCGGGTTACGCCTTGGGAGCCCGCGGCCTTCGTAAAGAAGCTGCCCGCTGGCGAGTACGAAGCGCTAAGTCTCGATGTCTACGACGGCACGCTGCGCTCACTCGACCATCGTTTGCTACACGCCAACGTCGACTTCCACTTCCGCGTCGAGCCGGGTGTGGTCAACTATGTGGGGCGAATGGTGGTCACCGTACCTCAGCGCCTCATCAGCGGGGACAGCCAGGTAGGCCATCTTGTAGAGGACGCCGAAGAGGACGATCTTGCGGCACTCGGCTGGCTGCTGGCCGAGGCCAGGTATCCGCTTGCTAAGCGTCTTGCCGGTCTTCAAGCTGTACGCTTCCCCTATGGTAAATGCCGTCACCCAGGTACATCTGGTTGTGTTTCTGCCTTTTGAAGTAGAGGTGCAGGTCGCACTCCCAGGTAAAACCTATACCGCCGTGTAGTTGCAGCGAACGCCCCGAGCAAAACGCCGCGGCATCGGATGCTGCCGACTTAGCCATGCGCGCGAAACGCTCGGCTCGGCCAGGCTCGCAATCGATCGCACAGGCAGCGTTGTAGACCAGCGACCGGGCCCGGTCGACCGCCAGCATCATATTGACGATCGGATGCTTCACCGCCTGGAAGAATCCTAGCGGATGATCGAACTGTTTACGCATGCTGGCGTACTCACACGTGGTCTGTAGTTGCCACTCGCCGGCACCTACCATGTCGGCGCTTACCACCGTTAGCATCGCCGGCAACCCGGCACGGATGGCGGCAGCGCCGCCATCGCCCGTGGCAACAACTCCCGCCTCAGGGACCTCCACGTCTTTGAATTCCACCCTTGCTTGATCGCGGGTCAAGTCGACTATGTGGTCGGGTTTGATGGTTACGCCAGGATGCTGCGCGTCGAGCGCGTAGAGGCCGACTCCCTGGTCGCTGCGCGCGCTGACGATGAAGACGCCGGCCTTGCGCGCGTCCTGTACGAACGCCGCCTCGCCGTTGAGTAGCGCCCCGCTGCCCTCGATACGGGCGCTGACGTCGGTATCTGAGGCTTCCCATGAGCCGCGCGCGTTGGTGATCGCCAAACTCGCCGCTTCGCCCGCGGCAATGCGTTCGAGCCAGGGCTTGGCGGCGCTCGCAGTAGCCTCGCGCAGTACCAGGCTTGCCAGTAGTGTGGCGGTTAGCGGTGAGGGCAGCGCCACTCGGCCGATCTCTTCGGCCAGTGCCGCGATCGCGACCATTTTCATGCCCATGCCGCCGCATTCCTCGGGGATGGCCAGGGTGGTCCAACCCAGCTCGACGATGCTCTGCCAGAGTTCCTCACTCCATGGTGCCGGCTGCAGTTGGCTCTCGTAGGCCTCGACCGGGTCCTTGGCAGTGAGCGCACGTAGCGTCTCGATGCCCGCATTGTCCTTGAGAAACTTGGCCGCCGAATCGCGGACCATCTGCTCCTCTTCTCCGAATCCAAAGTCTCTTGGTTGGCCCATTGCTAGTTCTCTACGCTCGCTATGTTACTTGGATTTGGCCAGACCGAGCACTCGTTCACCGAGAATGTTGCGCTGGATCTCGCTGGTGCCGGCGGCGATGGTGATGCCGTAGGAGTTCATGTAGGCCAGTGGCCATTCAGCCTGGTCGGGGGCGCGCTCATCGCCTAGGTAAAGCGATGCGTGGGCGCCTTCTATCTCGAGCGCCAGCGCGGCGATGTCTTGGACGAGTTCGCTGGTTATCAGTTTCGCGCTCAGCGGAATGCGCATGGGGTGGTCGGTTAGTGCTTCGACCCGGGCGCGACGGAAAGTCTGACGGAATCCTTCGGCGCGTATCGTAAGCTCGACGATCCGGTCGCGCAGCACCGCATCGTCCCAGGCTGAAGCGTTGCCGCGCGGGCTGCTCTTGGCCAGTGCGATCAGCGCCTCGATGCGATCGTCGATAGAAGTGCCACCGCCCCCTCCGGCCGACTCGGCCGCACCGCGCTCGTGCAGCAGTGTGGTCATCGCCACCGTCCACCCTTTGCCCACCTCATCGAGGCGCAGCGAGTCGGGGATGACGACGTCTTCGAACAGCACCTCGTTGAAACCGGTCTGTCCCGTCATCTTGATCAGCGGCCTTACGGTTACGCCTTGGGTGTCGGCGATAGGCGTGACGAAGTAGGTGAGCCCCTGATACTTATGCTCTGAGCTGCTGCGGCACAGGATGATCATCCATTTGGCGAAATGGGCTAGGCTGGTCCAGACCTTGTGACCATTGATGACCCAGTTGTCGCCGTCACGCAGCGCGCTGGCTTGAACGCTCGCGAGGTCACTTCCGGCGTTGGGTTCCGAGAAGCCTTGGCACCAGATCTCATCGCTCGAGAGCAGCGGGGGCAGCAGGCGGCGTTTCAGTTCTTCGCTGCCGTGGTGGAGGATCGTCGGCGCCGCCATGCCTAAACCGATCACGTTGATCATGTAGGGGACCAGGGCCTTGGACATCTCCTGGCTGGCGATACGCTGGAACCCGTCGTGACCGCCACCGCCGTACTCCGTGGGGTAGTCGCAGCCGACTAGCCCGGCCTCGTAGCATTTCTTCTGCCAGGCGCACAGCCATACTCGCTGCTGCTCGGTCATGACCTCGATGGCGTGCTCGGGGAGGCGGAAAGCTGGTGCCTCAGGCCGGTTCTCTGCCAGCCACTGCGCGCAGTAATCGCGGAATTCCGCCTGCTCCGGCGTGTCTTTACGCTTGGCCATGTGGGTGCCTCCTCCTAGTGTCGGCCTGTTTCCCGGGTGGGGGATGGGCCGGTAGCTATCCCACTTCAATCACACAGCAGCCGAGCCGCCGCAAGCTATCGGCAGGGGCACCGGTGTCTTCGCCGTTGCGTTTGCGCAACAATCGTTTGCTACGCGCTATGAAAGGAGGACGCGGTTGATGGCTATTGTCGAGGCACTCGGCGACGCGAGCGATGGACGCCGGCGTTTGGGGCTGAAGAGCCCAGCTACACTCGAGAGCGTAGGCGAGATCAGCGTTGATCGTGCCTGTGAGGTCGCTCGTGCTCTCGAGATCGCGCGTAGCGTTCAGGGTGGATGGGCTGCCCTTAGTTTTGAGCAACGCGCGGCCTATCTACGCCGAGCTCTACAGCTGCTGGTCGCCAGCCAGGATGAGTTTGTCGAGGTCATTCGCCGCGAAACCGGCAAGAGCCACCAGGAAGCGCTGATGATGGAGGTGTTCGCTTCTTGCGACGCGTTGGCCTACTGGGCCAAGCGTGCCAAGCGGATACTACGCGAGCGTCGCCGCCGCATGCATCTGCTCAGCCCGCTCAAGTATCTGCGCATTCGCTACCGGCCACTTGGGGTGGTGGGCATCATCACGCCGTGGAACGGTCCCTTCGTGCTCTCGTTGGTGCCGACCGTTCAGGCACTGATGGCCGGCAACGCGGTCATTCTCAAACCCTCGGAAGTTACTCCTTACTCGGGCAAGTTGGTCGGCGATCTGTTCGAACGCGCCGGGCTTCCATACGGTGTCCTTCAGGTGCTTCTCGGTGACGGTGAGACCGGTGCCGCGCTAGTCGAGGCGGGTGTCGACAAGATCGCCTTTACCGGCAGCGTTGCAACCGGACGCAAGATAGGGGAGAGCTGCGGGCGGCGGTTGATTCCTTGTACACTCGAGCTCGGTGGTAAGGATCCGTTCATCGTCTGTGCCGATGCAAATCTTGAGCGCGCCGCAGGCGGTGCCGTGTTCGGTTCGTTCCTTAACTCTGGGCAGATCTGCATGTCGGCCGAGCGTTTCTACGTAGTCGAAGAAGTGGCCGATGAGTTTATCCGCTTGGTTGTCGAGAAAGTCGGGGCTCTGCGCCAGAGCGTGGGGGAGGACTGTGACGTTGGCCCACTGTTTTGTCCCCAGCAGCTCGCCATCGTTGAGCGCCAGGTGCAAGACGCACGTTCCAAGGGCGCCAGCGTACTCATCGGTGGGCAGCGCAACCCGCAGCTGGCGGGACTATACTACGAACCCACGGTAGTAACTGGCGTGACCCACGATATGGCACTGATGCGCGAGGAGACCTTTGGCCCGGTTATTCCGATAATGCGCGTGGCCGATGACGAGGAGGCGCTGAGGATGGCCAACGACAGCGACTATGGCCTGACCTCGAGTATCTGGAGCCGCGACCGCCGACGTGCGCTCAGCCGTGCCGCCGAGATCGAAGCCGGATCGGTTAACATCAACGACTCGGGTATGACCTACGGGGCCCCCGAGGCGCCCTTTGGTGGTATCAAAAACAGCGGGGTGGGACGGGTAAACGGCGACGAGGGCCTGCGCGGCTACTGTTACTCGCAGCCGGTAATCGTCGATCGTCTCGGCCGCGACCGTGAACAGATTTGGTATCCCTTCAGCCCCGCTGCTGTGCGCGGTCTACGCAAGGCTATTCGCCTGTTGTGGGGAACGCCGTTGGGGCGGTGGATATCGTGAGTGAGCGGAGGGCTTAGTGGTCGCGTCTTACGCTGGCGTCAACTCGGACGCTTACCTCGTCTGCCACTCGGATGATGCCAAATACCGAAGGGGGCTCTAGAGCGTAGTCAGCCAGCGACAGCTTGAATGTCGCGCTAAAACTCAGCTCGTCATCGGCTTCTTGGCGTTCAGTGATCTTGGCTACGACCGTGTTGGTCGACTTGCCGATGGTCAGACGGAACTCGAGCGTGTCGCTTGGCCCGGGCTGTATCGACTCGAAGGATGCTTCTATCCACGGGTAGGTTTCGGCATCAAACATCTTGGCCATATTGCGATCGCGCGCTTTATTGTCAGTGCTTATTTTGGCGACGGCGACGCGGACGTGGGCCTTCCACTGCGAGGACTTGGCGGCGCCCGTACCAACAGGTTCCAAGGTGAAGGGTTCGCAGGCCGCTGTCCCTTCGAAGCCATGCAGGGTCGAGGTGCCAGAGAATGATATCGTGCACTTGCCGTCAAGCGCGCTTGGTTGCGCCGCTGCGCTAGCGACCGCGGTGCCCAGCGCCAAGGCTAGCAGTAGCGTGGCGAGAGTTGCCGAGCTGCAAGCGCGTTCTAGATTCAATCCTCTCATGCTAAGCGATCAGCCCGCCCATCGCCGCAACGATGAACAGCCCGATGATGAAGCCCGCGAGTCGGTGGACGTGAAAGTAGTAGCGCACAAAGCCCGATAGCGCCGCCTCACCGTGCTTCTCGAGTAGCACGGGTATGGGCAGGAGCAAATCCAGGCTGTATGACAAGCGGCCCGCCAAAGGCTCGTGCTTGCCCGCCTCGGTTTGGCCATAGAGTAGCGTGCCCAGCCCGAGGAACAGCGCGATCCACGCGAACGCCCGCCACACTCGATAGCCAAAGCCGACGACCGCCCATTCCGCGAGCTTCCACGCCTTGGTCAGGCCCGTCGCGCGTCGTACCTCGCCGTAACGTACGCGGTAGAGAATCTGGTTGGCCGCGCGTCCTCGCCCGCTCGCACGCAGCGCCATTGCCAGTTGCTCGTAGGCATCGATAGAAAAGCCCTGTTCGTTTTCTAGCCATACCGCCAGCCAATCGACGTCGCGGGCCGCGATGTTTATCGAAGGGTCTCCTTTGCCTCCGCCGAGACGGCCGAAGCGGAAGGCGCGCCTGCGGTACTCGAGGCCCCGAGTCCCAGACTCGATGCGATCGACTACGTCGCCCAACTCGTGGGTGCAGAGGTACACTCCAGTTGC
>CAZPPZ010000142.1:0-8485 GCA_964588545.1 uncultured Myxococcales bacterium | reverse complement strand
GAGTCCGAATAGGTCGATGCTGTCAAAGCCTGGCTCCTGAAGGGTCGGCTGCTGCCGCTGTCGTTCGCGGCGGCGGCGGGCCACGGCTAGTGAAATTACGTTTGAAGCCGCACGCCGCGGGGACGTGGCAGCCTGCTGCTTGCCGGGTAGATTGTCTGAATGGTGCATAGTGATTGCTGAGTCGACTTGGCCGCGCTCAGCCGGCAAGTTTCCCGGGTTAATGGAGCAACCCGTGTGCCAGTTGTCGGATGCTGATAAATCAATGGCTTAGCGGTCGGATCCGGCTCTATGCGTGATCTTATTGACGCGTGGTGGACAAATTGGGCCGGCAGACTGCTAGACATTCGAGTAGGCGTCGTACCAGTAGGACTGGCGGCTGGGCTGAGCGCTAGCGGGCATGCTCGGTTGTGGCGTCGTATTCTTCAGGTATGGTTGTGCTTCGATAACTCCGAGCAACTATAATGTGGAGAGGTGACCGAGTGGCTGAAGGTGCTCGCCTGCTAAGCGAGTGTGGGGTTTATAGCCCCACCGAGGGTTCGAATCCCTCCCTCTCCGCCACATCATAGGAGAGTCCTAACAGCTGATGGTTAAGCTCACTCGTGTGCTCGCCCTGCTCGCCGTCGCCGCCACCCTTGGTGGCTGCTCGGCCGGTGCCTTGGGTCGTCCAGTCGACGATACCCCCTCCCATGTCAGTCTCGTGACCGATGCTGGGTTTCGCTACGTGCATAACTGGGAGGAGACACCGTGTTTCACCGTGGATCTCCATGGTTCGGCCTGGCGCCTAGAGAGCAGCACTTTCAACCAGATAAGCTGGAAACGCGGCAAGCAGATGCTGAGCATCTATTTCACTGATAACCGCACGGCAGGGTTCGCCCTTGCCGGTATGGCTGAGGAAGAAATCCTGCGCGCGTTTCTCGGCTACGAGATCGAGTACATTCGTCCCAAGTTCGAGTTCGAGGTCTCGCGTCCGCCGAAGTTCTCCGACGAGCACGACGGCACCTGGATGTCGTGGGGCTGGGAGGGCCGAGGTGGCAAGCTCACGGGGCTTACCACCACAAAGCCCGATAATCAGCGCCACGTTATCATCAGCTATTGGGTGGACCCCTGGGTGATGAGTTTCGACTGGGCTAGTTCCGACCCCGACTTCGACAAGGCGCCGACGCTGGAGATGATCGAACTCATCGAGTCGCTAGAATGGCACCCTGAGTGCTTCGATACCCTCGAGCCCGGCTCTACCTGGGGGGGGACGTCGTAGGTCGCCATGGCGAGTCACTCCGTGGCTCGTTGCGGCCGGTTGCGGGGCCTGCCTGGCGTGGCTATCATGCGCCGTCTTTTGGAACGCCAGTCTTATAGCGGCCGCTGAGCAAAGCGCGTCGCTCTTAAGCGCCCGTAGCTCAGCTGGATAGAGCACCAGACTACGAATCTGGGGGTCGCAAGTTCGAATCTTGCCGGGCGCACCAGGATTTCAATAACTTACGAGATTGAGTGATCTGTGGGCCGAATCTGGCAACCCAGCGGCAAGCGAACGATAATCGTTGACTACGATACGGATTATCGCGATAATCCGTATATGAATCAGCGATTGTCCAAGATCGAGCGCAGTCTGAAGCTGAATTGGGTGCGAAACCCGATCACGGGCTCTGGCGCGCTCTTCTTGTGGGGACCAAGACAAACCGGCAAGACGACCTTCCTTCGCGATCATTACCCGCAGGCGAGATACTACGACCTGCTGGATGGTGACTTGCGTGCGGGGCTGAGCGTCCGACCGGCTCAGTTGCGGGAAGAAGTGCTGGCGGAGCGGCCCGAGATTGTGGTGCTCGACGAAATCCAGAAGGTACCCGCTCTACTCGAAGAGGCGCACTGGCTGCTGGAGAACACCGAGGCGCGTTTCATTTTGTGTGGCTCGAGCGCCCGCAAGCTCCGGCGCGAATCGCGAGATCTCCTCGGTGGCCGGGCGATAGATTTTCATTTGCTACCTCTGACGAGCAAAGAAATCGGTGAGGTCGATCTTGAGAGACTTCTCAATCATGGGGCGCTGCCCTCGCACTATCTCGTTGAGGACCCCAGACAGTTGCTAAAAGCCTACGTGAACAACTATATAAGGGAGGAGATCATCGACGAATCAGTTACGCGGAACATCCCCGCGTTCTCTCGCTTCCTCGACATCGTCGGCTTTTGCCATGGTCAGCAACTCAACTACACCAGCATCGCTCGAGAGACAGGCGTGTCGTCGAGCACGGTTCGCAACTACTTTCAGATTCTCCACGACACCCTACTCGGTTTCACGCTCGATCCCTGGAAGAAGCGCAAGAAACGGCGCCTGGCCGAGACCGCTAAATTTTATCTCTTCGACATAGGCGTTGCTAATCAGCTCCACCCTGAATCGAACGTAGTGAGCGAGGGGTCCGACCGTTTCGGTTTTGCATTCGAGCATTTTCTGCTCAACGAAGTTCGCGCCGTGCTGGCCTACGAAATGCGGGAGCAACCACTGAGTTTCTGGCGAACGAGTTCCGGCTTCGAGGTCGATCTTATTGTGGGCGACATGGAGCTGGCCCTTGAGTTCAAATCCGGACGCGAATTGCGCGTGAACGATCTCAAGGGTATGCGCGCCCTGCTCGAAGAACACACACCGCGGCGGAGCATGGTGGTCACGCGGGGGCACCGTCGGCGCCAGACCGAAGATGGTATCGAGATTGTACCTTGGCGCGAATTTTGTACGCAGTTGTGGAGCGGAGAACTCCTCTAGGCTCAGTCGCAAATGTTGATTGAGCCTCAGGCCCGCCGCAGCTGTTTTGGTTTGTCGACTACTTCGGCCTCGGAGCTGTCCTGGTGGATTACCTGTTGCACCACGCGATCGGTAACGTCTGCCAAGTAACATTGCAGCATATCGGAGAACTCGCGGAACTCCGGCCACAGTGTCTGGTCGACAAAGCGCTTCGACACCCTGGCCATGACCGTGGTGTGGCGCTGTCCGTGGTAACGGTAGGGATGGATGCCATAGCGTCGCAGTAGCGCGACCAGGACCTTACGCGTCCACATGTCGGCCATGGTGAAGCGGTACTCGATCGGCGGATCTTCTTTTTCCAAAACCTTCAGCCGTTCGAGGATGCGGCTTCTGGCGCGCTCGGCGGCGACTTTCTCGCCCTCGGTGGCGGCTCCGGCGAACAGCGCCTCGATCAGCCGCAGCTTGTCGATGAGTTTGGCTTCGTCCATGTTTCTCTCTACCTCGGGGCTTGGTTTCCCAAGTCCCATCCTGTTCTTAGTCGCGCGAGACCACGAATAGCTAGGTCATCTTGTGCGCGCGGCAGCTGCTACACGGCAAGCGCATAGCTGTGATTTATCGATGATCGCGAAGTTACGTTCTGGGCTCTCCAAAAACCACCACACTTGGCCCAGTCGTGCTGCCGACGTACAGTCCCCTCGGCCGTTTTGAAAGCCGCGCTAATGTTTCATAGGCCCGGAGTTTGAAATGATTCTTCTCAATCCCAAGCATCACAGCCGTGAATATCCCGATCAGCGCTCGCGCGAGATCATGCTAAAGACCATCGAATTCTTCGAGACCCGCGGCAAGGTCAAGCTCAAGGAAGCCGACCATGCCCGTATCTGGTACGACGACTTTCTAGCCTACGCGCGCGAGAACGGCTTGCTGGCGACGATGTGTACGCCGGCGGGCTACGGCGACGCAGATTCTCGATGGGATACTTGGCGCATCTGTGAGTTTGCTGAGATTCTCGCCTTTTACGGCTTACAGTACTGGTACACCTGGCAGGTCTCGGTGCTTGGGCTGGGCCCGATTTGGATGAGCGCCAATGAGGCGCAAAAACAGCGAGCCGCCCGCTTGCTTGGCGAGGGCGAGATCTTCGCCTTCGGTCTCTCCGAGAAGACCCATGGCGCCGATGTCTACTCGACCGACATGGTCCTGTCGCCCCAGGGCGACGGAACCTATCTGGCCAGCGGCGAGAAGTACTACATCGGCAACGCCAACAAGGCGCGAATGGTTTCGACCTTCGGTCGCATAGCCGATAGCGATGACTATGTGTTTTTCGTCGCCGACTCCCAGCACGATAACTACGAAGTGGTAAAGAACGTCTGCAATAGCCAGAACTTCGTTGGTCATTTCGCGTTGCACGAGTATCCGGTAGGCGAAGGCGATATCCTTCATCGTGGCCAAGATGCGTGGAACGCGGCACTGAACACCGTGAACATCGGCAAGTTCAACCTCGGCTGGGCTTCGATCGGAATCTGCACCCACGCGCTCTACGAGGCCATCACCCACGCATCCAACCGCAGGCTCTACGGCATGGCGGTGACCGACTTCTCTCATGTCAAGCAGATGTTCGTTGATGCCTACTCGCGTCTGGTGGCGATGAAGCTGGTGGCGCTGCGCGCGGCCGATTACATGCGTAGCGCTTCGCGCGATGACCGCCGCTATCTCCTGTACAACCCGGTGGTGAAGATGAAGGTCACTACCCAGGGCGAAGACGTCATCAATGCGATGTGGGATGCAATAGCGGCGAGGGGGTTTGAGAAAGACACCTACTTTGAGATGGCGGCGCGCGATATCCGCGCGCTGCCCAAGCTCGAGGGGACCGTTCACGTCAATATTGCGCTGATAAGCAAGTTCATGCCGAACTACTTTTTCGGCCATGCCGAGTATCCTCTGGTCGAAAAGCGTGACGATGCCAGCAACGATAGCTTTCTGTTTGACCAGGGGCCGGCCAAGGGGCTCGGCAAGATCCGCTTCCACGACCCGATGGACATATTCAACGATTTCGACCTGCCCAACGTGGCAGTGTTCAAGCAGCAGATCGCGGGGTTCAAGCAGCTGTTGCTCAACGCGGCTCCGGACCAGGCGCAGTCAAGGGACGTCGATCTGCTGATGGCCGCCGGCGAGATCTTCACCTGCATCGTCTACGCTCAGCTGATACTCGAAAATGCTCGCATCTACGCGCTCGACGAGGCTTTGGTAGATCAAATCTTCGATTTCCTCGTGCGCGATCTTTCGCGGCATGCGCTCGCTCTGTACGGCAAGCCCAGCACCAGCGAAGCTCAGATGGACTACTGTTTGCAGATGATTCGCAAGGCCGCAGTCGACGAGCAGCGCTACCTCGAGGTGTGGAATGAGGTACACGCTCTGAGCGAGGCCTACGAGATGAACCCTTAAGTGGACTCGGAACTCGTCGGTCTGGTTCTCATCGTCACTGTAGGTGTCGGCGCTCAGTGGTTGGCCTGGCGGCTGCGTCTGCCAGCCATCCTGCTGCTGCTCATTGCCGGGGTGGTCGCCGGCCCGGTTAGCGGGCTCATCGATCCGGATGCGCTGTTCGGCGAGCTGTTGCTGCCTGGCGTGTCGCTCGCAGTTGCAGTCATCTTGTTCGAAGGCGGGCTCAGTTTGCGGCTCAGCGAGTTGGGCGATTCCGCTGCCGTGGTTTGGCGCCTGTGTACGCTTGGCGCGGTGCTAACCTGGGCGCTGGCTGCGGGGGGGGCGTACTACCTGCTGGCTCTACCGTTGGGGCTGGCCTTGGTGTTCGGGGCGATTCTCATTGTCACTGGACCCACGGTAATTCTGCCGATGCTGCGGCAACTGAGGCTGTCGCAACCGGCTGCCTCGGTGCTCAAGTGGGAAGCCATTCTCATCGACCCGCTCGGCGCGCTGCTGGCGGTGATAACCTTCGAAACGATAAGACTAGGCGCGGCTGCGCAAACCAGCCCGCTGATGACGCTGCTGGCTTCGGTCGGTATCGGCGTGAGTATTGGTGTCGCAGCTGCGGCGTTGCTGGCGTGGATGCTCAGCCGCTATTACGTCCCCGACCACCTGCGCAGCCCTCTGGTGCTGGCCACCCTCGCCGGGGTCTTCCTGACAGCTAACCTCATCGAGCGAGAGTCAGGTGTGCTCGCAGTTACGGTAATGGGTGTGGCCTTGGCTACTCAGCGGCGAGCGCCCACCCGCGAGATCCTGGTGTTCAAAGAGAACCTGCGGGTTTTGCTCATCTCCAGTCTGTTCGTGGTGCTTGCCGCCCGGCTCGAACTGGGCGAACTGCGTGCACTCGCCGTCCCGGGCGCGCTGTTCGTTGCTTGGCTCGTCGTCGTTGTGAGGCCGCTTGAGGTTGCCGTATCGACGATTGGTTCGAGCATGGATTGGCGTCATCGCGTGGTACTGATGACCTTGGCACCTCGAGGCATAGTTGCTGCTGCGATTGCGTCGTTGTTCGCGTTGCAGCTCGGCTATGACCCCACACTGGATGGTTCGATGCTCATCCCGCTGACGTTTATCGTCATCGTTGGGACGATAGTAGTCTACTCGGTTGCCGCGCCGCTAGCCGCGCGCGTCCTCGGTGTCTCTAACCTGGATCCTCAAGGCTTGCTGTTGGTTGGTGCGCAGTCGTGGAGTCGTGAGCTGGCGGGGGTGTTGCAAGAGTGCGGAATAGGGATTCTTCTCATCGACGACCAGTGGGCCTACGTGCACAAGGCGCGCATGGCGGGTCTGGCGGCCGAGCATACCAACGTGCTGTCCGAGCATCTGGCTGACGAAACCGATCTCGATGGTATCGGCTATATGCTCGCGCTAACGCCCAACGACCATACCAATGCGCTGTGCGCCGTTCATCTCGCCGAAGTATTTGGTAGCGCCAATGTCTACCAACTGCCCAGCGAGGAAGGTGGGCCGAGGCGCTCGGAGCGCGATGCGCCGGCTTACCTGAGTGGGCGAACCTTGTTTCGGGATGATGCTAGTTATCAACACATCGCACGGATGGCTGGTGAAGGCGCCGAGATTCGCCGTACCTCGATGACCGAGGAGTTTGATATGCAGGCCTATCGCGCCCGCTACGGTGAGTCAGCTCTGCCGATGCTGATCGTCGATCGTGACGGCCGGGTCTCCATTTTTTCAAGCGACCAGACGCCGCGGCCACGAGAGGGCGACACTCTAATTGGCCTGGTGAAGGAGCCGTCTGAAGCGGCCGAGGCTGAGGGCTGAGCGGCCGCGCTCAGCTAGGAGTTCTGAATTGGCGACTCGCTATTCAAAGGTGTTGCGTCAGGTGACCGAGACGCTAGTGGGAAAACCCCAGTTTACCTCGGGGCAGGTGGCCGAGCGCGCTGGCGTGAGTCTTGGCCAGTTGCACCGTTTCTGGCAGGCCCTGGGGTTTGCTCAGCCGCCTCGCAGCAAGCGACTGTTTACTAGTACCGACGTCGAGATGCTGCGCAGCGGGCGACACATTCTCGAAGAAGGGGCGATCGGTGCAGAAGAGCTGTTGCAGATGACGCGCGTGACCGGGCAGGCCTTGGCGCGCATGGCCGACGCGCACATTGCGCCGGACGCCGACGCGATAGAGGCGATAATGCGCGATGGTGAGATTTCACAAATCGCCGCGGCCTCAGCAATCTCGCAGATCAGCGCCTCGTTGACCTCGAACTTTGAACCGTTTCTTGCCTACGCGTGGCGTCGTCAGTTGCTCGCCAGTGTCTCGCGGCTGGCCGCCGCCGGTGCCGAACAGCTCGGCTCGCAAAACGGTGATACCGTCGGCTTTGCCGATCTCGTCGAGTTCACCGCCGTCAGCCGTCAACTCTCGCAGCGTGAACTCGGCCAGATGGTCACCCGCTTTCAACAACTCGCCTACGATCATGTGCCCGGTCGTGGTGGTCGGGTGGTAAAGATCATCGGCGACGAGATAATGTTCAGCGCTGCCGACACCAGCGCTGCCGCCGAGATAGCTTTGGGGTTGGTTGAAGCCTGCCACGAGGAATCCCAGATCCCCGAGCTACGTATCGGCATGGCCAGCGGCGCGATGTTTGCGTGGGAGGGCGATCTTTACGGCCCCGGCGTCAACCTGGCCAGTCGTCTGGTTGAAGTCGCGCGGCCGGGGACGGTGGTGGTCTCCGAGGAACTCAGTGAACGCCTGCAAGCGGTTCCCACCTTCAAGCTGCGCAAACTCAAACGCGTTAAACTCAAGGGCGTCGGCAAGACTCGCGTGTGGGCGCTGCAACGGCCTAAAGCCAACGACTGAGCTAGAACCCTGGGCTCTGTGTTGCAGCAAAGAGCCGCAAGAAATTTCCCCCCATGACCTGGCCGAGCTCGTCCTCGTCCATGCCGCGAGCCAGCAGGGCGGCGGCTATATCGGGGAACTGGCGGTAGCTCGATACCACCGGCTGATAGTTGGCATCCATGTCGGTACCAATGGCGACGTGGTCGATGCCGACAAGATCAACCAGCAGTAGTATCTGCTCGATGTAAGCCGAGAAGTCTGCCAGCGCGAAGCCGGCCGGCCACGCACCGATAAGTCCACCAGCCTCGGTGACTGCGCGCGCGTGATCTGGCGTAAGCAGCCGCGGGTGAGACGAAGAGTCGGTTACCAGGTGGCTGTGCGAGACCATCACCGGGTGCTCGGAAAGCTCGAGAACGGCCTTGGTGACGTCGAAGGTGGCATGCGCGAGATCGATGATCATTCCAAGCCGATTCATCTCTCCCACCACCTCGGCCCCGATCTCGGTC
>CAZPPZ010000141.1:0-8530 GCA_964588545.1 uncultured Myxococcales bacterium | reverse complement strand
TGATCGGCGGAGCGATCACCGTACTGGGGGCAGCCGGCGTGTTGGTGATCCAAGAATAGTTCCACAAGACCCGGCCGGTCTCGAGATCGTGCCCGGCGAGTCCGTCGGCGTTGAAATTGAGTATTTGCCGTCGGCCGGCGAGGGTTGCCGGCTGGGGCGAACTGTACGCGGCCGGGGAGTCGCCGCACGCGTCCGCCGACCCGACGGTGCTCGAGGACTTCCCACATGGCTGCCATGGTACTATACTATATTTAGTATGTCCAGCAGCAGGCGGGCTCAACAATAACAAGCTCGCGCCGCGCCAACCCGAACGGCCGGCATTCGCACCTCCTACGCGGCCGAACGTCTCGGCGTTAACCGGCGTGAGATAGGGCCACCGGCGTGCGCCGAGCCTGAATAAGGTTGATGCCAGAACGGTACTGCGGTGATTTGAATCACTCTATTCCACGACCGGTTCAACGCCTTGTTATCCGAGATGTTCCCTCTTCCGTACTCGCAGCGCAGTCTGGGTCAGGACCGAGAACGCACCAACCAAGTCGTCCCGGTGCTCCCGAACTGCCGCCGCCACGATGCTCGCCTTTTCGCGTGCGGGAACGCCGGCAAGCCTCAGAAGAACCACGCCGGCGGTCGCCTTGCCCTGGCGAAACACGAGATCGCCGAAGTCCTTGTCGCCGGTGAGCAGGAGCGCGTTCTCTCCCGCCGCCTTCTGCAACACCTCCTCGTCCTCGATCCCTACGGCCTCTTCAGCCACGTACCAGACGTCGTGGCCAGAGTCTCTCAAGACGCGCACGATGGAAGAGTCGACGTTTTCGTCTGCGACGCATTTCACGCAGCAGAGCCTCCAGTCGGGTGAAGAACGTCGCTGCGCAATACGCCTGCTGCGTAGTTGAGCGCTGCCTGGATACCTTCTCGAGTGAGACGGGGGTGTGCTTCGAGGAGTTCATCGACGGTTTCACCGGCCCCCAGCCTCTCCAGGATGTGTTCGACCGTGATCCTCGTCCCAGCCACAACCGGCTTCCCCAGGACGATGTTCGGGTCTGTCGTGATTATTTGTTCCATCGCTGACACCTCCCACCACTCGACGTTACCGCCGTGCCCTCAGGCGCGCAAGTGTACAGCAGGTAGCCCAACCGGTCGCGCTCCGAGTCTCCGGCTAACGGAACGGTCTGCCGATCAGCGGCCGACCGGAGGCCGGTCCGCTGCATCGGCTTGTTGGACTGCAACCGGCCGGAGGAGGCGATCGCGATGCCGCTCTTGCTCCATAATATAGTGCTCCACCAGCTTCTCCGCATCGTCGTCGAACTCGGCGGAGATCGCCTTGCGCACGTCGCGCACGGCCTGGTTGCCTTCATCCTCTTTCTGCATTCTCGCCTCCCAATAGCTCGAGCGGTGTCACTAACGCCGGAACGAAGAGCCCCAGCATCACATTGACTCGCCTGATGTGATCAAACTTGTTTGCGTTCGCAAGATGGCGGCAGTTCCAAGTGAGCAAGAAGTCGCAGCGATGGTGCGACGCCAAAGCCAAGTGGAGTGCATCGCCGACTGGAGAACTCGGCATAACCTGCCGAGCGACGTAGGTCCGAACAATTTCGGCAACGGCCGCCTCAATCGGCACCAACGGCAACCGCTCGATCAACCGCAGGGAGTCTTCTCGAGCGGGGAAGTCGCCGCGCGAAAGCTCCTCAACCACTGCCTCACTCGTGACAGCCTCGTATTGGGTATCGGAACCAGCCCACCACCTGCGCGTCCACTCGCGGCGAGCCACCATCTCCGGTTCGGAGCGAGTCTCAAAATAGAAACTCGGGATCGTCGTTTCGATGTAGACCCTCTTTGGCATAACCGAGACCCTGCCCGTACCGCACCTCGCTCCATCCTACCAGAGGGATGCCCTGGAGCGAAAAGTGCATCACACCCGCCCAATGGACCTGGCTTCAGCTGCGAGCCACATCGCCTGTGCGGCTCGTTCAAAGCCAATGAGGTCGCGGCAAATAGTACCGCGGATCGACGGGACGAGGCTGTGAATCGCCAGAAGGAAGCCCTCGGCGGGCGGCGCTATTGCACTGGCTCGCCATCATACAAGAAGATGATGTGGCTCCCCCATATGGACGTGCGGACAGATTCTGGCAGCGGATACTTCGTGATGCCGAAGATCGGGAGGTCAACGTAGAGTGACGGGAACGTGTAGTAACGATCAGGTCGACTCGGGAAATGGATTCCGCCCGGGTACGTGCGCTCGGCCTCCACTGTTCGCTGAACAACGCCGGAGGGGGAGGCATAGAAGATTCCGTGCCCATCGGCCAAGGTGGGCTGATACTCGCCAGGTGGAAGCACGTAGTCCGGTGAAAGCGAAACAGGAACAACTATCTCCTTCTTGACAAGGAACGCAGAGCGGATCGCTGACGCGTCTCCGATGCGGTCGGCGCTAGTGATCGGGTGGACCGAACCCGCACAGCCAACGATGACGGCGAGTACTGCAGCAAGCACTGTACGATGCGTCTTCATCGGACCACACGTCTAACGGATCGCGAATGAGCGGCCGGCGCTGAACGTATCGAACTTGCCACCGTCTGTCATGCCGGTCCGCTCCATTCGCTTGTTAGGCGGCAGACTCCAGGTTCTCCCGCAGAATCCTCGGGTGCCTTGCGGCGATCCTCAGCAAACCAATCGCGGGTCCTTCTGGCTTACGCCGGCCTTGCTCCCAGTTGCGTAGCGTGTGAACGCTGATCCCCATCGCCTTAGCAAATAGCTCTTGTGTCAGTCCGGTAAACCTACGCAACGACACAACGTCGTCACCGGACTCAAACCGTCCGTTCATCAAACGCTTGCGCAGCCGCGCAGGAATCGCGCGACGAAATTCTGACTCGGTAAGTTCTGGGAAATCAGTCATAGACCGTCGCCTCCGACATATCGCGCGTACAGCTCACATTCACGTCTTGTCGCCCGTCGCGCCGAGATTATGCGCAGCGTTTCGTCATCCGGCTCGGCCGTGATCACAACGACGATGCCACGCACGATCGGCCCTATACATTTTAAGCGGTCCTCGGACACAGAGTTGTCTTCGTCGAAGATCTCCAGATAGTCGACCCCGGAAGTGAACAACGAGGCGACCTCTTGGAACGATACGCCATGTTTCGCTTGGTTCCGTCGCTCTTTCCCCTTGTCCCAGTCGATCCTCACGCACATGGACATTATACGCCATTGGCCTAGTCCGTCAATGACTTAGGTGTGATATCAGTGCTATGTTCGGCAGCCAGCCTGCCTAGCGGACGACGTTCTCAGCCTAACGCCTTGCCGCTCAGCGGCTTGTTAGCTGGGCATTGTCGCGAATCTGGCCTCGGAGTTCATCAACGGTCAACGGCGGGTCCTTTCTGTGCAGCATGGCATGGCAGTTTGGGCAGACCGGGATCAAGTCTTCGATTGGGTCGACTCGGTAGCCCTCGTGAACGGACGAAAGAGGTCTGACATGGTGAACATGGATGAAGCCCTGGCCAAGCGCACCGTATCGATCTTGGAATGAAAGCCCGCAGACGGCGCACTCCGACCCATGATGGACCAGGCAGGCCGTTCGAGCGCGTGCGTCGCGCTCGAACGCATTCACTCTCACTTGCCTGCGCGATCCCTCTGGGTACTTTCGCCCCGGCCAGAACTCGTCCGGGTATAGGTGCTCCCTGACATGCCTCTTGAGCAAGTCCTCAAACTCGCTGAGCCTCTCCTTCGCTGCGCTCGTTTCTTCATCGGTGAAGAGGGCCCGGTACTTCGGCTGCAGGACCAGATACTCAAGCGTCAGTTCCGGTCGCCGAGCCTCAAGGAGCTTGTCGAGCCCCGCTCGCTGCCCCTTGGTTCGAGGGCGAAGCATTTCCTTGGCGGTCGCCAGGCCCCCCTTGCGTCGAACTGCCTGGAGATACCGCCGGCCCCAGTAACCAGCTTCCTCGCCGGCACGGCGGTACAGGGCAAGCATCTCTTCGTGAAGTTCGTCCTCTAGCGCCATGGCTTCGTCCAGCTAACGCTGCGCGTGAGCAGCCGACCCACAGCGTAGCGATACAGCACTGGGCATCACACCGGTCTGCTCGACGCGCTTGTTATGGATTGCCCTCACGATAGCGCAATAAACGCTGCTTCGTGATCACGCTCAAACGCGAGCAACGCGTCGTGCCAATCTCGAAGTAGGCTTTCGATGTCATCAGTCGAGCAATTCCCTCGTCGAATCCAGACAACCTGCGGAGGCGCTCCGAGAAGAAAGCTCCGTTGATGGAAGTCGGCATCTTTGGTGACGATCGTAAGGCTGTTGACGCGAGCGTATTCCCAGACTGGCGCGTCGTCTGTGCTGGCCAGGCCCACCGTGCGGACGTGTGTCGAATCCGGGTACAGATCGCGGAGGGCATCAACAAGACGCCAGGAGAGATTCTGATCGAAGAGCAGTCTCACCCGATCGACGCCGAGAACAGCCGTCGTTCTCGGTCCGCCGCAAAGGCGAGGCAAGCGCGGATGTCCTCCGCGGTTAGGTCAGGAAAATCGTGGAGAATCTCTTCTTGCGACATACCTGACGCGAGGTAGTCAAGAACATCGTACACGGTGATTCTCATCCCGCGAACACACGGCTTGCCACCACACTTCCCCGGCTCGATCGTGATGCGATCCTGGTAGCTCACGTCCATAGAATACGACCGGGCCGAGGCAGCGTCAATGGCGATCGGTCGCCGGCATCAGAAGACCCATAACAATAAGTAGCCGGACCCGCGCAAGACGCGGGAACCCGACTTGTTGTCCACCTAAGCACCGGTCGTTTCATTAGATCCTGGGTACTAATGCCTCGAGTATTCATAACTTGTGTTTCATGTCGTTTGCGTGCTTGGTTCTTATACGGATCTTCATAAGCAGTTCCAGGGGCGGCGCCTTAGAGTCCATCAAAAGGGCTGCGGACTCCCGCAGTGCCGCGGTTTAGCACGTGAGTGTATAGCATTGTCGTTTTTACGTCACGGTGGCCGAGGAGTTCCTGAACTGTTCGGATGTCGTATCCGTCTTCGAGGAGGTGCGTAGCGAAAGAGTGGCGGAAGGTATGGCACGTGGCCCGCTTGGTTAACCTCGCGGTTTCAACTGCGGCCTTTACTGCCTTTTGAACGAGCGAGGCATCAATGTGATGGCGTCCTTGTTCGCCCGTTTTCGCGTTATGCCATCTCTTGTATTGCGGAAAAACCCACTGCCACCGCCAATCAGTGGCCGCGTTGGGGTACTTACGATCTAGTGCGGTCGGCAGGATCACGCGGCCCCAACCATCTGTGAGATCTTGCTTGTGGATCAATCGCACCTTGCGAAGATGTTCTTTCAACGAGTCGCCAAGCCCGAGCGGTATCATCGTGCGACGGTCTCTGCCCCCCTTGGCGTTTCGGACGACCAGTTCATTGCGAGCCAGATCGATGTCCAGCACCCGCAATCGCAGGCACTCCATCAAACGTAGGCCAGCACCGTACATCAAAGAAGCCATAAGCATCTTGTCGCCCTTCAGGTTCGAGAGCACAGACTTTACTTCATCTCGCGTCATCACCACCGCTAGGCGCACCGGCTTGCGTGCGCGGATCACGTCGCCCAAGTCGCCCACGGCACGCCCTAGGACATGGCGGTACAAGAAAAGCAGCGCAGACAGGGCCTGATTCTGGGTCGATGCACTGACCTTGCGTTCGACAGCCAGGTTGGTCAAAAAAGTGTTGATTTCGGGCTCACCCATTTCGCCAGGGTGGCGAATGCCATGAAAGCGAATGAAGCGGGCGACCCACATGACATAGCACTGCTCGGTTCTGGGACTATAGTGTCGGGCTCGGAGCGCCTGCCTGAACAGGTCGAGCAATTTGGGCTTGCCGTATTTTTGGAAGCTCTCGCGTATGACGCCGGTTTCACAAGCCGGGCGCCGATATGGTGTCGACTCTGCGATGCGGGGGTCGACCTTGCAACGGGCTCGGGTCGGTGCCGCGTTCTCACTTAGACCGGCGTTGGTCGCAGTAGAAGGCCCTAACATCTTCGGCATGCTCTTCGGGGCACAACGCCGCATGATGCGAACTCGGTCACAGTCGTGTCAAGACTATCGAGGTACTAGCTGCGCCGGGGACCAAACTCGCCCCCAGAGTCTCAGCTCTTGAGAATCGTCGCCGCGCCGTTACCACCGAGGCCAAGGGTTTGCGCCAGGCCGACCTTGGCAGCGGGAACCTGGCGGCCACCGGCCTCGCCGCGAAGCTGCCAGGCGAGCTCGCAGATCTGGAATATACCCTGGGCGGTAGTCGCCTCGCCGAACGACTGGAATCCACCGCTGGGGTTTATCGGCAGCCTGCCGGTTGGCGTAGTCTCACCGGCCTCGAGCAGGTGCTCGGCCTCACCGGGCTGGCAAAACCCCCACTCCTCGGGAAAGGAGAGTTCGTAGTAGACGGTGTTGTCTTGGAGTTCGATAAAATCGATGTCGCGCGGCCCGGTACTCGCGCCCTCCATCGCTTTGGCAACGGCAATGGCGGCCTCGCTGTGATAGGCACGGCCATCGGCGGGCACTACACCAGCTAGACCACGCGGGATGCCGTCATCGAAACGGGCAGTAGCGATCGCGCTCGACGCTACCCACAGCGGCTTGGTGGTACGTTTGCGCGCGTACTCGGCTGAACAAATCACTACCGCAGCGGCACCGTCACTTACCGGGCATATCTCAAAGAGGCGCAGCGGATAGCTCACCATCGCCGAACCTAGCACCTGCTCCAGCGTAAACTCTTTGCGGAAGCGCGCATTGGGATTGTGAACAGAATTCTTGTGGGCCTTGACCGCGACCTTGGCCAACTGCTCCTCGGTGGTGCCGTGATCGGCCATACGCCGCCGGCACATCGCCGCCCAAAAAGCGGGGCCGGGCATGCCTACACAGATCTGCCTGAGATACTCGGGGTCGGTCTCTTCTTGTACACCCGAGGTCTGGATGAAGCCTTTGGGCATCTTCTCGGCGCCGACCACCAGGATAACGTCGTAGAGTCCGCCGGCCACCAAGGAGTATCCAACGTTGAAGGCGTTAGCTCCGGCTGCACAGCCCGCCGACATGTTGTAGACCGGGATGGCGGTGGCGCCCATGTCTTCAACAAAGTCGTTGCCGTTTAGCCCCCAGCCTCTGCCTCCGGAAAACCGAGAGCTCGCGGCGGCTACAGCTTGGATCTCGCGCCACTTTACGCCGGCATCGGCAAGCGCGGCCTCTACCGCCACCCGCCCGAGCGCCGTCACCGACTTCTCCTCGAACTTGCCCCAAGGGTGCATGCCCAAGCCTATAACAGCAACGTCCCTCATGATGCTTGGCCTCCGAGCGGACGAAACTTCCAGCAGATCACCTCGTTGCCGTCGTCATCATGACACAGCGGTGCCAGGACCAGCTCGACCGCCATGCCGACTTCGACGCTGCCTAGATCCTCAACGTCTACACGACCGAGAACGCGCAGCCCTTCGGCCATATCGACCACCGCCATAGCGTAGGGCCTGTAGGGCTTGTCAAACTTGATCGGTGACGGTGGTGGATAGTCTTGGGTAGCCACGCTCCAGATCGTGCCGCGCGGCCCGAAATCGGCGTCGGCCATCTGCGAGTGGTCGCAGTCGGGGTTGTGGCATACCGGGGTCTTGGGAAAATACGGGGTCTGGCACCCGCCGCAGCGCGAACCGGTAAGCCGCGGTCCTTCAGACCGCAGGGTGAAGAGACCCTCGGCAACTGCGATTTGTTTCACATCACTAGCCATAAGTTTGCCCCGTTTAGGATTTCACCGCGCGGGTGATTTCAGGCAGCAGTTCCAGGCAATCGCCAACGACACCGTAGCGGGCGTAGCGAAAGATTGCCGCATCGGCGTCGGTGTTGATGGCCACCAGGGTCTTGGCCGCAGAACAACCGACCATGTGTTGGCTGGCCCCCGAGATGCCGGCGGCTATGTACAAACTGGGCTTGGTGATCTTGCCGGTAAGACCAACCTGGCGATACGGCTCGGTCCAGCCATCATCGACAATCGGGCGAGAGGCGCCAGCTACGCCACCCAGAGCCGCGGCCAGTTCCTCAACCAGAGCGAAGTTATCGGCCTCCTGCAGACCGCGACCACCAGCGACTATGGCCTGAGCATCCTCTAGGCGTGGACCTTCGGTCTTGGCGGGCTCGAGAACGCGGATACGTTCGTCTACGGCAGACAGGTCCGCCGCAAAGCTCTGCAGCGAAGCCGCGGCTTCGCTGTTGCTCGGTGTGGGCTCGCAGAGGTTGTCGAGCAGCGACACGACGTGGGTAAAACCAGCGGCAAGATCGTAGACCGTTCGAGTATCTCCACCGAAGGCCGAGGTGGTCACGCTGAGGCTACCCCCCTCCCCCACCTCCAGAGTTAAAGCATTCATCACCACACCGGCGCCGATTCGACCGGCGAGTCGCGGAGCTATCAGCCTGGCGCGAAAACTCTGGTTTAGGAGCAGCAAGCTCGGAGACCGCGCTGAGCAGTACTGCGCCAGAGCCGCCACACTGGCATCAGCCGAGAACGATTCGAGCTTCGCG
>CAZPPZ010000140.1:0-8548 GCA_964588545.1 uncultured Myxococcales bacterium | reverse complement strand
GCATGCAGAGATCGCACAGCGTGCACTCGTCGACGTTGTCCTCGACCACCGCAACAGCGCTCTCATCTGCACCGGGCGCAAAAATCTTTACCGGACATACTTCGACGAGCTTAGCGGCAAGGCCTGCGGTCTTACTAACTACGCCCTCATCGATATCGATGCGGATGAACATGGCCATGATTACGCTCCCGTCGCTCCCGCGCCCTCGAGGCGCTCCTTAACCAACCCGGGGATGTCGCCGATCTCGTCGGCTACCGAGATGCTCGCGCCGCGCATGCGCACGATCTTGTCGGCCGGTGAGTCCATTTTTCTGTTTACCACTGTGCCAGCGTGACCAAAGCTCATCCCCGGCAAATCGTCCATGAACCGCCCCGAAACAAAAGCAATTATCGGCAGCCGGCTGTTGTTGTCCTTGGCCCACTGCGCCAGCTCGGCCTCGGCGGTGCCGCCCGGCTCAGAATAGATCACCATGGCCTGGGTATCGGTGTCGGCTTCGAACAGGGGCATGAGATCGGCGTAGGTAGATCCGATAACCGGATCACCGCCAATCGAAATCGCGGTGCTCACGCCCAGACCCGATCCCGTCAAGGCATTGCAGATCTCAGTGGTCATACCGCCCGAGCGCGACATCACACCGACGATTCCCGGCTTGAAGGCCTTGCGGCAGTCCACCGCGGGGCCGCCAAGACTACCGAAACGACAGACGTCGGGGACGATCAGGCCGAGACAGTTGGGTCCAATGACACGCGCTCCGTGAATCGCCGCGTACTCGACTATGGCCGAGGCGTCACGACGCGGAATACCCTCGGTAATGATTATCAATTCCTTGATACCGGCGTCGATAGCCTCGAAAGCGGCATCGGGAGCAAACGCCAGGGGAACGGTGATGATCGCACCGTCTACACGGTGGTTAGCCACGACTTCACGCACGGTGTTGTATACGGGAACCCCGTATACCTCGCGACCGCCTTTGCCAGGGGTCACCCCGCCGATAATCTTGGAGCCGTACTCGAGACACTCGCGCGTGAAGTTCAGAGCCTCACGGCCGGTGATCCCTTGTACGATGAACTGGAAATCCTCATTTACTATGACAGCCATTGACGGTCCCCTCAGCTACCAATTTTCTCGACTGCACGCCGCGCAGCCTCGCTTATCGACACCGAGCGGTCGCAGTACTCGATCCCATACTTCTCGAGGATCTTGGCGGCGTCGGCTTCCCACGCACCCGGGACTCTGAAAATCACGATCTTGTCAGCCGGCTCGAAGCCCAAATCCAAGACGCCCATTATCACACCGCGCGCGACTAGGTCGGCGCGAGTATTAGAGACGACATTCGACATGACGGCGATCTTCTCAACACCGGGCTTGTTCAGCACCAGCTTGGTAAGCGCCCTGGCCTTACCCACACTGGGGTTGCCACCGATGGCAGCATAGTTAGCAGGCCGTCCGCCGTGCTTGCGCACCGCATCGGTGAGCGTCAACGACCCGCCACCGGCACCAATCACCAGCCCAATGCTACCGTCAAACTCAACCACCGGGCCTACGATGCCACGGGGGTCTTCCTCATCAATCCTCGCACCATCGATCTCGAACTGGGTGGGCTCGCGCACCGCCCGGCTGTCCTCAGGGTCGATGCCGAACTCCGAGAGGATAGCCTTTTGACGCGGCCGCCCTTCGACCTCCATGTCACAGTAGCAATCGAGTACAGCAAACTTGCCGTCTTCGAGCTGGGCCAGATGGGCAACATCGGCCTGAGTCAGGTCGTAATCTAGAAACAGCCTGGCGAGCCGTGAAATCACCCCGGTCATGCGGTTTAAGTCGGAACCGCTAAGCCCGAGCTGGGCCGCTACCTCTTTGGCGATGTAGTCGGAAAACGGCGTCAGAGCCGAAAAATGCCGGCGCACCATCGCCTCTGGACTGGCCTCGGCGATATCCTCGATGTCACCGGCCGCCGCAGCAGCAACGATAACCGGCTTCTTGTGTACACCGTCGTAGCTCAGCGCCAGGCTAAACGACGCAGCGGCCGCGGGCCGCTGCTCGACCAGCAGTCCCTTTGGCGGACGACCACCGTCATCCAGACCGAGCAGCTCGGCGGCGGCCTTGTTGGCCTCAGCCGGGCTGGCGGCCTCACGTGAGGCGCCCTCCTTCAAAAGCCCCGGCGAGAGCACCTGGGCTTTGACTATGACCGGGCAGCCGATCTCGGAGGCCAGTTTCTCGGCCTCCTCTGCAGTTTTTGCGGTACCACCTTGGACAACCGGAACCCCGTGTTTGCCAAGGAGCCGCTTCGACTCAAACTCGTAGAAGCGCATGTCAGACGATCCTCCTGATGCTGCTCAACAGCTCGCGGTCAAGACGTTTATACATCGGCATCTTCAGGCGCAAGCCCTACACACCGGCCCGCCCCGGCAAATCAGAAGCCGTAAGCTTCTTTCAGATCCGGGTCTTTCTCAGCAAGCATACGCGCGAGCCCGACCATCACCTGGCACTGCTTGAAGGTCGCGTCGTCTTGCATCTTGCCATCGATCATTACCGCACCAGTGCCGTCACCCATGGCCTCGATAACGCGCTTGGCCCACAGCACCTCGTCTACCTCGGGGCTGAAGACTCGCTTAGCGATGTCAATCTGCACCGGGTGCAGCGACCAGGTACCGACACAACCCATCAAAAACGCGTTACGGAACTGGTCTTCGCAGGCCACCGTATCTTTGATGTCACCGAAGGGGCCATAGTACGGAAGAATCCCGTGGGCGTTACAGGCATCCACCATGCGCGCCAGGGTGTAGTGCCACAGGTCCTGTTGCGCGGTTACCCGTGGAGCATCGGGGTTGTCAGCATCGGGGTCGGCACGCACCAGGTAACCTGGGTGTCCGCCACCAACACGGGTGGTCTTCATACGCCGTGAAGCGGCCAAATCGGCCGGGCCGAGCGATAGGCCCTGCATACGCGGACTAGCGGCACAGATCTCTTCGACATTGGCAACACCGGTGGCGGTCTCGAGCAGCGCATGAATCAGCAAGGGGCGCTGAAGCCCCGCCTTGGCCTCGAGCTGGGCAAGCAGCCGGTCGACGTAGTTGATGTCCCAGGGGCCTTCAACCTTCGGAACCATGATGACGTCGAGCTTGTCGCCGATCTCGGCAACTAGTCGGGTAAGATCGTCTAGCGCCCAGGGCGAGTCGAGGCTGTTGATGCGCGTCCACAGCTGGGTCTCGCCAAAATCCGTGTCTTTTGCGATCGAGATCAGCCCCTCACGCGCCGCGACTTTGTTGTCCGCAGCTACCGCGTCCTCGAGATTGCCGAGCAGTACGTCTACTTTCTTGGCTATATCCGGGACTTTGGCCGCCATCTTGGGATTGCTCGGATCGAAGAAGTGGATCATTCGTGAAGGTCGAACCGGAATCTCGCGCAGCGGCGTCGGCGCTCCAAGCGCCAGAGGCTGGAAGAAATGTTTATGGTCGCGCATGCTGGATCCTCACTTCAACTCGCTCATTCGCGATTCGTATATCCGTTATAAGCCCGAGGCTCATACCCGGTGGCCGCTACAGTCGCCAGGCAGCAACGGCCCTAAGTTAGCGAGCAATGATAGCGAAGTCGAAAGCGCGTCGCAGCCCTAGCGGGCTGCTCACAGCTTCGCCCTTTAATGGAGCTTGGCCAAGACGTGGCCTGGCGCTCCCGCCCACGCCCTGGCCCTAGGGTCTGCGGGGCTACTTCACCTTAGTGGCGTTGCCATCGACACACTGGCCGCCAACGTTTAGCAGCACCGTCGTCGTAGCCTCGCTCTCGTCGGCCGCCGGAGGCGTCCACGCGTCCTTGGTTTTCACCGAGACCTTGAAGCCACCAGCGACCTTCTTGTTCGCCTTAACGATGATCTTGGTAATTCCAGGCTGCTTCTTCGGACCCTTGAACTTGAAGACCTTGCCACTGGAGTTGGGGAGGATCTGCGCACCGAGCACGCCACTGTCGAGAATGACTCCACCACCATCGCTGGCGATTATCTGTATGGTCTCGCTGGCATAACTGCCGAGCACGACCTCGGCCTTGAGGTTGAGCTTACCTCGCTTGTCTTTGAACTTAGCCGAACGATAAACGAACGAACTCGTAAGCGAGGTGCACGGCAGAGAAAGAGCATTGGCGGGATCACCGCCGGCATCGAGCTCGTCGCGATTGAAGAAACCATCCTCATCGCGGTCAATGCCTAAACGGACGCCCGAGCCAGGAGGTACGCAGGTATAGGTAATCTCTTGCCCCGGCGTGGCTGCAAACGCGCGTATGGTAGCATCGGAAGAGACCGGATCGGCGGCCCTGTCGCTGACGAAGTTCCCGCTGGCATCCATCACCGAGCCTCGTTGTTCACCCCCGATTATTCCCTTTGTGATCAGATCGCATTCGACCACCAACCCCCCCAGCGCTTTCGAGACAAAAGGTGCGCCGGCTCTCTGAATGAGCAAATCGATACGCGGACCGACGACCGCGGCGTTGGTGGAGTCGAGAGTAACCTGCTGGCCGACAATCGGCGCGAGGTCGCTGTCAAAAGCCAACACGAACTGCTCCATCTGCGCACGCTTTACATCGCCACCAGCGGGACCATCAAAGCCCACCGCCCCGGTGTTGTTGAAGACCGTGGCCTGAAAGAAGCGGAAAATGGTATCGATGCTGCCGTCGTGGAGAACGCCGAAACCCCGGACCTGATCTCCCTTGTGAGCGTTGTCGCCGGGATTTAAAAAGGGCACAACGGGCAGCCCGAACATCCCTATCTTCTGATACATATTTCGCAGATGAGCGACCTTGATGATCTGTTTCTCGTTTTCGAAACTCGCGTTGCCGTTGGTACCGAAGAATCCCTGACTCGCGTCGAGGGTGTGGCAGCCGTTGCAGGTAAAGCCGAGCCCGGGGAGATCCAAACCGTCGGACTTACGCGTGCCCAAGTAGAAGTCGGCGCCGCCTTGCTGGTCGGGCGTGAGCGAGTTGTCCAAGGCTCGGACCGGGTTGGGTGGCAAAGTGATGGTCAGAGCGAAGTCGGTAAACGCCTGCATGTCGGTCGTCGAGATTATCGACTCGCGGCCGACCAATCCCGCAAACGCGACGATGAAGTTATTGAACGAGGCATTCTCGTCAAGGCTCACACCGAAGAACCCGTTGGCCCGGTCCCCGCGCCAATGCATGGGGCCGCTGTTGGCGAGACCACGAAGCGTCTGCGTCGTCATCGGCCCCTTCATCGGGTGGAATTCGTTTGTGGCGGCGCCGCCGTTTACCTCGGCACCGGCGCCTATGGCCAACTTGATGGTGTTGGGGTTGGAGCTGACAACGTCGTCGGGGTTACCGAGATCCCAAGCCAGGTGGTCCATGTCGCCAAAAGTGTGGCAACTCGAGCAAGACGCCTCACCATTGGCTGAGGTGCTAAAGGCATCGTAGAGAAACGGTCGTCCGGCCACGATCGCCGCCGGCTCGGGGTTGTGCAAGGCGAGGTGCGCCTGCTCGCTAGAAGAGCCGAGATCGATAACCGACACCGAATTGTCAAAACGTGTTAGCACATAGAGACGGTTGTTGGCCTCGTCAAGCGCCAACCCGCTGGGTCCGCCTCCGCTGACGGCGAGATATCCCGCGCTGATGGCGGTTGGGTCGAAGCTGTTGTTCTCCAATGCCGCGGTATCGAATACCCCTATCTTGCTCGAGCCAAAGGCCGCAACGTACAGAGTCGTGCCCGCGGCGTCGATCACCATGTCGAGCGGGCTAGCAAGGCTGTGGAGCCGAACGCTAGGATCGAAACTCGGATCGGCAGCGAGCTTGGCGTAATCGATGTGCTTGTTCAGGTGGCGAGGTTTTACGCTCAGCCCGGAGAGATCGGTGGTGTTGGGGTTGGCAATTACCGTAACCCGCGATTCAGCCAGATGCCCCTGCACCGTAGACCCCCCGACCACGCCAGGGCCCTCGAAGCGCACCTCGTTGACCGACTCGGTGTTGCTCACGTAGAGAGTCCCGCTAACGGGGTTGACCACCATATTAAACAGCGTCGTACCAACGCTAGTGTGAAGAGCTATCTGGTTGAGAGTGTTGGCATCGATGGCAAACACATCCTCGTCGGGAAGATTGAATCGCACCGCGTTGCTCCAGTTGCGCCCGAGCTCGTCTTCCCAGACCCCGCTGACCTTGTTGAACTTTACGATCAGCCCGACTTCGGGTGCGGTGGTCCCTTCTATGTTAGCGCTGGGACCTGGATTTCCGCCCGGCAGCAAGCCACCGGCAAGCCCACCCGGTGAGGTGATGCCATCACCGGCACAGCTAGTCGCTCCAGCGAAACCGTCACACACCGCTCCTTCGTTTACCGTCGTCGTTTGGTTACCCGTATTAAAACCCGCGGCGTAAACGGTGTTGCCGTCGGCGCTGACCGCCAGAGCCCGCGGCGTATCGGTAAACAGCGAGACGATCTGTAGTGGTGTGCCACCGAGCGTCGCGCCAAGCGCGGTCGCATCAAACACCCAGACATCGGCTCGGCCTACTCCGTCGGTCAAGAACTGTGGATCTCCCGCCCCGGGAACCCCGGCGATAGACGCATCGCTGCGGTGCTGCCCCCGGTGGGCAGTAGTAATAAAGGCGCGGTCGCCGCCGGCACCGGCAAAGACGATGTCGCGAGGCTCGTCACCGACTAGCAGCGTGCGCACCACCCGCGGTGGAGTAGAAGCCAGATCAACGACCGAAACGCTATCGGAGAGGTGGTTGACCACCCACACCTCGCTGTTGCTGCGCGCGGCCACCGCCACTGGCTCCATACCTACCGGCACCGAGGCGATAAGTGTCAGGCCCGACGCATCGACGGCAAAGACTTCGAGAGTATCGTCGGGGGTGTTTAGCGCCAACAGCGTGGCGCCATCCGGACTCAGCGCCAGCGGTCGAACCTGGCCCGATTCAAAGTTAACGAAAGACACCTGGGCCGAGGCCAGGAACGGGGAACAAAGTAGTAGGATCGATCCGACCCACGCAGTCACGATACGCATCAAGCAAAGCCTCCCAATCAATTCATGCGGCCCCCCACCTTACATCAAGTCCCTAAGCCTAGGAAAGGGGAAAAAGGCGGCTGTGCTCAGGCCTCGCCCTTGCCCACCCGATTGGGGGGTAGTAGCTACTCCGGCCTGTTCGCCAGATCGGCCGTCAGCTTGAATCGCGGGCCATACGCCGCGAGGATGGCCCTGCCGCGGTTGCTCTAGAGCAGGAGGACCTGGATGTACGACTACATGCTCGATCAGCGGGGCATCGGCCTTCGTGATAAAGCCCGAGCCTTCGTAAGGGACGGTGTCGACCCCGAGTACCTGCGGCGTATGGATCGCGACGAGATCCGTTACCCCAGAGAACTCTACCAGGCCTACGCTGAGCAAGGTCTGCTCGGACTGCGTTTCGAGCCCAAGTACGGCGGTGGCGGCGCCAACTGGGTGACCGAGTGCGCGGTCATGGAAGAGATCGGCTGCCTGGGTATGGCGGCGGGCTGTTCCTTTGTAATGCCGTCTATAGTTGGCGAGGCTCTGGCCAGCTTCGGCAGCGAAGAACAGAAGGAGGCCTACCTACGCCCCATGCTCGACGGCCGGCTGGTCGCCGCCGAGGCGCTCACCGAACCTCGCGGAGGCTCCGACTTCTTCGGTGCGAGCAGCCGCGCCGAAGACAAGGGCGACCACTTCGTGGTACGTGGCATGAAACGTTTCATAGTCGGGGCCGAGGGCGCAGACTTCTTCCTCGCTTACGTGCGTACCAACCACGACGACGATGCCCCCGCCCACCAGCGCATTAGCGCAATGATCATCGACCGCAGCCCGGGTGTCGAAGTGAAGTACATGTACGGCCTCATGGGAACCCGCGGCGGTGGTACCGGGCGGGTGGTATTTCGCGACGTCAAAGTACCCAAGAGCAACCTCATCGGTCCGCTCCACGGAGGCGCGGCAGTTTTTAATACCATGATGATTCCCGAACGGCTATGTAGTGCGGCGCCCTGCCCAGGTGCGATACGCGCCAGCCTCGACGTCGCCATGAACTACGCCTCCCGGCGCAAAGCTTTTGGCCGGCCTATCCGAAAGTTCCAGGCGGTATCCTCGATGGTCGCCGAAGCGCAGATCAAGCTCGATGCCAGTCGCGCCATGATCCACCTCGCCGCCCGCGCCGCCGACGCTGGCGCGGCCAACCTGCGTCGGGTGGTCTCCGAAGCCAAGAAGTTCGTTACCGAAGCCGCCTGGGACGCAACCAACCTGGCCATGCAAATAACCGGCGGCATCGGCTACACGGATGTCTACCCCATCGAACGCAGCGTTCGCGATGCCCGCCTGGCGCAGATCTGGACCGGCACCAACGAGATCATGAGCCTGATGATCCAGCACGAGTTGTTCACCGAGTTCCGCGACAGCCGCGGCCTCTACCGCGACAGCGAAAAAGACGCCATGCACGACGATGACAGCGAAAAAATCTTCGACGACGACGACATGTGGAAAGTCTACGACCAAGGCCGATAGGGGGGGGATAAGTCCGTCTTGTAAGTGTCTGATTTCGCTAGGCATGCGGCATGCCTAGCGAA
>CAZPPZ010000139.1:0-8617 GCA_964588545.1 uncultured Myxococcales bacterium | reverse complement strand
CTTCGCCCGCGCGGTGCAACTGGCCCCGGGCGACTACATTGCAGCGTCGAGCCGTGGCGATGTGTTGCTGGCGTTAGGGCGCAACGCCGAGGCCATCGACGCATACACACAGGCGATGGCTGCCGGAGCCCCGGCCGCCATCGCCTTGATAAACCGTGGCGTAGCCACACAGCGCAGCCAGGGGTGCGCTGCGGCCCTGGCTGACTACAACTCCGCATTACGCGCTCAACCGGCTAACAAGACTGCCTTAGCCAACGCGCTTGACTGTCTAGCCAGCCTCGGACGCCGGCAAGAAGCTGCCTCGCTCAGGGCCTCGATCAGCGCGCGGCTTGCAAACCAGCAATCGGATCGTTAGATTCTCGTGCCGTGACCGCGAATCTGTGTCCTGGCCCAGGTCACGTCCAACAGTCAGCCATGTCACGTTATCGTTCGCTTCTGATTTGCGGTGCAGTAGTGGCATCGATTGGTGTCGGCCTAGCCCTCACCATCGCCTATATCCACTCACAGCTAGATGCCTCTGCGGCCTACACCAGTTTCTGCAACGTCAACTCACGGATCAACTGTGACAGCGTGCTCTCGAGCCCCTTCGCCAAGCTGCTGGGCATCCCGGTGGCCTGGCCGGCGGCGCTTGTATACGCGCTCCTAGCACTGCTGTTCGGACTTGCCGCTAGTGACCGAAGTGATGCCCGCGGCCGCCGCCCCTTACAGGTGGCCGCGCTCATCGTGGTCGGAGCCGGCGTTTTCGTGCTCTACATGGCCTTCGTGTCGTTCGTGGTACTCGGCACCGCCTGTCTGATGTGCATCGGCCTCTACGCCGTCACCGCGGTTTTGTTGGTCGTGGTTTTTCGCGCCGCAGCGGCGCTGGACCGGCTAGCTGTCAACCGCGACAAGGCACTTCCCCGCCGCCTGGTCGTGGCGACCTTCCTGGCCTCTGCGCTAGCCATCGCCGCCGCCGCCGCGCTCAGCTGGCCGGGGATTGCGCGGCTGCCGGCTTCGGCGGTCTCGCTCGAGGATATTCGTGATGCCGACCCACAGTTCTACAGCTGGTACCTATCTCAGCCAGTAGTAGATGTGGAAGAAGAGGGTAACAACGTCAGCGGTGACGCCAACGCCCCAGTGGTGATCGTCGAATTCTCTGACTTTCAGTGTGCCTACTGTCGGCGCAGCCATCAGCTGCTCAAGGATCTTGTGCAGCGCAAGCCGGGGTCGGTTCGCATCATCCACCGGCACTTCCCCCTGGACAAGACCTGCAACGTTGCCCTCGACACTAGCATCCACCCGCTGGCCTGCCGCGCAGCCGAGGCGGCAGAATGTGCCGCCCGCCAAGACCGTTATGAGCTGCTGGCGGACTCGCTGTTCGAGCATCAACAGCAGCTGTTCGAGAATAACCTCTTTCGTCTGGCTGACAGAGCAGGCCTCGACATGCAGGCCTTCAGCAAGTGCATGGAGGGCAGTGAGGGGCTGGCGACGATCCGCAATGATAGTCGCGCCGGCGACCGCCTTGAAGTCAGCTCGACGCCAACTCTGTTCATCAATGGACGGCGCATAAACGGCACCTTTGAGGAGCCCTCAGGCTACGACTACGCCATCCTAATAGAAACGCTGGCAGTGATGAGCAAAGAGAGCTCACGAGGCCGCTGAGGCCATTTAACAAAGCCTAGTCGCTCTTCTTGATGGCCTGGCGCACATCGCGCAGCCTCTCGATGTCCTCAGACAGTCCACCGAGCCGTTCCACGCTTTTCACGATGTCTGCCAGAGCCTCGCGCAGGCGCCCGTCATCGATCTCCCCCAAACGCTGGCACAGCTCGTCGTAAATGCCGAGAAGACTGGGATCACGACTGATGCTCACCTTGCTGGTGCCGAGCAAGCTGCGGGCCTGCAGCAGAGTCGCGCGAACATCCTCGAGTAGTGCTTCGCAATGCAGGCTAGTCATGACCGAGACATATACGCCGAGCCGGCAAAGCAAACAACCAAGCTTTCTATATAGGACTATTGTCCTAAGTGTGTCCCTGATGTACTCCTACAGGGGGCGGACCATGGACGGATGCACGACAAGAAGGCTAAACTTGCATAGTCGCAACCCAGTCGGGGGAGTCTCTAGGACTGTTGACCTAACTCTTTGGAGACTAAATTCTTTATTAAACAGCAAGTTAGCCCCCGTCTACGATCGGTGGCGGATGTTGGTGGAGTGGCATGTTTGTTGCTTTTTGATGCACCGAGCGAACAAATTGAACGCCCATACCCCCGTGCAGAGAGGATAGAACATTGAAAAGCTACTTGATGAGCAGCCACACCGCCGCCCAGGCCACCAATACCGCAAGCGTGCATCCCCAGCCGGAGCCGAATCCGTTCCGCATCGAGCGCGAGCGCGACCGGCCCAACCTGACCGAGCGCGAGAAAGAAGTGCTACGCTTGGTCTGTGATGGACTGACCAACGCCGAAATCGCTGCCTGCCTTCACGTCTCGCGCGAGACCGTGAAATCCGAGCTCAAGCGCATCTTCCGCAAGATCGGCGTAGGCAACCGCACCCAAGCGGCAGTCTTGCTAGTCAAGAATCAGTGGCTCTAAGTATATAGAGCTGATAGCGGTCCGGGCTTCACCCGGTCGGGCGTGGGCGCTACATTGTGTGGACGTCGACCTCGATCGGGCCGCGAGCCCCATGGACCAACGTACTGATTCATCGATGAAATACAGGGCGGTATCGCCCTGCGCCCGATCCCGTATTGGCCGCTATAGTTTCGTCCTGTTCTCGGCTGTCTGCGCCCTGCTTGGGATCTGTCTTAGCGCAGCAACGGTCCACGCCACGATACTGGCCAACGGGCTGAGGCTGATAGAGCGAAACTACCTCTTCCCCGAACAACTCGACGCCCCACGCCTGCTCGGCGAATCGCTGGAGCGGGTCGAAAGACTGCTCCCGGCTTTCCATGCCCAGGACCTAGACAACGGCGCCTACCTAGCGAGTGTCGGCCCCTGCCGGCTGCGTCTGGGGACCCCGCCCAAGGCCCGGGTTCCAGATCTTGCACCGCTGCTTGCCGACTTGGCAAGCTTCATCGAGAAATGTGCAGCACCACTGCCCAAGTCGGTCGCCTCGGTCGAATCCGTGTTGCTAGGCGGTGTGCTGTCAGGTCTCGATCCCTACTCCACCGTTTTTGACGCACGGCGTAAGACCGAACACTCCATCCAGTTCCGCGGCAAGCTTGCCGGTATTGGCGCACGTATCGGAATTCGCGACGGGGCACTGACACTGGTCACGGTCTACTCGGACTCTCCAGCCCATCGCGCAGGACTGCGAGACGACGACATAGTGCGACGTATCGACGGTGTATCGACCACTAACATGGCGGTAAGCGACGCCGTAGAACGCATCCGCGGTAAGGTCGGTACCCCCGTTCGTTTGACCGTCGAGCGCGGCCACGACGCCAAACACGAGCTCTTCTCGGTAACCCGCGGACTGGTCACCATTCCCTCGGTTGAAGCCCGCAGGCTTGAAGGCGGGGTGGTTTACGCGGCCATATCACATTTCAGCCAGACTACCCCAGCGGACTTTCGCAGGCGTGTAGGTGAGCTCGTCCAAGCCAACACCAGCGCGGGCGTGATCATAGATCTACGGCTCAATTCCGGCGGCAGCATGCTCGGTTCGTCGGCAATCGGCGACTTGTTCCTCGACCATGGTCTATTGATCACTACCGCCGGCCGTAACGGTTCACCAGTGTCGGGGCTTACCAGTGAAATCCGTGCCACTTCTCCCACGCCTTTCGCCGAGTTTCCTGTGATTATCCTCACCTCGCCACGGACCGCCTCTGGCTCGGAACTACTGGCGGCGAGTCTGCGCAACAACGACCGCGCAATCCTCATCGGCGAGAAAACTTTCGGTAAAGGAACGGTACAGAAGACCTATAGCCTAGGCGCGGACTCGTCGATCAAGCTGACGGTGGGGCGATTCCTGCCCAACGGCCTGGCGATTCCGGGCGGCGGCATGATCCCCGACGTCGAAGTACGACGGCTGATCGTGCACGACGAGGAGCTGCACTTTGCTGCCCTGCGCGATAGTACGAAAACCCTGCCCTTTTGGCTGCGTGCCCCCAGCTGGCCCGCTACCGAAGCCGACCGCAGCCCCATTGTCATCAACTTGGTTGAAGAAATCGACGCTGATGAAGCTCCACCAGAAGAGGACCCGAGCACCGACCCGGTTGTGCAACTGGCGGCGGAAATTCTCTGGCGCCATGGCAGCGTATCCGCTGCGCTGATGAACGCAGACTCTCGAGTGCTGCTAACGGTACGCGCCAAGCAGGCTGACGAGAGTATGGAGGAGTACCTCGCCGGACTGGGGATAGACTGGCAAGAGGCGCCAGCCGACCTGGCCGGCCGCGGCACCAACGACGACCCGTTAGAGGTAAGCGCCGGCTTTGCGGATGGAGCACTACGCGCGGGTCGCAAGAGCCACATCGAGGTCACCGTCACTAACAGGTCGTCGCGACCGCTGTACCGGATCCACGGTATCCTCAGGGCCAAGGTCGGGTTTCTCGACGGACATGGAATGCTCTTCGGATATATACCGCCTCAAGCCTCACGAACCTGGTCGATCGAGACTGAACCACCCGCCAACCTGCGCACCGCGCGCATCGCAACCAAGGTTGAGCTGCATGCTGGCACGGGCCCGCCGATAGCGGTCAAGCCGCTGTACTTGGCGATTGACGAGTCTTCGCGACCACGCCTGGCCCACCGTATCGCCGTGCACGCGGCTGCTGATTCCAGTGAACTCAAGGTTATTGTCGAATTCGAAAACCGAGGCGACACCGGCATCGAAGACCTACGCGCCTACATCAAACACCCCGACAGCGACGACGTGGAGCTGGTCACCGGCAACGCCACCATCGAACAACTTGCCCCTGGCGATAAGGCCCGAGTCGAACTCACGCTACGTGTTCTCGCCAGCAGCGAACAAGCTCAAAACGTCAACCTACTCATATCCGAAGCAACCTATCGGATGCTGCTCGAAACCAAGCTCGAGTTGCAAGCGGCAGCAGATTTTGGCCCCTGGCACGAGGCTCCACGCATATCCGTCGAAGGACTTCGCGCCGACAGCGACGGCTACCGTATAATCGCGGTAGTCGATGATGATCGCGGCATAGTGTCGCTATACAGCCGGCTCAAGGGTAACCAAGTCGACTATATCGACGGACGCGACCAACCGCGGCGCTCGATACCCGTCAGCCTACCTTGGGACCCCGATGACGAAGTACAACGCATCGAGATAGTGGCAGTCGACACCGACGGTTTGACCACTCGTTATGTCACCGACCTCTGAGCCGATCGGCCGGGACTTCGGCGCTTACTTACTGCTTGCCTCGGGCAATCCAGAAAGATCGACGTTCGCCAGCACCTCACGATCCAGTTTGTAGTTCGCTTGCTTCTTGAGGTTGGCGAGAAAGTCTTCGGTCTGCGCACGCCGCTTCTCGTTGATCAAACGAATCCGGATCTGATTCTTGACATCGTCGAAGGGCTTCATGGTACCGTCTTCTCGCGAAACACGCTGGATGATGTGGTAGCCGAAGCGGGTTTTTATCGGGTCCGAAATCTCACCGTCTGCGCTCAGCGCAAACGCCGCTTCTTCGAATTCCTTGACCATGCGACCGCGGCCGAAGAACCCAAGATCCCCACCACGCGAGGCATTAGACTTGTCGATCGAATGCTCCTCCGCGAGGGCCGCAAAAGCCGTAGGGTCTTCGACGAGCTTAGCGTGTATCTCTTTGGCCAAGCTCTCTTCTTTAATGAGAATATGGCTGGCCTTGATCCGATCAGTTTGGAACTCCTCGGGATTCGCGTCGTAGTAGGCGCGAACATCTTCTTCGGATACCGGAGCGCTCTGATGCTCCTGCATGACCTTCTGGATCACCAGCCGCCGCTCGAGATCCTCGATCTGCTTGCGTAGCTGCGCATCATCATTGAACCCACGGCTCAGCCCCTCGTCGTAGATCAGAGTCGAGAGGATATAGTTCTCGACAAACTGAGAGCGGCGATCGATGTCATCCAGAGCTTTGCGCGCGCGGCCATTTAGCTTGGTGATCTCGGCGCGCAGATCGCCCTCGGTAAACGACTTACCAGCGAAGGTAGCGATAACCGGGCCAGAGGCAGTCGAGGACTCGACGGCCGCGGCAGCCTGGTGGGTAGCGCTAGACTTAGCTTCACCGCCCGGTCCGGCACAGCCCGTCGCTACCATCATCATTATCGCGATGCAGGGTATGGTCTTCATCATCATTCGTCCTTTGCCTCCGTTGTCGCCATCTCTCCCAAGAGAGCTCATCCTATCGCTACCAGGGTTGGCGATTTAGCCGGACGGGCTTCGACTCGTCCGACAATCGCAGGCCGCACCCCGCGGGCATGAAGATTCTCAACGTAACCAGGAGCTTGGCGCGCAGGCAAGCTCACCAGTAGGCCACCGGAGGTCTGCGGATCCATAACTGCTTCGGCCACCGCCGGAGACACGTCACGCGCAATGCTCACCCGGCGGCCGAGATACTCACGGTTACGCTTGGCTCCCCCAGTGACCAGGCCAGCCTCGGCCATACGTGTGGTTCCAGGTAAGAGTGCTAACATTTCGGCGTCAAAAACCAACCTCACGCCAGTGGAGGCTAGGGCCATCTCGGTAGAATGGCCAGCCAAGCCAAAGCCTGTCACATCGGTACACGCGCGCGCACGATAGCGCTGCAAGAGCGCCCCGGCGTTATCGTTGAGGGCCACCATCGACGCTATTGCCGCACGCTCCTCGGCCGGCTCTGCCGCACGCCGCTTGATACCCGTCGCTACTATACCAGTCCCCAACGCCTTGGTCAGGACCAAGAGGTCACCTCGACGAGCACCGCCGTTACGAACCACACGTGAAGGGTGGACGGTTCCGGTTACCGCCATTCCGTACTTGAGTTCGTCGTCACCGATAGTATGCCCACCAACCACCGTCGCGCCGGCAGCAGCAGCGCGTTCGGCACCACCTTCAAGAATCCGTGCAAGCAGCGGCAGCGGCAACTTGTCGGAGGGGTACGCCACGATGTTGAGCACCGTGAGCGCGCGCGCGCCCATAGCGAACACGTCGCTAAGCGCATTGGCCGCTGCTATCTGCCCAAACACATACGGATCGTCGACCATCGGCGGGAAGAAATCGACGGTGTTGACGATGGCGAGGTCAGCACGCAGCCGGTACACGCCCGCATCATCGCTGTTCTCGCTGCCGACCAGCAGCCGCGGATCGTTGCTCTGAGGCAGCCGCGAGAGAATTTTGCCGAGGTCACCCGGACCCAGCTTGGCAGCTCAACCACCGCCTTGAACCAGTTCGGTTAGACGAATCGGTGGGCCTTTGTACTGATTTCTAGCCATCTACGTCAGCTCCTAGCTTCCCCGAAGGGGCCTCGATAGTACAACGTTCAGCTGCATCGGTCACCCCGCCCGCAGTCGTCGATAATCACCCGATCGTAGCGTTACGCCGCTGCGGTCGAAGTGATCGAGCAGGGGGATCGAGTACTTGCGAGATGCTGAGATCAGATCGCGAAACTGCGCCGCCGTGATCTGCCCGGCGGTTTCCAGGTAGTCGCGTAGACGCTGCTCGATATCAGCAACGACATCCGCGCAAAACACCAAATCTCGGGACACCTTGACCAGTTCGCCGCGCTCGATCAAAACACCGACGATACTATTTAGATCCTTGGTGCTGATCACGAAGCGCTGTTCTAACTCTTTGAGCGACGGTGGTGTGGTTGGCGTGTGTTGCACAGCCGCAAGAATTTTTGCGGCCAAAGCCTCGTCAACATCACTCATCGACACCCGGTATCCGGGAAGGCTAACGCTGCCACCGTGCCGCAACAAACGCCGCTCGGCGACCAGCGAATCGATGACGGTGCGAAACAAACGTAGCTCTAGCTCATAACTGCCACTGCGCCTCAGTCGCTCTAGCTCGATGCCGGCGAGATTGGGATGTTGCTGATGAAACGCAGCAACCGACGCCAGTAGCGCATCGACGTAACGGCGATAACGCTCGGCCGAGACCAGCAACGTGGGGCTGTGCACATCGGGCAGCGCCACTAGCTCTGCGCTGTTGGCCGCAGCTTCGCGCACACCCTCAACATCGGCAGCAATACCCGCGGCCACGGCAACAGGGCTAGCCCCCAAGGAGGCGGCCATGTCCACGAACGCGACCAGGCGGGCAGCCAAGTCGCCTCGCTCGAGAATCTCCAAACGTGAAGAAACCGACCCTTGTGAGCTGCGATGCTTTCTGGTTTGTGCCAGCAGCACCCTCCCACCACCGAGCGTACGCGCGGCGGTCTCATCACGCAGCACGAAGCGGTCGCCGGCAAAGGTCACCGCCGGCTCTCTCAGTACGATCTGCGCATAGCCTCCGCGGCGAGGCTCGACCGCAGCAATGCCGTCTAGCCAGACGATTTTTCCCGCGACTTCTGAGGTACCAACATATACGCGCACGCGTTGGTGAGACTTGACCGGCTTTGGCGCCGAAGGGCGGGCCTCAACACTTGCATCGAAACGCAAAGTCTCCGCGGCAAGGCGCGGAGCGGCTATGCTGTCGGCGCCGCTGCTGTCGCCCCCGTTCTCTCGCACCGACATAGCAGTA
>CAZPPZ010000138.1:0-8777 GCA_964588545.1 uncultured Myxococcales bacterium | reverse complement strand
AAAGCCCAGACTAGAGCACTACTCTCGGCGCCGGCCGATGCGAGCGCGAGTCCAAAGCTCGCGTCAGCACTGGCTGATAGGCCGTGGGGGGTTGCCGCGCTAGCTGTTGTGGCTACGGCGGCGCTAGCGGGCGGCAACGACGCAGCCGCGCGAGCGAGCACGGCCTCAGTAGACGGCGCCACGGCTGCGCCGGGCTCAGCCGGCTCGGCTGGCTGCGGGGCGGGGCCGGCGTCTTCTCCGATGAGCTCAGCAACGCTCACCGGCTGCGCGTCGCTAGGTGCAGACTCTCCCGACCACTGCACCTCGAACTCGCACAGCTCTCCGCCATTGACCCGGCACACCGGCGTGTGCTTGACGACCACTCCCTGTGCTCCAGAAGCCTGGAGACGCTGCGTCAGCTCACCTTGGATGGCGATGCAGGCGTTGTTGAAGCCGGGCATCCCGCAGTAGCGGATAGATGCGTGTCCGGCGCGATCAATGGTGGCATCGAAGCCGGTGCCTTGCGGGCTGCGATAGGCAGCCGGCAGTCGATTGAGATTCTCGAGTAGCGCGCCGGTGGGGACATAACCACCCTCGGGCACGGCCCTCTGGGCCACATAGGCAAAACCCCGGGCAAAACTCGTGTCGCGCGGCGAGCGACGCATCAGGTCCATGAACTCAGCCGACACGTCGGCCGTCCAGGGATACCACTTGTCGGGATCGAAGCCGGCGTAACGCTTACGCTCGGACTTAGAGAGCGACGGATGCATCGCTGAGAGAAAACGAAACACCTTGCCGGAGACTTGGGGCGTATCCACCGTTACCACCTCACCTGACCATTACGACCTAGCAGCCTAGAACTCACCAGTATCGAATACACTAAGATGAGGCTTATACGCAATCGTCGAGGTGGGCGAGGACCTGTACCAGCCGGACCAAGCCGTTGAATATCCCGCCCCCGTAAGCAAGGTCGAGGATCGCACCATCAGAAAGCCCGCAGTCACGTAGCTCGTGGATACGGTCCTGGCCAATGGTGTGCGAGTGCAAGGTCAAATCCCGGCTGAAACGTAGGCAGGCCTGCTCGGCTTCAGGAAGAGTCGAGGTCGCGCCTTCACTAGCGGCGATAACATCGGTTATCTCGGTGCCACGCTGCTCGAGCCAGCTGGCACAATGACGAGAAAAATACTCGCTGCCGGTTAGCCGCCCGACCACCAAACCAATGCGCATCCAGCGATCGCGAGGCAGCACCGCTACCGACTTCTCGATAGCGGCAAGCTGGCAGTCAAAACTCTCGGGACAAGCCTCGAGCATGCTCAAACCCGCCGGTTGTTCGGGAAATCCGAGCTGCGCGAGAAACAACCGGTCGGCGGCCTGGTGGGTATCCTCAGGCGTACGTGCACGCACCGGCCTTTCGTTCATATCAAGACTAAGCGAACTCAAGCGCGACAACAGGCTGATCGCCCCGCGGCGACCGCTCTCAAAGCGGCGAAGAGCATCGGGGATTTCGAACGAGACGCCCAGAGCATTGGCAATACGAGTAATGGTATTGAACTCAGCTATCACCGCCAAGCTCTCGGCCTGCTCGGCGCGGGAAGGACACGACGAGGTGAAACTAGCTACCTCGTCGGCGCCGACGCCACGCGGATCGACCGTGAGCCGCGTGGCAAACTGTACGACAAGCCGCTGCTCCTCGCTGAGCGAGGCTGCGTCACTCAGCTTCTGTTCGATGTCCCAGGCTGCGGCACGGTCCATCCCGGCGGCCTGCAAGAACACCAAGTGGGTGTCGGCGCAGTACTCACAGTTGGCCGCCCTCGAGACCACAACGGCAAGCATCTCTTTACTCTGGCGCGAGAGCTGCCCGTTCCACATACTCGCCAGCCACAAACGATAGACACTCTCCATGGTCTCGGGACGCAGGCTGAAAACCTGCATGAGATTTGGAACCCGTGGGACCTCCGCACGAATCTCGCGGTAGACATGAGCCAAACGGCCGCAAGCCTGTGACGGTGGAATGTGTCTGATGTACGCCATCAATGACGTCCGCCCCTGTGAACTACCCTTGTGCGCTGAGTACATGTCTCCCTCGTTTAGGGGGCATCAAACAATCACGTTGGCGCACAAGCAGTCAACCGTAAAATGTCCCGATGCACAGGAGATTTCCACCCGGGCTTTGACTCGCCGCAGCAAACATACTAACCGTTCAGTATGTTTGCTGCCCCCCCTAGCCTTGGCAAAGGCGACAGATCGCGCCGCGAGCTGGTCGATATCGCCATTGATTGCTTCTCGCGCTTTGGCTACCGGGGAACCAGTATCGAACGTATCGCGCGGGCCGCTGGAGTAACTAAGGGCGCGATTTATTACCACTTTCGAGGCAAGGACGAGCTCTTGGCGGCAACCGTGGCCGACCGCGTCATAGCCTTCGAGCAGCGTGTGCAGCGAGCCTGCGAGGGCCAGCCCAGTAGCGAGGCTCTGCGCCGCATCGCTCGCGTCTGCATCGACCACGCCCGTTCCGACGACCACCCTCGCTTCGCCATCACCTTGATGGTCGAGACCATCGACACCAACGACAAAGTCTCAGCCGAGCTTCGCGACATGATGCGCCGCTTTCGCGCGTTCCTGCGAAACCTCGTGCGCCAAGGGCAGGCCGACGGAAGCTTCGACCAGAGCGCTGATGCTGAAGCAGTCGCCGCGGCCTACACCAGCGCGGTTCTCGGCGCCGAGATTCAGTACTACCAAGACCCCGAACGCTTCGCTTTCAAGAAGTCGTTGGCAACCTTCCTCGACAACCTCATCGACAACCTCCAAACAAAGAAGAGATAAACCCATATGATTGATCTCCAACTCGATGAAGAGCAGCAGCTCATTCAAGAAACCGTCAGTGCTTTTGCCAAAAAACAGATCCGGCCGGTGGCTCACGATGCCGACGAAACCGGACAGATCCCGGCGGCCTTGGTCGCCCAAGCCTGGGAGTTGGGTTTGATTCGCTCAAACATCCCCGAGGCTCACGGCGGCTATGGCGGCCAGGGCACTGCCGTCACCGGAGCGGTCATAGCCGAGAGACTGGCCGAAGGTGACCTCGCCATCGCCCTCCACCTACTCTCTCCGCGCTTGGTCGTCGACGCGGTTATCCACCTGGGCAACGAAGAACAGCAGAGCAAGATCCTGCCCACCTTCTGCGGTGACACCTTCGTGCCGGGCTCTGCCGCGGTTTGCGAGCCGCGCTGGGATTTCTCGCTTCAGGGCCTGGCCACCACCGCCAGCAAGTCCGGCAGCGATTACGTACTCAACGGAACCAAGTGCTTGGTGCCGCTGGCTAGCGAGGCGCCCTACATGGTCGTCTACGCCAGAGACGATGACGGTGTACTCGGAGCCTTCGTGGTTGCCGCAGGCACCCCCGGCTTAGAAATCGGCGAGCGTGAGAAGAACCTCGGACTGCACGCACTCGAGACCTTCGAGGTCACCCTCAACGACTGCCATGTAGAGGCCGCGGCGCGTCTCGGCGCTGATGCCACGGTAATGCTACGCCGTGCCCGTGTCGCTCAGTCGGCGATGGCGGTTGGTGTGGCCAAGGCCTCGCTCGACTACGCCATCGACTACGCCAAAGAGCGTGAAGCCTTCGGCGTAAAGATCGGCCAGAAACAGGCCATCGCCTTCATGCTCGCAGACATGGCCATCGAGGTCGATGCAGCGCGACTGCTCAACCACGAAGCAGCTTGGAATCTCGATCAAGACCGCGACGCGATTCGCGAGGTCGCCATGGCTCACAGCTACACCGCCGACGCGGTAATGATGGTGACAGACAACGGCCTGCAGGTACTCGGTGGTCACGGTTTCATCCGCGACCATCCAGTCGAGCTGTGGGCGCGCAACGGCCGCGGTTTCACGACCTTCGAAGGTTTGGCATCGGTCTAAGAGAAAAAAGTTACGCAGGAGGATCAGCAATGGATTTCAGCCTATCCGATGCCGCGCTCAAGCGCAGAGAGATGATGAAGATGGCCGCCGAGCATCTAATGCGACCGGCCTCACGCCAGTTCGACGAGGAAGAGCACACCGAGCCCTGGGACTTCTTCAACGCCATGTGGGAGGCGACTAAGTCGAACGCCGCTGCTGCTTCGATGACCGGCGAGGGCGAGAAGCAAAGCGGCCCCTCCGAGCGCACGCTGATCGCCGCGGTACAGATCGAGGAGTTAGCCTGGGGCGACGCCGGGCTCTACCTATCTATCCCCAACCCGGGCTTGGGCGGGGCGGCGGTAAACGCCGTGGGCACCCCCGAGCAGAAGCAGCGTTTCCTGGCCTCGTTCTACGAGGGTAAACCACGCTGGGCGGCGATGGCGATCACCGAGCCTCACTTCGGCTCCGACTCCAAGCAGGTGGCGACCACGGCCAGACGCGATGGCGACGAGTGGGTGTTGAACGGCACCAAGATATTTTGCACTTCAGGTTATCGTGCGCTCGAGCTCTCGGATGGTTTCGTCGTGGTCTGGGCCACGCTAGACAAGAACAAGGGTCGTGCGGCCATCAAGTCGTTCATCGTGCCCGCGGGTGCACCGGGGGTAACCGTCACCAAACTCGAGGACAAGCTCGGCATCCGCGCCTCTGACACCGCCGAGATTGTTCTCGAAGACGCGCGCATACCTGCCGACAATATTCTCGGCACGGCTGAAATCGTCGAGAAAGGCCGCGCTGGTTTCAAGGGCGTGATGGCGACCTTTGATGCCACCCGTCCAATCGTCGCGGCCAGTGGCATAGGTGTGGCTCGTGCGGCACTCGACCTGCTCATGGACATACTCGCCGAAAGCGGCGTCGAGATCCGCTACGAAGCACCGGCTACCGAAATGACTGTACTCGAGCGTAGCGTCATCGACATGCAAGCGCAGCTACAGGCGGCTCGGCTGCTGACCTGGCGGGCCTGCAACATGATGGACCGCGGCGAACGCAACAGCCGGGAGGCTTCTATGTGCAAAGCCAAGGCCGGACTGGTCGCCACCCGCGTAACCCAAAAGGCGGTAGAACTGCTCGGCCCGCTCGGATATTCACGCAAACTACTGCTCGAGAAATGGATGCGCGATGCCAAGATTACCGACATCTACGAAGGCACACAGCAGATCAACCAGATGATCATCGCGCGCAGCATCCTTGGCTACTCGAGCAGCGAGCTGAACTAGACAAGGGCGACTATCGAGCGGCCTTGCCTCAACCGGCGCGCCGCGCGACAACTAGCCCATGGCTATTTGTGTACGTGCTCGCGCCGCCCGACGCATCGAGCTGATAGAACGCCCGCGCAGTGAGCCGGGCCCGGGCTGCGCGAGGATTCGCGTCAGGCGCTGCGGGATATGTGGCAGCGATCTACACTTCTTCGTGGGCCGTCAAGCACCACCATCGGTCTGCCCCGGACACGAGTTCAGTGGAGAAATCGCAGCCCTGGGCGCTGATACCCAAGGCTGGCGCGAGGGCGACCGCGTATGCGTAGAACCACTGACTCGCTGCGGCAGCTGTCGACGCTGCCGCGCCGGCGACTACCATATGTGCGCCGACGTCGGCATCTACGGCATCCACCATGATGGCGCCATGGCCAGCGAGGTCCACGTTGCGACCCGTGGCCTCTTTGCTCTGCCGGCGCAAGTCGATTTCGCCTTGGGCGCACTCACCGAACCGCTGGCGGTAGGCGTGCACGCGCTGCGCTTGGCAGGAGTCGGCAAGGGGTCGCGGGTGCTGGTGCTCGGCGCCGGAACCATAGGCCTGCTGAGTGCAGTGGCCGCGCGCCACCTAGAGGCTGATCACGTCGCCATCAGCGCACGCCATCCCCAGCAGCATGAGGCTGCCGTCCGGCTCGGCGTCGACCAGGTCATCGACCCAGATTCGGTACGCAGCTGCTCTCCCCAGCCCGATGTCGTCATCGAAACCGTCGGTGGCGAGGCGACGACCGTGGCCGATGCGGTAGCTGCGGTGGATTACGCTGGCAGTGTGATAGTCGTCGGGCTGTTCGAAGGTAGATTGGAATTCGACCCGCTGCTGATGATGATAAAAGAAGTGAGAATGATCTCGTCAATGGTCTATAACACCAGCGACGGCCAAGCAGACTTTCAAATAGCTCTCGACATCCTCTCGCAGCGCGGCCAAGACCTGCGTAGCCTCATAACCCACGAATTCCCGCTCGAGCAAGCACAGAAGGCTTTCGAAACCGCCGCCGACAAATCCAGCGGTGCCCTCAAGGTGATGCTCGAGCCGCGCTGAGCAATCACAACGAGTGTAGTCATCGCGGCCTTATAAGGGGGATGCTCAGCGCCTCGCGGTCGAGAAAGCCGTAGCCAACACGCTTCCCTATCACCTCGGCAACGACGATTATATCGACGTCATCAAAGCTCACCTTGGCCGGTCGACCGCTCTCGAGGCTGCGCTGCAAGAGAAAGCCCCCGAGGGCGCGCTCAACCGCCTGAGCTTCGATGCGTCCCTTGAGGCCGCGCAGACGCACCCTCGCGTGAAAGCGCTTACCGGCTACCCGCGTGGCATGACTCTCAAGGACTTCACACAGGGTCTCGGTTACATCGTCGCGCGCGAAAACTACTGAGGCCTCCACCGGGATGATGCGCACCACCTCGCTGAAGATCTCTGGTCGCTTGGAGTACGCCTCGGCGAGAGTATCAATGGGTCGAGCAGCGGCAATATGACCGATCAAGACCCCGGCGTAAGGCGAGTTGCGAAACACACCAAGGCTGCCCAGCGAGCGTGTCGCCTCGGCACTACCACGAGGCCGCGTCATCGCCACTACGTTCCAGGGCTGACGCCGCCTCCCTCCGTGTGCGTTCACACCAGCAGCTTACCTGCCAAAACGCCCGCCGCAAACCACAGGCCCCTGGCCTGGAACAGCCCGACGGTGCCGACTGGACACCCGCGGCCGAGTCGGTTACACCCACCCCTACTGTGAGACTGCAACACTCAGACAACCCGCGCCCGACCTCCTTGCTGTGCGCGGGTCTGCTAGCAGCGTTACTGGTCAGCGGCAGCAACGGCTGTGGCGCTGGTGGTGGAACCGAGCGCCTGCTCACCCCCGGACCGCAGACCAGCGCACCAAACTCAGGCAAGATTCTCTATGTGGCGCTCGCCCACAGCGACCGCATAGTCGCGCTTCATTTGGGCCAGGATGGCCTGCTCACGGATCAACCGTTCAGCGAAATCACGGTGAAACGGCCGCGAAGCCTGCTGGTCGCCAATGGGATCCTGTACGCCGCTCTAAATGACGAAGTGGTCTCGATTACCCTCGGCGACGACGGTTCGCTACCAAGCACTATTACCAGCCGCACCGGGCCCAACCTCGGATCTAAACCCACCGAGATGATACTGCGAAACGATGTCCTCTACGTGGCAACCGAGGGAGTAGAGGCTTTGATGGCCTACCGGCTTCAGTCCGGACACGTGACCGAAGAGATTCTCTCGAGCGGACGTCTCTCCAACTCTAACTACCGGACCATCACACTCGATGACCAACACGACATCATTTATGCCGGCACACGGCTAAGCGCCCAGATCGATGCTTACCTGATCAACGTTGACGGCTCTACACCGAGTGATCCGATTCTACAGCTGGTAGAGACCGACATCTTCGGCGTGGAAGACCTGTTGATCAGCGACGGGGTTCTCTACGCGATCGAATCAGACCGCGCTCGAATCAATTCATACGTTCTCAAACCCAGCGGACTGCTCCCGGACGAACCCGACTCCTTTACCGACGATGTCGAGCGTTACGCCGATCTCTTGATCAACAACGGTCGCGTTTATGCCTCGGCGTTTAACCGAGGGCGCATAGATACTTACCTGCTCGAAGCCGACGGGAGCCTGCCGATTGGCGATCCGGCCTCAGCGACGCAGGAAGATACGGGATCGTTTCCCACCGAGATGATTCTTGATTCAGGGGTTCTCTACGTAGCCCAGGCCGGACTCGACCGCGTCGACGCCTACGTTCTCGGTGCCGACGGTACCCCTCCACAGTTCCCCTCGAGCAGCACGCTACCCTTGCTAGGCGATCCAAGCGCGGCCAGCAGTTTCCCCAATGCGCTGGCTCTTTGGACAACTACCGCTGCTGTAACGGTTTCAACGCTTGAGTGAGACCATACCTGAGCGCACGGTCACGCACGCTGAAGCCGATGCCGGTGGCGTTCGCATCTCTTTCGAGAGCGTGGGCGAGGGGCCTGTACTCATCCTCTGTCATGCCTTCGGGGTAGACCGAATGATGTGGCTGGCGCAGGTCAAGAGCTTTGCACAGAGCCACCGCGTCATAACCTTCGATCAGCGCGGCACCGGCAGGTCAGACCATCCAACCTTCGTCGCGGGCGAACCCGACCCCTACACCGTCGATACCTTCGCGGATGACGTCGCCGCCATTCTAGACTCGCTCGCTGTGACACAGGCGCGCATTCTCGGCCTGTCGATGGGCGCAGCCACGGCTTTACGCTTCGCACTTCGTTGGCCCCAACGTGTCGAGCGACTGATTCTGGCATCAGCGATGGCTTCGCGTCTGCCCGAGAAGATCATCGAGCGGTCGAAGGCGGTAATCGAAGTGCTCAACCGCGATGGGCTGGAGGAGGCGTATCGTTTTTATTTCGGTGGGCCACTCTTTGCAGGCCTCCAAGACGGCAACACCTTGCCGCCGATGATCCAGGCGGCCTTCAAGAACGCGAGCTGTGAGGGCTTCACTGGCTGCTATCGCGTGACCATCGACCGTCCGGCGATGGCCGACGAACGGCATCGCGTCCAAACGGCGACGCTGATTGTCCTGGGCGAGGACCAACCACCCTATACTG
>CAZPPZ010000137.1:0-8781 GCA_964588545.1 uncultured Myxococcales bacterium | reverse complement strand
GGCTGGCACCGGGGCTGGCGGCTGGGTCTACACCGGGGTCGAAGCACCACGTGGGCGGATTTGGATCAGCGCAAGGATCGAAACCGGGGCTAGCGTTGGGGTCGGTTCGCGGGCTGGCACCGGGGCTGGCGGTCGGATCAACACCCGGATCGAAGCACCACGTGGGCGGATTTGGATCAGCGCAAGGATCGAAACCGGGGCTAGCGTTGGGGTCGGTTCGCGGGCTGGCACCGGGGCTGGCGGTCGGATCAACACCCGGATCGAAGCACCACGTGGGGGGATTTGGATCAGCGCAAGGATCGAAGCCGGGATCAACGCCGGGGTCGAAGCCAGGATCTGTTCCCGGGTCGAAACCAGGGCTGGTTCCGGGATCAAATCCGGGGCCGGTGCTCGGACCGGAGCACCAAGCCGGCGGGTTTGGAGATGCGCAGGGATCGCCAACGACGTCACACCAGGGCTCCGGGTTGGGACCTGAGCAGGGGTCTTTGAACACGCCGTCGAAGCAGGTTGCGTTGCAGGCTCCGGCGAGTGCCACACAGGGGCCGTCCCATTCTCCGTCGCAGCAGTAGCTATCCTGGCCGCACACACAGCTCTCTACCTGGGTGTCGGTACACCCCGGCGTGCCGAAGGTGGGCTGGCAGCAGTTGCCCTGCTCGGCCGGGCTCAAGCCATTGTTGCAGAATGGCGGAGGGAAGGGGCTCTGGCAGGGATCGAAGTCCTGTTTGCACCAATCGGGCGGATTGGGGCTGAAGCAGGGATCGTTCAAGTTGGGGTCGACGCAGGCTCCGCCGCAGGAATTCGCCAGCTGTACACAGGCCTGATCCCACTCACCCGTGCAGCAGAACTCGTCCTTGTCACAGACGCAGGCGGTGATGTCTGGATCTGCGCAGCCAGGCTGCCCTGGGGTAGGCATGCAGCAGTCGCCACTTCCTTGGACTGGCCCGAAGCAGAACGGCGGTGGGTTGTCGCCGGCGCAGGGGTCGCCGAAGCCGTCGAAGCAGTACGGCGGCGGGTTAGGCGAAGCGCAGGGGTCTTGCATCCCCGGCCCGGCCCCAAAGCAGTTGGCTCCGGCATCATTGGCGTGTTTTACGCAGGCATCGTCCCATTGACCCTCGCAGCAGAACGAATCGAGTTCGCAGACCTGCTGGGTTAGCAGTTCGTCGTCGCAGCCTGGGTTGGGGTGGGGGAAGCAGCAGGGGCCGATACCGTTGGCGAGATCCTTGCAGAAGGGCGGAGGGAAATCCGACAGGCATGGATCCATGTTGTCGGGGCCGATGCCCTCGCCAAAATCGAAGCACTGGGCGCCGTTGGCATCGGCGATCTGTACACAGGGCGGATCCCACTCGATGTCGCAGCAGTAGTTGTCCTGCGCACACACTGTCGCCTCAAGCGCAGGGTCCATACAACCCGGCGTGCCGAAGGTTGCCTGACAGCAGTTGCCCTGCTGGCCTCCACCCATTGGTGGCATCCCGCCGCAGAAGTCCGGGGGGTTATCCGACAAGCAGGGGTCATCGAAATCACAGGGCGGGGCAGGCTCACAGATGTCATCGGGAAGAGGACACTCGCCGAGCGGGCTACATGGTTCCTGCGAGATACTACAGAGGTCTGGGCCGCCACAGTCTTGCTTATCCTCACCACCTGCAGTGGCGTAGCAGGAAAAGTTGTTGCCGGTCTCGACCATGAGATCACCACACTCTTGTATGATCGAGAACATGTCGATTTCGAGTGTGACTTCGGGAACCTCCGCGCAGTCGTAGCTCTCGGTATCGGCAAAGCTTACGGTAACACCGGAGAGTTCGGGGAGAGTGGCATCGACCACTTCTTCGATGTAGCTGGCTGCATCGAGCGGTGATACCTCAGCGCCTGCGTTCCATCCCTCTACGATGGTGAATCCCCACTGGTTGAGGCAGTGCCCCTCGTCGTCTTCCTCCAGCCCGAGGCGGTCACAGCTCTCGTCGAAGCCGCAGGTCTGTAGTGTGCAAGGCACGAACGATGAGGAGCCGGTCATAGCCGCCTTGGCGGCGCCGACGCCGATACCAATTAGCGAGACGTCGTACTTGTCGGCGCTGGTGTTGCCGTCGACCAGCGAGGCGACACCGATTACGCGGTTGGTGTGCGATTCGTCGCCACCGTCGATTTTGCCGTCGCCGTCCCAGTCTTGCCCCGGGTTGCTGCCTTTTTCGGCGCCGCTCATCAAGATGCGGTCGGCTTCTTGGATGAAGGTTTCCTCGCTGATTCCGCTGAAGCCGAAGTTGGTGTCAGAGAAACTCGAACGGATGGTGATTGTCTTGCTGTCAGTGAACTGGCCTAGGTCGTTGAGCGTCGCCGATACCGTGACCGCGTCGGAGCCCACCCCAAAGTCGTCAGAATGGATGCCCTTGCTGATCATGCTGAAGGAATTGCCGTCGATGGCCTGATGAACGTACTGGGTTTGTACGCGGCCCTGATCGGAGCCGTCGATTCCGGCGATCGAGGCGGTCGGCCGGATTGGATTGCTATCGACATCGGCGGCATCGGTGACCGCGACGATGAAATCGGATGCGAGCATGCCGCCGCCCGACTGGGTAAACGTGCAAGTTGCCAGCGTGGTTGGGCCGGTGATTCCAGCCAGGCTAACTATTCCCAGGGAAAGGGTTTTTTCAGCTTCGTTGTCGTTGGCGACGAACAGCGCGCCCGTAGATGTGAGGTCTGAGGTGCACTCAACATCTGATCCAAAGCCTTCGAAGCTCCCGCCTACGGCCGCGTAGTCTACATCGACCTGCAGCGCGCTAAAGGTGACGGTATCGTCGAGCTCGATGGTCAAACTAAACGACTCGGAAGGAATGTCCTCGCAGGCGAAAAGCTCGAAATTCTTGACTGTACTGTCGACAGCATCGCTGGCTCGTTCCATACGAACCTTGATGTGAATGTCATCCTCGCCCTCTTGGTCGAAGCTCATGCAGGGGCCCTCGCTTCCACAGTCTGCATCACTCCGGCAGCTCGTTGGCGTCTGCGCCCCGACGCAAAAGCCCGGGTGGGCTACGCTGAGTTCGAGGACGTGGGGCAGGCCATCGTAGAAGTCGATGCCGCCATCGGCTTGAGAGCCGAGTATCTCTCGGATGTAGCAGAGCATCTGGTCGGCCTCAGCTGCCCAGGTTATGGCGTTGCGAACGCGGTTGACCATCTCGCAAGCTGCGATGCTTACATCCTTGTGCGCGTCTTGGTCGATACCGTTGTAGAAGTCGCCGTTCGCGCCGATCGGAATTGCTCCGCCGCCGGCTGCGCCGACTGTAGCCTTAGCACGAGCCTTGGCGTTGGCCAGTAGTGCGCCGCTGACGTCTTGTCCATCCGGTGCTACTGGTGCGGTTGCCAGCGGCAGCGAGTCGACGGTGGTGATGGCAACACCGGGACAGTTAAGCGTCATTGCCTGGCCGACCGCCGATTTGAGCACCGTCAGTGCATCGGTCGCCGAAACTTTGTTGTCGTTGTTGACGTCACAACGCACCTTGTCGCAGCTGGTCGAACCGACTGCTGCGAGCAAGGTTGCGAGCGAGTCGGTGGCGGAGACGCTGCCGTCGTTGTTGGCATCACCACAGCCGGGCGCTACGGCCCATGCCGGACTTGCGATGGCGAGTGATGCCGTGACTAGCGCGATAACCAAAGCGACAGTTAATGGCTTTGTAATTCTCGAGTTCATACTTACCTCTCCTGGCTGCCGACGCGTTTTCGGTGGTGACGGGTACGCGGGAAGTCGGTCGTACAAAGCAACAAGCGTGCCCGCTGGAGATCAGCGGATACGCTGGTTTGGCGGCTCGTGGGGGTCTGCAAATGCTAGGGTTTGCCGCTAGTTACGCGCAGCACCATCGCGGCGGCTATGGCGTGTGCCAGGGCAGCTGCAGGGTGGGGTCTTCCCCAATAGGGCCGACAAAAATGTGACACAGGTCTGCGCTGGAGTGGCGATCGCATGAGATACGCCACGGCAAACTACTCGTCCGCACGATCCCCGCGCGGATTACGACGCGATGCTGGGTCAATCGCGATACCGGTAAGCACATCTAACGCGATCCATAAGCGAAGGCGCATCGGACAGCAATCGCCGGCGCGGCATGCGTGCTGCTTAGGCAGGGGGGTGTTGCGCATGTCTACACGGGGTCGCGTCGCATTTGTTGGGGACGGCCACGTTGCCATCTGTTGCGCCGCGTCGAAGAGTTCCGACGCTAGCGCTTGCTCGGCGAGCACAATCCCCGACGTTCGGGTCCAGGCCAATCCGGGCGTCGGGATCACGACAATGGCGACAGCGGTTATCAGCGAGATGGCTCAGGCTACGCGGATCATCATGGGCCTCACTTTTATGGGCAGTGGGCTCGTTCAAGTAAACTGCCTCCTTGATTCAGCTCGTGGTCTGCGGAACTGTCTCTTACGCCGCGAGAGACCGCGCCACAGCTAAGGAGCCCCTCGAGATGCTTGCCTTAAAGAAGTTCGTTCACACCCTCGTCATCGCTTTGACCCGAGTGCTATCCAAGTTGATGCCCGACAAGATTCCTCTCACCTTCGTGGGGGCGGGTGCCTCGGCACAACTTTGCGAATCCATCGCTCAAATGGGTATCGATAGAGTTCTGATCGTAACCGATGCAATGCTTGTAAAGATCGGTCTGGTAGACGTGGTTACCAAGGCTATGCAGGCTGCGGGTCTGAGCTGGTCGGTATACGATGGCGTGGAGCCGGACCCGACTTTCACCCAGGTGGATGCCGGCTTGGGCCAGCTCAAGAAGGAAGGCTGTGCTGCGGTCGTCGCGGTCGGCGGTGGTTCCTCGATGGATGCGGCCAAGGCTATCGTTGCCCGGGCGACCAACAACAAGTCGATCGAGCAGCTCGAGGGTTGGTTCAAGATCAAGCAAACACCGTTGCCTCTTTTTGCCATACCGACTACGGCTGGAACGGGGTCGGAGGTTACGATAGTTGCGGTGGTGTCCGACCCGCAGACCCATGCAAAAAAGTTCCTCGTCGACCCCAAGCTGCTGCCGGTAATGGCCGCGCTCGACCCCGATATGATGACTGGTCTGCCGCCGCATATCACGGCGGCCACGGGGATGGATGCTCTGACCCATGCGGTGGAATCCTACCTGTCGCGAACCGCCACGCGCCATACCGAAGAGTATTCGATCGCCGCGGTTCGCATGATATTCAGCAACTTACCCACAGCATTCCGTAACGGCAACGACGTTGGCGCGCGCAAGGCCATGGCTTTGGCTTCTTACTACGCGGGGGTGGCCTTTACTCGTGCCAACGTTGGCTACGTGCATGCAATCGCCCACACCTTCGGTGCCTACTACGGTACGCCGCATGGCCTGGCCAACGCCATCGTGTTGCCGCATGTTCTCGAGTTCTCCAAAGCGCCTGCGCGTAAACGGCTCGCCCGCCTGGCCGAAGCCATCGGCCTCGAAGGCGGCGGCGACGCCGATAAGGCAGATAAGTTTATTGCTGCTGTACGCCAGCTAAAGAGCGAGGTGGAAATCGCCGAGACTCTCGACGCGGCCAAGCGCGAGGATGTGGTGGCGATAGCCGAACAGGCCCTCGCGGAAGCGTATCTTACCTATCCGGTTCCCCGTTATATGGAACAGCAGCAGTGTGAGGACCTGTTGAATAAGATGGTTGCCTGAGGGCCTTACATCCAGGTTGTGCGCATGGCCATCGGCTGTTTGAGCAGCCACAGGCTCATAACGCTGAACATTATCATCGCGACTAGCATGGGAATCTGGCTACGTGTAGCCGCGCCCGAGTCGCTGTAAAGCTCGGTGGCTGCCTGCCGTGAGGCGCGCAGGCTGTAGATGTGACCGACCAACACCAGCAGTATCTGGATAATCCATAGTGTCTGTTTACGTACGTAGGGTCCGGGGTCCCAAGCAGCTGTGCCGAAGAGGTCCCACTGCCAACCCAAGGGATCAGAGGCCAGGGCGATGAGTTTAGGGCCTTCGAGCAGCATGTGTTCGCTGTTGTGGGCCAAGTGATAGAACAGCGCTATCGGAAGCAGCGCGTAGGCGTAGCGCACGAAGTGTTTCTTGTAGGGAGATAACCGGTCTCCCCCGCTCCAGCGTGCCAGCGACACCAGCCCAGCGTAGAGCAGGATAGGTCCCAGTGTTATCGCGACCATGCCAAGGCTGAAGGCCGCGGTTTCGCTCAATCCAAACGTTTGCTTAACGGTTTCGATGAGGCGCCCCCAAGCGCCGGTCATGGTGAGACCGTGAAACCCGGTCAAAGACAGCATCAACAGCGCTAGATAGGCCTCGTCCGAGCGCGGTTTGCGCATGTGTAAGAGGTCTTCACCCCACGGCCGTAGGTTTACCGCGATGTTGTCGGACTCACAGCTCTTTACACACTCCATGCACGAAATGCAGTAGGTGTTTTGATCCATGACGGCTGGAAACTGGAAGGTAGGACAGGGATCACCTCTGTCGTTGCCTTTGAAGCAAGACTTGGTATCGCAGCTACGGCAGACCTTACGATCACGCGCACGAACCTCGACTGGGGAGAACAAAGCGTAGAGGCCGCTGATGCGGCCGACGAGACAACCGTAGCGGCAAAACGACTTGCGGTCGAAGACGAAGGCACTCGCAAAGGCCATGGCGAGCATCGTCAGTCCAAGGTAGGCCGTTGCTCTAGGATGCATGGTTACCCCGAGCCCGAGTTCAATCCAGGTAAGCAGCAGGAAGAAAACCGTGGCTGGCCAGATGTTGCGCATCACCTTGGGCCAGGGCAGGCCAAGTCCGAGGTGGCGGCGGGCCGGATTCCACAGCTTCAGGCCCTCAGCCCATCCTGAAATCGCGTCCCAGGGGCAGACGTAGCACCAGGCCTTACCAGCATAGAGAATCACGGCGATGAGTCCGCACCACCAGGCGGTCCAGGTCAACAACGGCGCGATATTCTTGGTCGGCAGTTGGTTGCCGAATAGCCCGGCGGCGATGATGATCAAGAACAGGACAACGACGACAAGCTGTGAAACGAAGCGAGTGGCTGGATGGACAATGAGGCGCCGGATCGGTGCGAGGCCCATGAGGTCGATGCGCGGTCGCTTGGTGGTTGGTGGAAGCCGTCGCGCACCACGTTCGATTAGTGCGAACGACAGCACGAGGATCGCTCCGACGCTCGCGTAGTATAGCGCCGACGGCAGCCCGGCCATGGAAGCCCCGGTACCATGGCCGTTGCCGCTAGCCGCGCCGAGGTGGCAGCTCATTGCCATAGTGGCGCTTTCTCCAGAAGCCATGAGCATGTCGAAGCCGATTAGCGCGGCGACGACCACAGCGCACAGGTAGGGGAATGACAGTACCAGCCGCGTTTTCATGAGCGGGCCGCACCACGGCCGTGGACTCGCGTGGCTGTAAGCTCGCGGCGTTTGAGTTTGATGCGAGCGGCGCGAATGAAAATCAGAAACAAGGCGAGCCCGGCGCCGATAGAGCCCAGAACCACCCAAGGCGAGCCAGGTTCACCGACCACGATCGGCAGTTCTATGGTCCATGGTTCGCCATCGGCCTCGAAGAATATCTTGACACGGTAGTCAGCTTCGCGGGGGAAGCGTGGGTGAAACTTGAATATGCGCTCTTCGCGCTGGCCCTCGACCGGGCCGTATATGTTCTCGTCCTCCCCGAAGAGCCTCTCCTCGCTGACGGTTAGAGTAACCGTACCATCGTAGAGTTCGCCGCTGGCGCGCTCGGAGACGTAGACGTGCAAGCTACAGCGCTCGCCCGGGGAAATGACCCCAGGATAGCCGGTCATGGTGATCTTATAGCGGCCAGCACGGGCCTTGTAAGTTAGCACCGGTGTTTGTGGGTAGTCCTTGTCGTAGGAGTAGTGTGGGATACCGAGGATGTGATGAGCGTGGGCCGGGACGGCAGACGCCATGAGCGCCCCGGCCGCAGCCAGCGCCATATATAGCCCGAGCCTCACGATTGGACTCCCTGCGCATCAGGAGAGGCTGAGTGTCGTTGTGCTAACGCTGCGTGGTCGGACAGCGGTAAGGCGTAATCGAGCGCCTGGTCGTTACACGCAGAAATGCACACCCCACAGTTGTCACATTCGATACCCATCTGGTCTTTCATTGGGTTTAGACCCATAGGACAGGCCGCTGTACATTGGGCACAGGCTGTACAGTTCGAGGATTTCAAGCGTACACGCAGTGGCCGTGACCAGCCGATGAGGCTGTAAAGGGCTCCCCCGGGGCAGACGTAACGACACCACCAGCGTCGAGATACGCTCAGTTCGAGCACGACGATGGCGACTATGATCAACGCCATCCAGGTCAAGGCTTCGCTGGGAAACCCACTGCGACCGATCTCGGCGCGGTCAAAGCTAGCCGAAACCATAGCACCAGCCTCACGACTGATGATCGCAGGAGGGTAGATGTAGCTGAGCACCGGGACAGAAAGCGCCGAACTCAACCCCAGACCGAGTAACAACACGGCATACTTGATGCCGCGCGGAGCACGGGCATTGCCTGGACTGATCTCGAGAAAACGCAGCAGACTGCGCAACTTATCGGTCATCTCGAGTAGCAAACCCATCGGGCAGATCCACGAACAGAACACCCGACCTAGCACCAGGGTAATCAGCAGGGGAACGATGACGCTGGCGAGCAGAACCCAGCGCACGCTCTTGCTGGCTACGATACTCTCAGACGCCGCCAGCGGGTCAGTCAGCGACAGAGGCCCGACTTGGGCCGACCATACGTTGCCGCGTAGCTGTTGGGGATAAACTAGGAGCCGCGTGCGATGTCTCTGCCTCTTTCCTGCTCGCTCGAGTTCAAGCCTG
>CAZPPZ010000136.1:0-8841 GCA_964588545.1 uncultured Myxococcales bacterium | reverse complement strand
CAGCGAGCGTCGACGCCTCCGCGCGCGCGCTGGTGTTTGCCATCGATTTCGATGTTGACACGAGTTCCACTCTTTACCTCGGCCGGCTCCTTGCCGTCTTCCGCTTCGTAGTGAGAGACCCACTCGATGCCATGTTCCTTCATATAGGCGTGACCCGCCTCGCCAGGAGGAATATCGACGCCGTCACCACGGCCATTGTGAATTTCGGGAACGTTGCGCTTGGTGTCTATCTCGATCTCGTAGTAGTGGGCCGGCTTGCGGGCTGAGATCTTGGAGATGATTTTTACTGGCTTGCCGGTGGATAGCTTACCATACATACCGGCCGCACTAATACCGATACCCTGCTGGCCGCGGCTCATGCGCAGCCGGTGGAATTTCGATCCGTAAAGAAGTTTTCCAAAAATCAGTGGGATCTGTTTCTTGACTATGCCCGGACCGTTGTCCTGAATGCCGAGCTTGTAGCGGTTGGGGCCGGTAACCTCGATATGAACCCAAATCTCGGGGACGATCCCAGCCTCTTCGCAGGCGTCGAGAGAGTTATCGACCGCCTCCTTGACGGTGGTGAGCAGTGCTTTACGTGGATTGTCGAAGCCCAGCAAGTGGCGATTCTTGGCAAAGAACTCCGATACCGAAATATCACGCTGCTTCGACGCCATGCTCTCGGCGCTCAGCCGTCGCCGCCCGCTGGACGCGCTTTTCTTGCCACGCTGTTTGTTAATCTTACTGGCCTTCACCACCGACATACCTCGAAATCCCCCGCCCACCCCCGCCTCGTGGGGGATATTTGGCAGAGTATAGCGGGTTTTCCCCGCACCCACGAAGTTCAGAGCAGAGTACGCACGCGAGCGCTGAGCTGGCGAAGCGCGAATACGACAATCCGGGAAACCGCCAACGCCTAGTCCTTCAGTACCACCACACTAACACCGTCGCCGCCTTGATCGGGCGATGCCGGGGCCCAGCGCGAGACGTAGGCAGAGAGAGAAAGGGCCTCACGCACCGCCGTCTTCATCGCACCGCTGCCGTGGCCATGAATTACGAATACCGAGTGGTGGCCAGCTAGAACGGCCTCATCGAGGTAGCGTTCGAGCCTCAGCAGCCCCTCAGCAACACGTTCGCCACGCAGATCGAGCGTGTTGCCGGCAACCCTCAGCCCATCGCCGAGGCCGGCTGACGTAGCGGTGTTGACAGAGCGTGGCGGCGCGAGTGATCTGCGCCGAGGAGCATCGGCGCAGCCGCTTCTTTCAATCTCGCTGGCCTTCACACGCACACTGACCGAACCCGCACTAATCTCAATTTCGCTCCCGCGCAGACGGGTGACCTCACCGCTAAGCCCCAAACGGCGCACACGTACGCGCTCGCCGATTTCAGGCAGCCCGGCGGGGGGCAGCTCGTCCTCGTCACAAGCAGCCACGCCAGCAGCCTGTCGCGGCAACTCATGCATCGAGGCCACAGCGCCACGCACCGCCGCCGCTTTCTGAGCGCTAGGCTCTCGTTGTAGCTCGGCGATTAGCCGGGCAATCTCGGCTTCGGCGCTGCGCAGCTTGCCTACAAAGGCAGCTGCAGCCTCTTGTTCCAGTTTCTCAGCACGCACTTTGATGCGCAGTTCACGCTGAGCAAGAGAAGCCTCACGACGAGCCGCGGCCGCCGCCGCGACTTCCGCCCGGTGGGCGAGTTCAGCCGACCGGGCCCGCTCGCTTTCGAGAGCCTCGAGGGCCTCGTGCAAAGCTCGCTCACCCTCGCCCATAAGCTCACGAGCACGTTCTACAAGAGCGACATCCAGGCCGGCCCGCAGCGCGGCGGCTAAGCCGTGACTGTCGCCGGCGACACCCGCGACCACGCGATAAGTAGGCTGTTCGTCGCGATACTCCATCGCCGCCACGCTCACTCGCCGATCGCTGGCCGCCATAGCCTTCAGCTGCGCATAATGGGTGGTAGCCACCACCCGCGCACCGCTACTAGCAAAGCGTTCGATCAGCGCACGGGCCAGAGCGCCGCCCTGGGCTGGATCGGTGCCCGAGGCCAGCTCGTCGAGCAGCAACAGTACCGCAGGCCCGGATCTAGCGAGCATTTCGCGCAGCGCCAGCAGATGCCCAGAAAAACTCGACAGCCCACCGTGGACACTCTGCTGGTCACCGATGTCGGCGAGGATCTCATCGAACAAACCTACACGCGAACCCTTCGCCGCTGGGACGAAACACCCGATACGCACCAGCATCGCGCACAACCCGATGGTTTTCAGAGCCACAGTCTTGCCACCGGCATTGGGCCCACTGAGCACCAGTACCGGTTGCGCGGCATCGAGGGCGAGATCGTTGGCGACCACCTCCCCTCCCTCCAGCGCCAGCAGCGGGTGGCGGGCCTCGCACAGGCGGATGACGGCATCGGCAGCAACCTGTGGCCGGGTCGCATCAAGGTCACGCGCCAGCTGAAAACGTGCAACCGCCATGTCAATCGCCGTGGCCTGCCGAAGACCATCAGCCAAGGCCTCAGCCTGGCCGCCGACCTGGGCAGAGAGCTCACGCAAGATGCGCAGTTGCTCAGCGGCCAGCTCGCCTTCGGCGAGGCGACGCTGGTTACCAATCGCGACTATCTCCTGGGGCTCCAGGTATACCGTCTGTCCACTACGCGAGCTGTCATGGACTATTCCGAGTCCTATATTCTTAGCCCCGGCCTTGATCGGCACCACCAGACGGTCTCCGCGCATGGTGACGTAGTCATCCTGTAACACTACAGCAAGCTCTCCGCCGGCAGCCATCAAGCCTTCGAGAGTCTGGCGCGCCCGTCGTTCGAGTGCCGTTATGCGCCGACGCAGTTCACCGAGGAGCGGATAGGTCTTCTCGCTAAGCCGCCCCTCGATGTCGAAGGCCGCAGCCATAGTCTTGGCCAGTAACGCATCCACGCTAATTAGCGCCGCCCAATCCGCAAGCGTGGGCGCGCTTTGCCGTCGTGTGGCCAAAAACTCAGACAGCTCAGCCAGACCAGCGATGCTGGTTGCGACCACCGCAAGGCGCTCTAGATCGAGAACCTCGCCGCGGGCCGCCCGGCTGAGATCCTCGCGGATGTCTTCGACCGCAGACAACGGTGGCAAGCGGCGCTCCGCCGAGAATAGTGCGGCGGTGTCATCGACCGCGTCAAAAAGCTCTGAGATACGCTCGATGTCGTTTAGTGGCTCGAGCGCCAGCGCAGAACCCCGCCCCAGAGAGGTGCGTGCCCGCTTGGCCAAAGCCTCTAGAATGTAGTCCCAGTCGAGAGCCTGGAGAGTACGCTGGAGTATCTCCATGAATCAGCGCATGAGGCCCTTGCCAGTGATCAGCGGAAGATCGAGTACCGACAGCAGCCCTGCCGGCGCTTCGCACACCGCGGGGATCGCGTTGACGACGCGGGTAGCGGTGAGCAGCACACCGCCCACGGCATGATCGCCATGCTCATCGGCAAACTCGAACTCGCAGCTCATCGACGGCACGCCCTTTATCAGCACTCGGTAGCTACCGTTACCGCCGGGCCACTCCGGCGCCAGAGCGTCATCAAGGCGCGTAACATGATCGACGACAAGTGCAGTTCTGCCCTCAACTACGCCCTGAACTTCAAAACGCAGGGCCGCAGTAGTACCAGGCTCGACGCTATACTCGCCAATCGTAATCGGCCGCTCAGCCGGTCGGCGCTCGTGAATCTCGCGAATCATATCTAGCTGGAGACCGAGACCTTCGGCTAAGAGGCGGATGGTTCCACCCCATCCCATGGTAAGCACCCCGGGGAGCAACAGCAGCGGCGTGTCGTCGAGCGACCCACCAAAACCCATCACGTCGAAGAGGATCTCGGGGCGGTCGTAGGTACAATAATTGATGATCTCTTGGATGCGGATCTCCTGCCAATGCCCACACAGACCCGAGAGCAGCAGAGGCAGAATGTCATTGGCAAACCCCGGATCTATGCCTGAGTTAAAAAATGAGCTCCCGCCTTCACGACAAGCCTCGGCAAGACGGCCACGATGAACCGGATCGAAGGTCTTCGGGTGTACCAGCGCAACCACCGAGGTCGAGACGACGTTTCGTCCAGCTGCAAGAAAACGGCAGATGTCGTCGATGGCTTCCTCCGGCCGGGTATCGCCGGAGGCCGTGTAACAGACGCAATCGGCATCAATCGCCAAACTGGCATCGATACCCCGTGTAGCCGTGACCCCCACCGGACCCAGACCGCACAATTCCCCTGCGTCCTTGCCCGCTTTGGAGGCGCTGTGGACGCCAAGGCCCACGAGTTCCAAGTCTGGATGCTCGATGACGGTACGCAGCGCATACCTGCCGACATTGCCGGTGCTCCACTGCATGACTCGGTAAGACATAGCCTAGCTCTCCCGCACGGTTGCGCCTCTGAAGCCTAGACCGAGGCTCAAACAACGGCAACGTCCACCATCGACAGCAGCTCGGATGACCGGTCGAGGGCGCGAAAACGCCGCAACAGGCGCTGAAGATTGATAGCAATCAGGGTTGGCAAGAGCCATAGAGACGTGCTTTAAGTACGCGAGACAGCGGACCACAGGGCGTGTTTTTCGTGATTTCCCCAACCAAGAGGCCGTACAACGCAGAGGCCGCAAGATAGCACCGCCGCGTGGTGTACCGGCTCCATTCTTTGATCCTTAACTAAAAGCTACGTCTGATCCGTGAACTTCAACCCTACCTACTGTTGCTATCAAGAAAGTGTCGCCGACGCGGCGAGATCTATGTACCAAGGAGAACCATGGCCAAGAAGATTTATGTAGGAAACCTGCCTTTTAGTACCACCGACGACTCATTGCGCGACTTGTTCTCGCAGCACGGGGAAGTCGTTTCCGCCTCTGTCGTCACCGATCGTGAGAGCGGCCGTTCGCGCGGCTTCGGCTTCGTCGAGATGGACGAGTCGGGCGCCGCCGATGCGATTTCGGCTCTGGACCAGCAGGAGCTCGACGGACGCACCCTGACGGTCAACGAGGCTAAGCCTCGTGAGGACCGTCCGCGCCGCGATCGCTGGTAGTAATAAGTAGTAGAGGGAGGTGTCGCGACGCGGCACTTCCCTCCCCACTAGTCTAGCCGGTCAAGTGCGTAGCTGTAGTGTTCGCTACGCTTCGAAACGAACACTCCCCCTCCGCAATTGGTAAAGTGCTTGGCTAGCCGCGAGGCGTACCAGCGAGCCTCGCGCAAGTGACAACGGTTATCGGTAGCTGCCTGGTCGCAGTTGTGTTCCCAGTCCTCGCGGGTCAGGACCTCGAGAAACAGTGCACCTCGGCACAACTTACCGAGGTTGATGATGGCTGTCGCCGCATCGCCATCGTCCAAGTACTGCAATACGCCCTGGCATATAACCAGGTCAAAGGACCGGGACGATCGGTAGTCAACAACCGAGGCGCGGGTCCAGCCGTACTCGTCACACAAGTATTCGCTTAGCTCCACACCGGTGTAGCTGGCGCTAGGAAAGTAGGCGGTGATAATCCCCTGCCACCAGCCCAATCCGCAGCCAATATCAAGGACGTGTGAAACCTGGAGGCCCAAGTAGTCGAGATAGCTACACACGAAGCGACCGAGCACTTCCATCTGCTCCTCACTAATTACACGGTCATCACGGTCGCGATAGAAACGATCGTAATAGGCCCGATCAAACACCCTCCTGCACTTACGATTCGCCACGCGCCCCTACCTAGCGCTGAACCCAGGGCTTAGCCAGCGGCGCCCGCAGCGTGTAGGATGCGCGCGATGTCCGCGAGAACTACATCCCCGGTGATCGTCGCCGGACAACGCTGGATGAGTGAAGCTGAACCCGAGCTCGGGCTAGGCACAGTGGTAGCCGTTGATGTGCGCACGGTGATCATAGAATTCGCTGCTGCCGACGAGACCCGCCGCTACGCGATGGGCTCGGCCCCACTGAGACGAGTACGCTTCGCGGCTGGAGAGCTGGTCGCCGATAATAGCGGTGAGACGCTTCGTATTGACCGCATCATCGACGAGAGTGGACTGCTCACATACGTATGCGGGCAACGCCATCTGCCCGAGCACCTGCTCGGCGACCGACTCGCGCTGAGTACTCCACGCGAGCGTCTGATCGCAGGACGGGTTGACCCTCCCGAACTCTTCGACCTGCGCCTCGAGACTCTGCGCCGTCTGGGCGAGATACGCCGGTCGGCGGTGCGCGGCTTCGTCGGGCCGCGCCTGGAGCTGCTGCCCCATCAATTCTACATAGCCTCGGAGGTAACCAGCCGCTACGCCCCGCGGGTACTGCTCGCCGACGAAACCGGTTTGGGCAAGACCATCGAGGCCTGCCTCACGCTCAACCGGCTGCTGCTCTCAGGCCGCGCCGCCCGTATGCTCATCCTCGTGCCCGACTCGCTGGTTCACCAGTGGCTGGTAGAGCTGCGTCGCCGCTTCAATTTGCGCTTTTCAGTATTTGACGAACAACGCTGCCAGGCCATTGAAGAGAGTGAAGATGAGGCCAACCCTTTCCTAAGCGAGCAACTGGTCTTGGCCGGGCTTACGCTGCTTGCCGGCAGCCAGGATCGTAGCGCACAGGCTGCGGCTGCTGGTTGGGACGTGGTCGTCGTCGACGAGGCGCATCACTTGGTATGGAGCCAGGATCAGCCTAGCCCCGAGTACTGCGCCGTCGAGACCGTGGCCAAAGCGTCGGCAGGGTTGATGCTACTAACCGCCACTCCCGAGCAGCTCGGTGAGCAGAGCCACTTCGCACGCTTACGACTGCTCGACCCGGATCGCTATAGCGACTTCGATGCCTGGCGCACCCAAGCCCGAGGCTACCGCGAGGTAGCGCTGATCGGCCAGAGCTTGCTCGCCGAGCATGCTCTCGAAGAAGCGGCAATCACACAGTTGGCAGCGATTCTCGGCTCGACACCAGCACAAATCGGCGAGCAACTGCAACACGCCTCTGGACGCCGCCATCTCATCGAGCAGCTGGTCGACCGTCACGGCCCAGGACGCGTAATGTTCCGCAACACGCGCGCCGCTGCGATAGCCGAGTTTCCCGAGCGCCGCGTCGAGCTTCGTCCACTGGAGACCTCCGACACTGAGGTGCAAGGGAAGATTGGCCGCGAGGTCTCGATCGATCTCGGCAGACAGCCCGTGCAGTCGGCAATCGAGTTAGGCGGAGACCCACGAATCTCGAGGCTGCTCGAAATACTCGCCGACCGTAGCATCGACAAACTTCTGGTTATCTGTAGCAGCGCCGATAAAGCGCAGGCGGTGAAATCCGCGATCGACTCGCGTATGAAAGTCGACATCGCTTTGTTCCACGAAGAACTCAGCCTGCTTCAGAGGGATCGGAATGCAGCTTGGTTCGCCGACCCCTCGGGAGCCCGGGTACTGCTGTGCTCGGAGATCGGCAGCGAAGGCCGTAACTTCCAGCACGCCCACCACCTGCTGATGTTCGATCTGCCCTTGGACCCAGACCTCATCGAACAGCGCATCGGTCGCCTGGACCGCATCGGCCAGCGTTCCTGTGTAAACATAGAAGTCCCCTATACGACAGCGACCGGCCAAGAGGTGCTCGCGCGTTGGCATCACCACGGCGTTGATGCATTCGCACGGCCCACGCTAATCGCCCGGCCCCTGCTAGAACGCTTCGGCGAACGGGTAAGCAACCTTGCATCCTCGCCGGATGTCGAAGAGCGGCCCGCTACGGCGCAACTGGAGGAACTAATCGCTGACACTGCGGCTAGCTGCCAGCTACTGGCAGAGAAAGTCGAGCAAGGCCGCGACTTATTGCTCGAGATGACCTCGTTGCGCCACGAGGTGGCCAACTCGCTGATTTCGAAGATCACCGCACTCGGAGATGACCGCAAACTCGAAGAGTTCTTCTTGCGCCTGCTCGAGCATTTTCGGATTTATGCCGAAGAAATCGCGCCACGCTGCTACCTGCTGAACCCCGACGCGATGGGCAATAGCGAGTTCCCTTCGCTCGAGCGTGGCGAGACCGCGGTAACCTTTTCCCGTAATACCGCGCTGGTGAGAGAGGATCTCGATTTCATCACCCAAGACCACCCCTTGCTCGGCGACGCCATGGAACTGTTGCTGGCGTCGGAGAGCGGAAACGCCAGCTTCGCCGTCGCCGGCGACAGTGGCGGCCCGCCGCGCGTCGAACTCGAGAGTATTTTCGTACTGGAAGCAGTCGCACCATCGCGGCTACACCTCGACCGCTTCTTGGCGCCGACCCCGCTGCACATAGTAACCGACCAGAACCTAGACGACCTAAGCGATCGCGACAACCACGACTGTGGCCCGCTCAGTCCCGGCCACGCGGCATGGATCAAGCGAAACCAGGCAGTGGTGCGCAAACTGATAGGCACGATGACCGCCCGAAGCGAGGAGCTTGCCAAGATTCGCGCCGAGGCCGTGCGCGCGCAGGCCATAGAAACCCTGCGCGACAGCCTCGGCAGCGAGGTCGAACGCCTATCGGCGCTGGCGGAGCTAAACGATCAGATTCGCCCTCAAGAAATCGCCGCCACCAAGAGCGAACTCGAACAGCTCGAAGGCTATATCAATGACGCCAGGCTGCGCATTGATGCTTCACGACTTATCTGGCACGGGCCCTCGAGTAACGGCACACCCAAGCTATAGGTCGGGCTAGGCCTGGTGCGGGCCTTCACCATCGCCGCGGTCCTTGCCAGCAGCCTCGTCCTCTGGTTCCAGCGGCACAGGCGGGGCCACCGCGGCTTCATCACTGGTCGGCACCGCAAGATGAATCGTTTGCTTGACCTGCTCGGGGTCGCCGCCAGTCTCGGCTGGCGCGGGCTGCGCCGCCGCAACGAATAGCCCCACCGAATCCAGGCTAAACGCCCGCTCGGGCATTGCCCACCCCCCGCCACTG
>CAZPPZ010000135.1:0-8868 GCA_964588545.1 uncultured Myxococcales bacterium | reverse complement strand
ACGGCTTCGCTGAATACGGCTCCGGCAAACACCAGGCGGCTTGCGCTGTCGGGAATTCCCGCGCCGCCACCATCACCGATCCAGTGCATCGAGTCGGACAAGGCGGGCAAGCGACCGGCGTTCTCCGCCCAGAACAAAAACGTGTTGAGTCCGGTCGACCAGTGCTCGAACGTCGTGTCGGGACGCTTTGGCCACCATTCGATCTCGATACCGTTGCAGATGCCGACGAACAGGTGGCCGACGCCGTCGCATACCAGGCGCTTGTCGGGCCACGCCGCGGCCAGCCGCTCGACGAAATCGTAGGTGCCGAGACTAAAGACGTTCACCCCGGCCCGCAGACCCCCGTCGCCCAGCCCGTCGCCGTTGGTATCGGCTATGCGACCGGTCGCTCTCTCATTGGGATCGCCCACCCCGGCATCCAGACCGATGCTGTTGTAATGCTCCAAGACGCCGCCCGGCTGCATCATCGGCGCGAGCTGATCGTAGAGCACGTCGGCCGCCGAGCGGCCGGACAGGTCCCTGGGACCGTCGGGCGCGTAGTTGAGCAGCCACGACCAGCTGCCCCCGGGCGTGCCTCGCGGGTCGGCTCCCCAGGGATACATCGCGTGCGGGGCAGCGATCGCTTGATTGGCGGCGAACGCCATCGGAGTAGTGCCGTAGAGGCCGCGCGTCACGCGGATCGTTCCCGCCCCTTGATCCACCGCCTCGAGCCGCACCTGCTCGCATTGGTTCCAATCGGGAAGTCCCCCGGCGTCGAGCGCGCACAGTGCGATGTCGTCCTGGACGTATTTCCAACCGCCCGAACCAAGGTGCTGGATGAAAAACCGCTCTGGGTGCGCAACCGCAATCTCGCTTTCTCCGCTCGTCGCCGGGACGTCGCCCGTGATGAGGCTGTTTCCGAAGTACACCCAATGGCCGGCGAAGAACTGAGTCCGGTCGACGACGTCAAACTTGGTTTGCCCCTCGCTAAATACCGACAACTCGTGGAATAACTGATTCCATTTCTCGGGATGCTCGTTCTTGAACCGCACATAATCGGTAAAGTGATTGCTCGGAGCCAAGATCCCGTGAAAGGCGCCATAGACCTGTTCGAGATCGGCGTAGTCGAGTTCCGGATGGTCGTCGTGCAGTTGGCGCACGAAGCGCATGGACAAGAAAGAGCGCGGATACCCGCTGGCGGCCAAAGGCCATGGGCTGCCGGAGGATCCGCGCTCCTTGGCTTTGAACCGGCCAGCGTCGTTTTTGCGCACCCCCGGCGGGTAAAAGACCGACTCCCAGCACTCTCCGTTACTTGCCCTGAGCTGCACGTCGACCGGTGTGTCGTGCGGAAGGGCCGCCATGCCCAAGTTGCCGCCGCGCCCCTTGACCGACACGCGCGCCTTCTTGTCGGCGCCGGGCCGTAGCTGAATCGAATCGACGCCTTGCGCGGGAGGACGCTGCTTGTCGGCGTATCGAAAGCCCTTGTTTCCCGGTGGGCTGCCCATCGCTTTCCAGCACGGCTTGCCCGAGCAACTGCCGGCGGCCGGCACCCGCGCAGCCGTCGTAGCCCTGGCGGGATACAGGTCGTAGAGGCACAGCGTGTAGTCGTCGACGGCGAGCGGGTCGCCGAAGTCCGAGGCCGCGGTCGCCTGGCCGCGTTGCCACTTCCAAACTAGACGGTCGCGCGCGTCGTCGGCGTGGTCCTTGAGGATCAGCGAGGATTTCGCCGCCTGCCGGCAGCCGGCTTGGGCGGGAAAAGCCTGGCCTGTACAGACTCCGGCCGAGCAGGAGTCGGTGGTGCAGGGATTGCCGTCGCTGCAGGAAGCGGTATCGTCGGCCGCGCAGACCGACGGCTCGCCATTGCACCCAAAGCAATCCTCCACCTGACACGTGTTACTACAGCCGTCGCCACTGACGGAGTTGGTGTCGTCGCACTGCTCGCCGGGTGGCTCAACGAGGCCATCGCCGCAGATGGCCTGGGCGGCCGCCGGGAACGCGACCGCAGCGCACCACACAAGCCACAGGCCGACGACCATGTGAGTCGCGACACGGGGGTAAAGACTCGAGGATGGCTCTCGATAGTGCACAGGAATTACCTCGTGGGATCGACTGGGAACTCCGCGGTAAAATCCAGGTTCGTGACAGTCGCTAGGACGTTCGATTCGAACCCCGGACGCGGCAGCCATGCGATGTAGTTCACCCACAGGTTGTCGATCGCGAAGCGCAGAAGCGCGTCGGTATCGCCCGGCGGCACCGTGTGGTCGAAGTTTGACCATTGGACCTCGACCATGATTGGAGCCTTCCCGTGATAGCCGGGGTAGTACGGGTAGGCCTCGATCGCGAGGTCCGGACGGACGTCGGGGCCGCCGATACCGACATGGCGCGACTGGGCGTGCGCCGTGATCGCGTCGAGCATGGCAGGCGTATTCCCGGGCAGCCAGTTGAGGTAGAGCGCCGTGGTCGTGTTCGGGAAGAAGTCGGCGAGCGCATCGACGTTGTTCATCAGCGCCGTCGCGTAGGCCACATCGCTGTACTCGGGCCCGAGTGCCGAGGCTGGTCCGGCGGCGGATTCGGACGTCTTGACCACCTCGAGGCACGGATCGTTGGCAAAGGCGGCTCCGAGCGCTTCAATCAGTGCGACGAAGCGAGCGTTGACGGCCGGCACCCAGCGCTTGGCAATGTAGCCGCTCTGGTCACTGCCAAGGTACCCTTCGGAGTATTCCGGCGTTCGCATGTAGAAGGGCACGGGAATGAAAGGATTTCCCGAAAACGACTTGTCCCGGATCATGATCATCAGGCGTCTGTTGATCGATTTGACCGCGGCGAGCGCGGCCGAGATTGCACTGAAATCGTAGGAGCCCGGCTGGTCGCCTTCGATGTTCACCCACTCGTATACCGTGCTGATGCCGCGCACGTTCGGATTGTTAGCTGCTTGGTCGAGATGGAGTTGAGAGATCGAGGGGCCGGATTCGAGAAGGTAGTGACCCGGATGGAATCGCAGCGAGGTGCCCGGAAAGGTGAGCGGCGAGCACGACCCGTTGGCCGCCGCATCGTCGAATGTGTCGCAGTCGCGATAGAGATCGCCGACCTCGTCTAGAGCAAGGCAAGCCGTGCAACGAGCTTCCCGCTCCAGGCACGTGTGGAGCGTGGCCGCGTCGCTCGCGCCGCAGGCCGGCGATGCAGAGAGCAGATCGACGCCGGCGCATCGCGCCGTCAGGTCGCCTTCGAGCTTGCTCCCGGCACCGCAGGACCTCGCGATCTTACCGCCGGAATCCTCCCCTATGCAGGTCTCGAGTCCCGCCGCGTCAATGACGGAGCCCTCTTTCAGGCCCTTCTTCGCGCAACGTGCGTAGGCTTTCAGGATGGTCGCGTGGCACTTGGCGAGATTCTTCACGACCGCCTGCTGGCACCTGGCCCCGGTCTGGTCCGCAAGCAGACTCGTATCCAAGTCGGCGGCAAACACACGGTCGGCGAGTGTCGTGTGCGTCACCACCGCAAAGGTATTGGCCACGGCCGCCGCGCGCATGCCGAAAGAAGCCAACCTGGCGCCGCCGCCTTGATCGCTACCGGCACAATTCTTGGCGAAGCGCGCCGCGCTCTTATCTTTGCCCCGGCCGACTTTGCCCCTGCGGTCGGCCGTCAGACACGCCTCGGCCGTACCGAGCAATCTGCCCTTGGCGAAATCTCGCAGGCAGCCCCGCAACTCCTTGCCCTGGATCGTCGCGGTCTTGGTGAAATCCTTGGCAAACGCATTCAAGCACGCTCGCTGATCCGCGGTGACGCTTTGAGCACCGGCCGAAGGCGGGGAAACGAGATTCAGGATTAGCACCAACGTGACACCGCAGTGCAGACTCGAGTCGTAGAAGATCGAACAATGGTCTTTCCTTTCGAATCTTCTCGAGAAAAACAAAAGCCCTCCCGCGACATCGAGCACGGCTAGAATAGCCAGCCGGCGTTGTGAGTGTCAACCGAGTTTCGGCGACAGTAGTCTTGTAAGACCCAGTTGAGGCAGCCATTTATAATCCGCGTTAAGAGGGCGTAGGTGCGTTTGCCTCAATGTCATCTCCGCTAGACAATCGTATGCTCTGAGCGCAACGCACTGCGGAGAGAGAATGCACAAAGTCAGCGAAACCATTCCTGAGGCACTTCAGCCGCGCGTTGACGCGGCCCTGGTCTGGTTCAATTCGTCGCAAGACACCGAATTCGAAGTTACGGGAATCCTCGATCCAGAGGCGGCGCTCGCAGACACCGACAAGTTGAGTTTGGTTCTTTGCGGCGGCGACCGTTGCGAGCAACATTCCTTCCGCGTAAGTGGCTCGCCTGAAGCTTGGCAGGTCAGGCTCACCGAGTCTGAGACCGAATCGGCGTCAGACAAACCGCAGGCCGAACTGGATCCGCCACCCGGTCCTCGTCTTCGTTGGCTCGACGACAGGCTCGCTGAGCACGCGTTCGTCGTCTTGCTCTTCTACCGAGGCTTTTGGTGACCACCGTGTCGCTCCGAGTTGCGGGGCTATATGAAGGAAGGGGTCGTCGAGAACGTGCGTGCCGCGGGCGGCGAGATCTACGGGATCACCAGCGAGCCACAGCATCTGGCCGATCAGGCTCGCGAGCACTGGGAACTCAGTTTCGAATCCGTCGGCGATCCGCACCAGGAGATTTCGCGCGTCTGTAGCCAGCGCGACTGGCTGACGCTGTTTGCAGCCGATCGACTCGAATTCATCCAGCGTGGTGCGAAGTGGAAGGTCGAGCATCCCAAGGGCTTCTTCCAACCCGGCGTCCTCGCCGTAACTCGGGAGCGGCGAATCTTGTATCGCTGGCGATCCGTACCGTCGGCCGAAAACCTGAACGGTACGCTCAGCCGGCCCACGGCCACGCACGTGGGCGAGAACATCGAACGAGCCCTGGCCGCGGGTGAAGCTGCGGGCGACGCCGCCCACGACGACAACCCCGTGATGGGCCTGCCGCCTATCCCTTTTCCGCTCTTCCTCGCGTGTGTACTTGCGAACGGCTGGTTCGTGCGGGTGAAGTCCTTTGCGTACTCGCCCGGGGTGGCAGGCATCCGCACGCGTTTTGCGACGGCGGCGTTTCGTTTCGTGTTGTTCGCGCTTGCTTGGATCTCAGCCTTTGCTTGGCTACCGACCGTGCCGGTCCTGCTGGTACTCCTGGCGTGGGTGGTGTGGGTAGGCCGCGACATCCGCCGCGTCTTCGGCCCGCTGCGGACCTCTCGCGAACTGACGGCGTAGCTGCCGCGCTCGGCCCGTTGCGAGCGGACGAACGCTGCTCTTTAGCTCGCTGACGCCAACAACAGCGCGATCGTCTCGTCGTCTACGCCTGCCTCGGCGAGCACGGCGGCGGTGTCGGCGGACAGATCGGGGGCGCTGCGCGCGCCGGACATCTCGCGTCCGGACATCTTGAAGGGTGGCGAAATCGTTCGATAGGCTCCGAGGGTTGGATGCTCGACGGTCGGGAAGAAACCGCCATCTGGTGCAAACTAGCTATGTTCTTGCGGGAGCGTGGTCTGGTTACCATAATCTTCATACGCAGACATTTGCTAGAAGTGCGTTTGAATGACCTACTCGCCGCGGGCTGATGCACGCTCGGCTATCTTTGAGTACCTCGAGGTGTTCTACGACCGTTGGCGTCGGCATTCTTACCTCGGCTATATGAGTCCAGTCGAGTTCGAAGCCGCTGCCGTAACCGCCGCGCTAGCGGCCTAAACTGCGTGTCCACTTTTTCGGAGGAAGGTCAGGTTTGCCCGGCAGCCTTACCGGTGGTGATGTAGCAGAAGATACAGTCGTCTATTAGTCCCGCGCTGCTCATGCTCTCTTGATGCCGATGGCTTTGGCCATGACCTCGACGCTGAGTAGTGCATGCATCACCGCGCGGGCGCCGCCGCCCGTACCGATCACCCGTGCCCGCTCTTGCCACGGGCGCGAAACCCGTGAGCCGGCAGCGTCGAGGCAAAGCCAGCTACATCAGTGTTATTGCCGACGAGCTTCTTGCCATCGACGTAGATGGTATTGAGCGCGCCCACGACGGTCATCTGCTGCAAACGGGCCGTGTTCTTGCGGTAGTCTGGTCTGGTTGTATGTCGCGAACCGAGGCCTCGTAAGACAGAAGATGGAATCGAAATTCTGCCGGTTTCGTCTTTTGTGCGACGACTCTGGAACGGCGACCTTGTTTCACCCTGAGATCTACGAGACAACCCCCGTTTGAATCCTACGCTGCTTCTACGCTCACGTTGAGCTTGAGGCCCGGTCTCAACTTGGCCGCACCTTCTTGACGTTACTTGGGGCTACATAGGCCTAGTCAGCGAGTGCTGCTACCAGGTGTCGCGAAGATTGCCCCGGTCGGGTCCAACAGAGAAATTCCTGTAATCTCTATGCTAGTGCAGCCGTCAAAGCCGCAGCCGAGGACAGGGTCGAGGCAGCCGAACAGTTCGCTTGTCAGGTTCGCATAGGTATCCGATAGTCTCAGGCTGCCGTTCGAGCCACCCGGGATCCTCACTACGGTCGGGAGATCTACCAGCGTCATATCGCCGCCGTCGTAGTCGTCGGTGGTAACCCTCATGCCCACGGCGAGCTTCCAGCCGCCGGCCGACCCCCCGTCGATTTTCTGACCACCGCTGTCTTCAATGTCCTTGCACGTTAGCCTTAGTCTTGGATCGCTACAGCTTGCTGCCGAGCCGCTTGGACACGGCGCGAAGAAGCGCGACTGAAATTGAAAACTACAGCGTCCTTTGGGCCCGAACTGAAAGGCTGAATTCGCGGTGGGCGGCGCGCAGCCGGGAACTCCCGCCGTCGTAGCTGTGTTGGGCGCGGCGAAGGTTACGCCGGGACAGGAGCTGTAGGCCCGAATCAAGTCAGTCTTGACCTTCTTCGCCTTCACTGGCGCGTCAAATGTGCACTGGGCGGAGACCGAGCCAGATGAAACCAATAGAATGAGACCAGCCAATGCCAATGATGCTAGGTCCAAACAACGGCCCAAAATGGTCATGCCACTGGTGCTCCGTTTTCTTGGGTGCTTGCGGAAGTTCCGACGCTGGTTGCGAGTACAAGCGAAACGACCGCACACGCGAAACGGAGTCTTGGTCACCGCAACACCTCCGAGAGTGGATTGCGGCACGGGGAGTATACCCAACTCCCTCAATCGCTGTCTATAGAAATATTTTTAGATCGTAAACTCACCCTTGGCGTTGGTCCGGCGCACCAGGCCTTTACCGGCCAGGCGCGCCAGCGCGGTGCGTACCTGTTGGATGTCGCTGACCTCGAGATCGGCTTTGAGATCGGCGGCGGTGAAGATCTGCGAGGGCGCCTGCTGCATGCGCTCCCACACCCTGCGCGGCAGTTTTCCCGGGGCCAGGCTCTCCGCCGGGTCGCCTTGGGCATCCGCACTCAGATGGCCGTTGGCCGCCGATCCCGCGACTCGCTGGTAGACCGAGTCGAAGGCCTGCTGAGCCTCGGCAACCCGGCTCTCGGCCCGCGCGATGCGGTGGTCGAGCGAGTCGCGCTCTCGGCATAGATCATCGAGCTGTTTTTTCAGCAGGTAGAGGCGGCCAGCATCGTCGAGTAGGGTTCGCCTGAGGGTCTTCTTCATCGCCACAGCTCATAGCATGTTATGCCTCGCCCGGGTATTAGCGGCCTGTGCCTATGTGCTTTGTTGGCTTTGCCAATAGGGCGAAAGTTTTTGCGAAAAGGCTTGCTGGCTGGGGTCCTGCCGCTACCCACAGCACCGTTGGCTAAATGTTATGAGCAAACTTTTTGTGCGTTATGCGGGCCCAGATTCTCGCTGATTTGTTATGCTCTGCCCGCAAACCACGAAACCCCACGAACATCTATTACAGTGGCCGCTGTGGTGTGGCACCAGGTTCATAGATCGCAGGCTCGCGCCGAGGTGGTGGTGACCAGTGGCGGATCCGCAAGGATCCGGGCGGCTGGTGTAGTGGTGAGTGGCGGTGGTGTGTCGGCGGCGGGTGTGGCGCGACCCGCGGCGTCGGCGTGGATCAAGAAGTAGGCCTCGATCGCGACCTGGTGCCCACCATGCAGTGTCTTCATATAGCGGTACGCCTTAATATACTGTAGCGTTAACAGTAATTCTTGCCCGCAGCCGCTGGGCAGAGCGGAGCTCCTCGGTCAATGGCCAGTGCTAAGTCGATTTCTCAAGCGCCGCGAGAAATTCTCGATACTCTTGCTTGGGTGGGGGCTGTCATCTCAGTTGCTGAGTTTGTCGCCATGGCTCTTGTACCCATGCTCGGCCTTGGCGGCACGTGGCTGGCTTGGTTGGCCGACGCCGGCGTGCTGGTGCTTGTGGCGACGCCGCTGATTATTGCCCTACTATGGCGGCGGCTGCGCGGGCAGAACCGAATGATGGTAGCCGCTGCAGTCGCCGTGATACTGCTGAGCGTAGAAATTGCCGTTATGGCGCTGCTTTCGTGGCTGATTCTGGGCTCGTCGCCGGTGATCGTTGCAATGCTCGATGCTTCGCTGGTGGTGGTGATCTCTCTACCGCTGATCTGCCTAGTGCTTTATAAGTCCGCGGCTCTTGCGACGAGTCCGGAGGCCTCTTGGCAGGATTACGTGCGGCCGCGCGTACAAGACCCGGATCGCTAGTCTAGTAGCGCCATTATGTCGTCGCGAGTCAGTGCCGCAGCTTCGCTGCTTTGGCCACCAGCGAGTATGCTGGCGGCGAGCTGGCGCTTGCGCTGTTGGAGGTCGAGGACACGCTCTTCGACTGTGTCTTTGGCGACCAGACGATAGATCATCACCGGACGGTCTTGGCCGATGCGGTGGGCACGATCGGCTGCTTGATCTTCGACCGCAGGGTTCCACCACGGATCAAGCAGAAAGACGTGATCCGCCGCTGTGAGGTTGAGGCCGGTTCCGCCCGCCT
>CAZPPZ010000134.1:0-8926 GCA_964588545.1 uncultured Myxococcales bacterium | reverse complement strand
GAGACCGTCCGCGTGTTGTGGTGGTGTGTGGGGAGGAGGGTTTCCCCCCCCGCCGTATCCACTTGTTCCCCGAGAGCGAAACGCCGCCGCTCGAGATGGTATCGCCACCGGTAGAAGTCGAGACCGGGCGTTCGGCGGCACTCTACCAGATTGCGCAGATGCGGGCCCCACTGGTGATCGCATCTGTTGATGCCCTCGCACTGCGCACGCCGAGCCGCCAGCGCCTGCTCGCTTCGGCGCTACATCTAATCAAGGACCAAGAAATAGACCTCGATGAGCTACTGGCGAAGATGACCGCGCTGGGCTACCGAAAAACGGGACTGGTAGAAGAACCGGGAGAACTCGCGGTTCGTGGCGGCATCGTCGATTTCTGGCCGGCGGGCAGCGAGTATCCGAGCCGCTGTGAGTTGTTCGGCGATACCTTAGAGTCCTTGCGTAGCTTTGATCCAACCGACCAACGATCGTTCGCTGAGACTGACGAGATCGTCGTGTTGTCGGTAGCCGGCTGTACTCTGCAAGAGCTTGGCGAACAGCGTGTACGCAACGCCGTCCACGCTCGTTGTGGTGATTTGATGCTTGCGGCCTCGGAGCGCCGTCAGCTAGACGGGCTGCTAGCCGAGGGCAAGCGTTTTCCAGGTGTAGAGCTGTTGTCTTGTTACGTCGATAGGGGGCGGGAGTGGTTTGGCGATTATCTCCCCGCCAACGCGATCAGCGTGGTCGTCGATCCCCCTGCGGTTGAGACGGCGATAGAAGATGGCGAGGCGTTGCTCACTGAGGCGGAGAAGGCGGCGATTAGCGCCGGTGCATTCTTCCCTGAAGTTGAGCGGCTTCATGTGGCTGGGCCCGAGTTGCGCGGGTTGTTGTCGCGTCGTCCGCTGATTGAGCTGGATTTGACCGAAGCGATTGAGTCTTCGGGTTCACCCGGCAATCGTAACTGGCGCGTCGAAGTCCGCGGCAACCAGTGTATCGTGACCGCGCGTGCGCGCGTGAAAGCCGCACGGGGAGATCGTCGATTTTCACCGATGGTCGCCGAGCTCGAAGCGCTCCGTAAGAACTCACGTCTGGTCGTTATGGCCACCGACCCCACCCAACTCGAGCGTCTACGTCATCTGCTCGAGCTAGGCGGGGTCAGCGGTGTGGTCCACGGCGACGGGCTTGACCAAGCGCTCGCCGGCGACGCTCGCAAGCTGTGGCTGGTTCAAGGTCATTTCGATGAGGGCTTCGCTCTTCCCGATGATCGCCTCGTGGTGGTTACCGATGAAGAGATATTTGGTGAACGCCGACGCAGTGCGCGACGACGTGTGTCCAAGCGTCGCGCTCTTTCGACCTTGAGCGAGCTTTCACCGGGCGACTACATGGTGCATGTCGACCATGGTGTTGGCCGTTATCACGGACTACGTCATATGGTGGCCGGCGGCACCGAGGGTGATTTCATTCATCTCGAATATGCCGGAGGCGACCGCTATTACCTGCCAGTAGATCGAATCAACCTGGTCGAAAAATACACCGGCGGCGGTGGCTCTGCGCCAGCTCTGGCCAAGCTTGGATCAGCGGTTTGGGCGCGAACGAAGAAGCGTGCCAAGGCTTCGATCATGGAACTGGCGCGTGAGCTTCTCGATGTAGAGGCCTTTCGCGCGGTGCACACACGAGAAGCCCTGCCTCGACCGGAGGCCGATTTTGAAGAGTTCGAGGCGCATTTCCCCTTCGAAGAGACCGAAGGGCAGAAGAGCGCTATAGCTGATGTTGTTGCCGACTTGAGCGGCAGCAAACCGATGGATCGCTTGGTCTGTGGCGACGTTGGCTACGGCAAGACAGAGGTAGCCATGAGAGCCGCCTATCTCAGCGCACTTGGCGGCCGCCAGGTAGCATTCTTGGTGCCCACCACTGTGCTGGCGCGGCAACACTTGGACTCGCTCATCCAGCGCTTCAGGGGGTTCCCCGTAGACATCGCGATGTTGTCGCGGTTCAACTCACGAGAAGACAACCAACTGGTGGTTGAGAGGTTGGCCTCGGGGGGCGTGGATATTGTCGTTGGTACCCATCGTCTACTACAACGCGACGTCAAGTTCGCGCGCTTGGGGTTATTGGTGATCGACGAAGAGCATCGCTTCGGGGTTAAGGCCAAGGAGCGAATCAAGCGTCATCGTCAGCATGTAGACGTGCTGACGATGACGGCTACTCCGATCCCGCGTACGCTCCAGCTTGCACTCAGTGGTGTTCGCGACTTGAGTTTGATCGAGACTCCACCGGTGGATCGTTTGGCTATTCGCACCTACGTCGCGCGTTACGATGAAGGTTTGATCAAACAGGCTATCGAGCGCGAACTGACGCGTGGCGGTCAAGTATTCTTTGTCCACAACCGCGTGGCGTCGATCGAGGCAGTGGCCCGAAGGATTATCGAACTGGCACCGAAGGCGCGTGTAGCGGTCGCCCACGGACAGATGCGCGAGACTCAACTCGACACAGTCATGGGAAGGTTTCTTGCGGGTGAAGTCGATGTTTTGGTGTGTACGTCGATTATCGAGTCGGGGCTAGACATTCCCAACGCCAATACTATTCTGGTCAACCGTGCCGACAGTTTCGGACTCGCCCAGCTCTATCAGATCCGTGGAAGAGTCGGCCGCTCGCATCGACGGGCCTTTGCCTATCTCTTGGTGCCCGGCGAGCAACTTATCAGTGGTGAGGCGAGGAAGCGTCTGGTGGTACTCCAGGAACTTGATGATCTCGGAAGCGGTTTTCGCATCGCTGCACACGACATGGAGATTCGCGGAGCCGGTAATTTGTTGGGTAAGCAGCAGTCTGGCCACGTGACCGCCGTGGGTTTCGATCTCTTCATGCAGATGCTCGACGAAGCGGCGCGTGAACTGCGCGGCCAACCACCGCGCACGCAGGTAGAACCGGAAATAGAACTGGGGTCTGAAGCCTTTATCCCCGATTCCTACATTCCCGATGTCGGCGAGCGCTTGTTGGTGTATAAACGACTGGCCAACGCGGGTTCGCACGATGCCCTTGCTGCTCTCAGTGAAGAGCTGAGAGATCGTTTTGGTGGCTTACCGCAGCCGGTGTCTGACTTCGTGCGCGTGATGGGTCTGCGCTCGTTGCTGCAACGCTTGACGATCGAATCCTTGACCGCCAGTCGAGGTAACGTGGCCTTGCGTTTCCACGCCGACTCGCCGGTGGATCCCAACGTATTGGTGGCACTGGCAAGCGCGCAGCCCGAGCGCTTTGGTCTGCGTCCTGGCGGTGTGTTTAGAATGGCACTTGGTCAGGTATCGTGGCAAGAGCTGGTTGACGTGGTAGAGCAGTTTCTTCTTGACCTTGTATCCAAGCTCGGCCTAGACGACGAGGGTGGTGACTACGCTGGCGCGGCTCTTGGTGTCGGTGGCAATAGCGAGGAGGATAGTGTCGGTGTGGTTTGATTCGAAAGCAGTGGCGATAGTCGGGGCCTTGGTCATGACGGTGCTATCGGTGGTGCCGACCGCAGCGGCCGACAACGTGAGCCTGGTCGACGCGGTGGTGGCGGCGGTTGATGGGGTGCCGATTACGTTGATGGACTTCGAGAACTTTACCAAGGGACGTGGGCGGCTGTTGTCTAATCGCGACCGTTCTAGTCGTGAAGCACTGTTGCGAGCGATGATCGAACTCGAGCTGTTCAATGCTGAGTTTAGCAAACAAGGGATCTTTGCCGATGATAGAGACACAGAAGACTACATAGATCGCATTCTCGCCCAGAGCAGGTCGGATCGCGGAAGTATCAAGCGTGCACTCGCCGATATCGGGCTGGAATGGAGCGACTACTTCGAGCGGATGCGGGTGGAAGTAGAAAAGCTGGCGTTGATGAATCGCGAGATTCGTACTCGCGCCAACGTTACCCCCGAAGAAGTGGAGCGATTCTGGCGCAACAGCGAAGAGTTCAAGCTGCCCGAGCGCGTCAAGGTAGCTCATATTTTCGTTCCTTTGGTTGAAAATGGCAAGCCGATAGAGTCGCAAGTGGCCGAAGCCCGAGTAGCAGAAGCAGCCGACCTGGCTCGGCGGGATTTTGCCAAGGCGGCACGATTATATTCGTCGGGACCGACCGCGGATGAAGGTGGAGTTCTCGGGGTGTTTGATCGCGGTTCGATGGCGCTGCTGTTCGAACGAGAGATCGCCAAACTCGAGGATGGTGATGTGAGCGAGCCTTTTGAAGTTGATGGGGCTGTACATATCCTCAAGCGCGTGGAGACTTTTGCCCCCGGTCGTGTTGAGCTTGCAAAGGTCGAGGACAAGATTCGCGGACGGCTCTACGACGAGATGATAGAAGAACGCTACAAGCACTGGGTAGCCGACGAACTCTGGACGCGCCATCACGTGGTCAACAACCTTGCATCAATCGACACGCTGCTCGAGCGGTCCGATCTCGATCCTTCGTGAGCCGGCGGCGTCCGTCAATTGCAGTCAGCATGGGGGATCCCGCTGGAATCGGCCCCGAGGTGGTGGCGATGGCGGCGTCGATGTCACGAGTGCGCCGGGCCTGCAGGCTGACTGTATTTGGTGACGAAACCGTGTTCGCGCGGGCGCGCAAGATCTGTGGTGCCGATGCGCTGAGCTGCGTTGAGAATATCGTGAGCGTCGGGCGGCTGCGCTACCGGGGCAAGTGTCCCCGCCCCGGACTTAGTGCGGGAGACGCGGCCTTTCGCTATCTCGATGCGGCCGCTCGAGCGGTTGCCGCTGGATGCTATGACGGCTTGGCGACCGCGCCGATCAACAAGATGTGGATGAACCGGGCAGGCCACGCCTTCGATGGCCACACTGGATACCTCTCTGAGCTCAGCGGAGCGAGCGCGACGATGATGCTCGCGGGAAAACGTTTGCGGGTTGTTCTGGCAACCACCCATATCGCCCATTCCGAAGTCGCAGAGGCGCTGACGACGACGCGTATCAAGGCAGCTGCAACCACGGCGAGTGAGCATTTACAGCGATTTCATGGCCTGCGTCGGCCACGTCTGGCGGTGGCTGCCCTGAACCCTCACGGCGGTGAGGCCGGGCTGTTTGGTGACGAAGAGGGGCGGGTGATTGCGCCAGCGGTAGTGGCGCTGCGCAGGTCGGGTTTGCAGGTGCAGGGGCCGTTGCCGGCAGATACCTTGTTTGCGGCCGCGGCGGCTGGCGATTACGATGCAGTAGTTTGCATGTATCACGATCAGGCCCTGATACCGCTCAAGCTCCTCGACTTCGGGCGGGCGGTAAACGTAACTATGGGCTTGCCCTTCATTCGTACTTCGCCGGACCATGGAACAGCTTATGATTTGGTCGGCACTGGCAGGGCACACGCAGGGAGCATGGCGGACGCGATTGTCATGGCTTCGATGATGGCGAGACGCTGCAGTGGGGGAGGAAAACCGTGAAGGCTAATCCGAGTATATATCGAGAGTATGACATTCGAGGAATTGCCGGTGAAGACTTTGATGACGACTTCGTCGAGGCCCTGGGTAAAGCGCTCGGCACCAAGCTGTTGAGCGAAAACATTACTCGAGCGGCGGTCGGTGCAGACTGCCGGATAACCTCGCCAACTTACCACAAGATCTTGAAGGAAGCGCTGCGCTCGACCGGTGTCGATGTTATCGATATCGGCGAATGCCCTACGCCACTGATGTACTTCTCTATCTTTCAGCTCGAGCTCCTCGGCGGGATACAAGTTACCGGTAGCCACAACGCGGCCGATTACAATGGCTTCAAGATTTGCATCGGTAAAACCACGATTTACGGCGAGGCTATCCAAGAGTTAGCGAGGATGATTGAGGCGGGAGAGTTCGCGCGCGGCAGCGGCAGCGAAGAGGTCTACCCGATCATTCCGGCCTACCAGGGCTATCTCCAAGAACAGTTCGACCGTTCGGGTAAGGGGATGCGCGTGGTCGTCGATTCTGGCAACGGCACCGGTGGACCGGTGGGGCCGAGTGTTTACCGCGCCATGGGCTGCGAGGTGATCGAACTCTACAGCAAGCCCGACGGCCATTTTCCCAACCACCATCCCGATCCTACGGTCGAAGCCAATATGGCTGATTTGGTGGCAGCTGTGCGTGAACACGAGGCTGACCTGGGCATCGCGTTTGACGGGGACGCCGACCGTATTGGTGCGGTTGACAACAAGGGAAGGATAATCTGGGGCGACGAGATGCTGGTGGTGTTCTCACGCGACATTCTCAGCCGTAACCCCGGAGCTACGGTGGTCTCTGAGGTGAAGTGCTCGCAGAGGCTGTTCGATGACGTCGAGAGTCACGGCGGCAAGGCCATCATGTGGAAGGTCGGACATTCGTTGCTCAAGGCCAAGATGAAAGAGACGGGAGCACTGTTGGGCGGCGAGATGAGTGGCCACTTGTTCTTCGCTGACCGATATTTTGGCTACGACGATGCGGTCTATGCAGGCGCGCGTTTGATCGAGACGGTAGCGAGCAACAGCCGCAGTTTACAAGAGATTCTCTCGGATCTTCCCGAGACCGTCGTGACTCCGGAGTTGCGCGTGGACTGTCCCGATGAACTTAAGTTCAAGCTAGCCGATCTAGCGCGCGAGCGATTCCGCAACCTTGGTTACGACATCGTGGATATAGATGGTGTGCGGATGAAGTTCGACAACGGCTGGGGGCTGATCCGCGCGTCCAACACGCAGCCGGCATTGGTCATGCGTTTCGAGGCGGGCCAGCCCGAAGAACTGGCTGAGTATCGCAAGACCGTTGAGGATGAGATTGATCGCCTCAAGGCGCAGTTGGGGGCCGAGATCTGAGGGGTCACAGGTAGCGAGCGCCGAGTAGCCGGCGATTACCCCTGCCGGTAGTTTTTCATGAGCAGCGAGATCATCGTAAAGGGCGCTCGCGAGCACAATCTTCGCGACATAGACGTCACGCTGCCGCGCGACAAGTTTGTGGTGGTTACCGGTCTGTCCGGATCCGGCAAGTCCTCGTTGGCGTTTGATACTATCTATGCCGAGGGCCAGCGTCGTTATGTTGAATCATTGTCGGCCTATGCCCGGCAGTTTCTCGATCAGATGGAAAAGCCCGATGTTGACTCGATAGAAGGGTTGTCCCCGGCGATATCGATCGAGCAGAAAACCACAAGCCGTAACCCACGCTCAACGGTCGGGACGGCTACTGAAATATACGACTATTTACGGCTGCTCTACGCTACTGTGGGCAAGCCGCATTGTTTTAAGTGCGATCGGCAAATTGCGTCACAGACGGTCGGCCAGATCGTTGAGCAGATCATGCGGCTAGCGACGAAATCACGGGTAGAGGTACTGGCTCCAATCGTTCGCGCGCGCAAGGGCGAGTACCGCCGCGAGCTAGCTGATCTACGTAAGCAAGGCTTCGTACGTGCCCGCATCGATGGCGAAACCGTCGAGCTCTCCAGCGAAGTCAGGCTGGTTAAGAGCAATACTCACACTATCGAGATTGTCGTTGATCGACTGATCATACGCGCGGGGATCGAGCGGCGCTTGAGCGATTCGCTCGAAGTCGCCCTGCGTCTTGCCGCCGACAACGTGGTGATCATCGCTCACCCGCCAGGGACTGGTAAGGCTCCTAAGGAGTACACCTACAGTCGGCGCTTCGCCTGCGCGGACTGTGGGGTGTCGTACCCGGAAATCAGCCCGCGCATGTTCTCGTTCAATAGTCCCCAGGGAGCCTGTAAAAACTGTGCCGGTATCGGCAAGTCGACGGCCTTTGATGCGGCACTGATTGTTTCAGATCCCGCGCTCGCGCTGAGCAAAGGCGCAATCGGGCCGTGGGGCAAGAGACTTTCCGAAAAGTATAAGCGATCTGTGGCCAGGGTATGCGCCGATGCGGGTGTAGCGGCCGATACCGCCTTTGGCGATATGCCAGAAGAGCTGCGCACGCGACTGCTGTATGGTCCGGCAGCGACCAAGACTCCCGCCAAGGGGGCTGGCGGACGCGGGGGTAGGTTCGCTGGAATCTTGCCGATTCTGATGCGTCGCTATCGCGAGTCTGAGTCCGAGTGGGTGCGTGGTGAACTCGAAAAGTTCATGACCGACACGGTCTGTCCACAATGCTCGGGTCGGCGTTTGCGCGAGGAGTCTTACCACATCTTGTTCGGCGGCAAGAGTATCGACGAAATCAGCAGCTTGCCGGTGGCGGCGGCACTCGAGTGGTTGAAGGGTATACGCTTGGTGCGTCGCGAGCGTGAGGTCGCCAAGCTGGTACTGCGCGAAATCTGCGAGCGCATGGCCTTCATGGTTGAAGTGGGGCTGGGGTATCTGTCGATCGGACGGCCGACGGCGACACTGTCCGGTGGTGAAGGTCAGCGTATACGTTTGGCCACACAGATCGGTGCGGGACTATCGGGAGTCTTGTACGTACTCGACGAACCTTCGATCGGTCTGCACCCGCGTGACAACCAACGGTTGTTGGCGAGTCTGAGGCGGCTTACCCACAGTGGTAACAGCGTGATAGTCGTCGAGCATGACGCCGATACTATCACTTCGGCAGATTATGTCGTCGATATGGGGCCCGGTGCCGGCCGTCACGGTGGTGACATTGTTGCTCGAGGAACCCCGCGCGAGGTTCTCGAGAATCACGCTTCACTGACCGGCAATTTTTTGGCCGGTCGCGAATCCATCGCGGTACCAAGCGAACGACGTAGCGGCAACGGTGATTCCATCATCGTGCGTGGGGCTTGCCACAACAATCTGAAGAACATCGACGTAGAGTTTCCGCTGGGATGTATGACCTGTGTTACCGGTGTGTCGGGATCGGGCAAGAGTTCGCTGGTAGTGGACACGCTCTACGCGATGCTCGCGGCGCACAAACACGGTGCCGGTGGAGAGGTTGGTACGGTCGAAGCCATCGAAGGTATCGATGCGATCGACAAGGTGATCGACATCGATCAGTCGCCGATCGGACGGACGCCACGCTCCAACCCGGCGACGTACACTGGGGTGTTC
>CAZPPZ010000133.1:0-8960 GCA_964588545.1 uncultured Myxococcales bacterium | reverse complement strand
TCAAGCTGAGTGGCAGCTCCCCGAGCGACTCTTCGTTCGGTAAGATCCAAAAGGTTCCTCGCGAGATCCGACTCGTCACGCGCAACTTGCCGCAGTTCCTCGGCCACCAGCGCATCCAGAAAGGCCAGATGCACTTCGGCGGCAAGCAATCGCTTGGCACGCAGCAGGCCGGCGCGCGCTGCATCTAGCTCGGCGCTGGCCGTAGCGATGCGGTGCCCGCGCTGCCCGGCAACCTCGATTTCCTGGCTCAGCTCGACCCCCTGATCGGTCGAATCAGGCGGCCCCGATCTGGTATTGGCGCTTATGCCGAACTCCGGGTTGTAGGGGTAAGTTTGGGCGCCGATGACGCGGCCTCTGACCTCCGAGACTCGAGCTCGTTCGGCTCGGAGTTTTGGGCTCTTCGCGAAGGCGATCGACAGGGCCTCGGAAAGAGTAAACGACGTCTGCTCAGGTACCGGCTCAGTATCTACGGCATCCTCATCTACGACATCCTCAATCGCCGACTTAAGACGGCTTAGACTCGGCCCCTCCTGCGCCTGCACTCTGTGCGCACAGAAAGGGGCGAGGATACCGAGTACCACCAGGACCCCCACAGCTGGCGTTCCCAACAACAATAGGCGCTTGAGCCCAGAGCCGGCTTTCCACAATCCTGAAGTGACGGCCTCGCCAACATAACAAACGCTTTCAACGTACCGGAAACGAATCCGCCTCTTTTCTCTACCTATCGTAGCCATTTAATCGTCCCCACAAGAACAGCTAGGCCAAACCCAGAGGGCTCGGTCTGCAACAACTCGGCGTACAAAATCCGCAGCACACAGCAGCTCCGCCGCAGCTCTCAGAGCAGCAGCAAGCAGCGGCAGCAGCACTTGAGCATTCAGTGGTTAGATTAGAAGAACGGTGGTCCTGAAAGACGCGGCCGCCTGGAGATTGAACCAGGAGGCCCTATAAGGCCGCGCGAGCGGTGCCGCAGCTAAAGCAAATGAGACCACGGTCGTCACCGGCCCGCTGACTGCGCGACCCACGTCCGGTTGGCCTTCCCGCTCCTTTACGGCCTGAACAAGAAGCGATCGGTCGGTACAAGACTGCGCCGGCAACGCAGCGGTATGGGCATCTGCTGCCACCGCCTCTCGCGCACCAGCCCAGTGTTCTGCCGGGTGGAGCAGCTCGACCGCAGCGTGCCCACCAGCACCGATGCAATAGACAAGCTGGTTCGCCACCCCCAGGCCCACCCATACGTAGGCCAAAAGGCTGAGCATAACTATGATCTGTCTTGTCGCTCGGCGCTTCACAGTATCCAGCCCCTAGGGCACCCTACTCGTTCAACATAGCACAGGTAGCAACGACCCGCGGCGCAATTTGCGATTGCGTCGGAATCAACCACTCGTCAGCGGCTACCAGCGAAGCTGGCAGCCTAAGCTTCAGGCTTACTAACTAGTATGGCCCCTTCATCCACAACTTAACAATCGGCCAGTTGCTGAGAGCGTCAGGGCCAGTATGCGACCCCCCAGTCTCGCAGCCAGAGTTGGCCGGGGCTACTATGGAGAGGCCAACCGTGAAGATCCTCCATAGTACAACAAGACCGGCGGAAGTAGTTGACGTTGCACGCCACCAGCGCGTGGGCTGGGTCGGTCTGACAACTAACAAATAGGCCCCCGAATGCGCACCTATTGTTTGCTAGGCCCGCGCTCGTCGGTCGAGTCGCGGAGTCGGTCGAGCGCCAGTGGCCCCCCTCCTCTGACCGAAAAATGAATAAGCCCACCCAGCAAAGCGATGTTCTTGAACAACGGGCCGAGACTATCTGTGTGGCCGAGATCCACAGTAATCGTAATCGGCACGAGAACTACGATGAGTGCGAAAGCCGACAGACGACTGTAGCCGCCCAACAATAGGCCTAGTCCGGCCACTAGCAGAACCACCCCGGTAAGGAAGACCAACAGAGGCGCGCTGACGACAGAGGTCGCTAGGTATGACAACGGCATCGCAGCTAGCCGCTCAACGATATCTTCGGGACGTATAAGGTGTTTCAGTCCGGCGCCGATGAAGATCAGACTAAACAGGATTCGGAACACGGCGTCGGCGACGCGCTGCAACCTCATACTCTGTGTAACCTCGGTACCATGATCACGCAGCCGCAGCGTCAAGCATAACAGCAGTCTTCACTGCTCAGCCCTTCCTGGCCTTCCTTGACCAGCCAGGGAACCATTATCAATGCGGCCACGGCATCAGCCCACCACCAAGCGGCGACGGCGTTAGCTATCAGACCCAGCAGCAGAGCAAACGAGAGGTAAGAGCACGCCAGCGTCTCTCGCGCCTCGGCTCTAAGAGCTGCGCTTCCAAGCTCCCTGGCTGCCCTGAGTTTGGCCCACGACACCAGCGGCATGATGACGAGGGATACAGCCGCCAGAACTATTCCGACCATGCTCTCATCAGGAACGTGGCGATGGTAAAGGCTCGAGCTTGCCTGCGCGGCAACATAAGCCGCAAGTACGAGAAAGGTTACGCCCACAAACTGGTGAACGCGATGCTCGACGCGCGCGATCTGTTCGCTGTCGGCTCCGCGGTACTCCACCCACAACCGGTAGAGCATCACCGAGGCCGCAGCCGTCTCGATACCGCTGTCGAAGCCGAAACCAATAAGCGCGATGCTTCCGGCCTCAGCTCCGGACCACAGCGCGATGACAGCCTCGCAAATGTTGTAGACCAAAGTGGTACTGACGAGCCCAATCGCGATCCTGCTCCATCGGTTGGATGGGTCCACAAGCTTCATAGAAAGCGAGGCACCTCACGACGATACGCACAGTAGTCTTCGCCGTATTCACCCTCCAGCCACAGCTCCTCGGCAAGCGGCGCCAACACGAACAGCAAGGACGTCAGCACATGGGTGATAAGCGCGAGTTCGGAGTTCGCAGCAATGGCGATACCGGCGAAGAGCAGAATATCACCCACGTACTGAGGATTGCGGGAAATCAAGTACGGACCTCGCGCCACAAACCCATCGCGTAGCCCCGAGGTGTTGCGGACTCCGAGCGTCGCGATGCCCCAGGTCACAAACGCGCAACCAAGCAGCGCAACTGGAAGCGCTACGAACAACCGCAACCCACTCGACCAGGGCCCGCTATTCCAGTCGAGGACCACAATCGCGCCGTTTGCGGCAAAGATTAGCCAGAACAACAGCCACATCGCATAGAACCACACCCCTTTGGTTTGCATCGGATATATACGACGTCCGGGCATCGCGATGCACCATACTGCCCCAGCAATCAGCACCCCCTGGGCCGCTAGGTCAGCGTAAAAGAGGTACGCCATCGAGCCGACGTTCATCTACCCCGCCCCCTGGTTTTGTGAGCTACATGAAGCAGCGCGGTCTCAAACAGGTCGCGTATGTGTGCATCGTCGAGCGAGTAGTAGACGTGCCGCCCCTGTTTACGGTAGCGAACCAAACCCTGGTCGCGGAGCAGACGAAGTTGATGAGACACCGCCGACTGTTCAAGTGTGAGTGCTATGCAGAGATCATGAACGCAGCGTTCTCGATCGAGAATCGCGGCAATGAGTCGCACGCGGGTAGGGTCTGACAGCGCCTTAAACGCACGCGCTATCGCGTTCGCGCGGGTTTCACTCAGCCGCACGGGTCGGCTGGCTGTCTTTGCTGAGTCGCTCACCATAGCCATGAATATATGAACATATGTTCATGTATTCATGGCTATGTCAAGCCGCGGTACTGTCGTGTCGCGTCGACAGGTTGTTCTTGGCGTAAAATGGCGTGATATGACTTGAGCCAAGGGGAGATCTACAGAAGCGCTCCGCCTAAATCGCAAGAGCGGCAGCTATTTAGAACGACCTTTCGAGGCGGTGGTATCGCTAGCACTACCTCTAGAACTCGGCGATGATACCGCAGGAGGGTCAAGACTATGGTCAAGGGAAGTTGCCTCTGCGGAGGCGTACAGTTCGAACTCAGCGGCGAGCTCGGGCCCATGGCCCATTGCCACTGCTCGATGTGCCGCAAGAGCCACGGTACCGCTTTCGGCACCTTTCTGGGCGCCGATACCGCAAACTTCCGCTGGCTAAAAGGCGAAGGGTTAGTGGGCTCTTACGAGTCGTCTCCGGGCGGATTCCGCGGCTTTTGTCGCAACTGTGGGTCGAGCCTGGCGATCCCCAGTCCTCGGGAGCCAAAGATCTTCATCCCCGTGGGGACCCTCGACGACGACCCCGGCGAGCGTCCCGCCGCGCACATATTCGTGGGCTCGAAGGCCGAGTGGGACGAGATCAACGATGACCTGCCCCAGTTCGAAGAGTATCCGCCGGGCTTTGGCCCTCAAGACTGATCCTGAGTTGTCAGATCAGCCGCGCGCCCTCGGCTTACGCCCTCGCGTGCGCGGGCCTGCGCCGCGCAGGTGCAGCGCAAACTTGCGAGCTGCGAGCATGTAACGGTCGATCTCGCGATCGGATAGGCCCGGATTCTCCTCCTCGAGGGCCTGGCGAAACCCCTCGAGTTCGCGCTCGAGCAGACGCTCGAGCAACACACTGTCAAGATCCGGATCGGCCACGCAAGCGATTATACCTGGGCGCCAAGACTTGGCCACTCGATTCTCCGTAGCCGCGTCAGGTCGACGATGCTGCCACCTCGAAGGCAACCCCACAAGCGCTCTTCGGCCGCCTAGCTTGCGGGCAGCTCCAGCGACTCGACAAAGCCGTCGAGTTCCACCACGCGACCACCGCGGGGGATCGCGCGGCCGGGTGTGCCCATGCCTTCGGAGATGAGCAGACGGTTGCCCAGACGGGTCAAGTTGGTGGGGGTATCCAAGCCACTGGCGATTACTTCCGCCAGCCCGCGTTGAAGATCGATGCGTAGCAAACGCCCCGAAAAACGGCGAAAGCCTCCGTGACCGACTCTCGACCTGAGGTCTTCGCGGGTGCTGACCCCATCGACGAACGCATCGCAGAGTTCAAGCACGTAGAGACGGCCACGCCTGTCGGCGATAAAGTCGGTAGGAGCCGTCAAGCCGGTTATCACCGGGCCTACCGCGCCGGTGTCAGGATTAACACTTACAATTGAGCCAGCTCCCGAAACCAACTCGGTACCGTCGCCGCCGGACTCGCCAAGCGGCGAGCCACTAAAGAGGCTTACCAACAAGTTCCCGCTTGTCGGGTCGAGGCGCAAGTAGCCTGGCACGGCATCTTGGCCCTCGCCCAAGGCCGAGAACTTCACTACTCTCTCGCCGCGCCCCGAGGCACTCAAGCGCAGTAGCTCATCACTCGAGCTCGAAACCGCGAACCAGCGACGACGTCCTTCATCGTAGAGCAGGTGATTGAGATTGCCGTGGACCGTCGCCCACTGCGAGACTTCGCCCTCATCTATCTTGAAAACCACCGACGGGCCTGAAAAGAGTGCGTGGCTGGCCAGGGTAATACCTGCGCCTCTAGCCACCGCGGCCATACCAAAGACCTCGTCGCGCTGAACAATATTCAGAATGTTGCGTGAAGCTAGGCCGTCGATCACGACGGCGCGTTCGCCATCATCATCAAAGTCGCCGTCAGCGTTGTTGTCGGCGAGCCGCAGCAGCCGGGCACTGTCGCCGTCGTCGAGCTTGCCGCTACCTGCCTCGGCGAGCAACAGCGTTCCGTCGTCGCTCGCGAGAATACCGCGCGGGTTGTGAAGACCCGAGGCGACCGGGAGGCGAGGCAGCTCGGCCACCGGCAAATCGCCGGCGACCACCATCACCTGCCCCACGCCATCAGCGATCAAGGATCGCCGCAGCCGCGGCACACTGCAGGCTGTGGTAACAGATAGAGCGGCGGCTAGCAGAACAGCCAGCAAAACAAAGCCAGACTTGGCCCCATAATAACCTTCGAACATGCGCAAACGCCGCTACTGCGAAGCGGCCGCAGCGCGGCTGGTGATGTACTCCCACAGCTCATCCGCGCCACGGCTAATAGCGGCACGGCCGAGCTCGGCAGCCCAATAGATGTCGGTGCCAAACTCGCTGCGCCACGACCATAACCGTCGCGAAGCAAAATGAAGTCCGTGCTCGTAGGTAAAGCCTATGGCGCCATGGGTCTGGTGAGCAATGCTGGTAGCACGCTCGACCGAGCTACCGATCAGTGTCTTGGCCACGGCAATTTCAAAGCGCGGATCGTCACCACCCTCGGAGTCGGCTGCATACCTGGCTGCCGCGGCAAAGGCAGCCTCAGAGGCCGCAGCCGCAGCCGCAGACTCTCCGGCCAGCTTGGCTAGCTCTTGCTGAATGATCTGGAAGCGTGCAATCGGCCGGCCAAACTGCACCCGTTCTCCGGCATAGTGCACCGACTGCTCAAGCAACGACTGCATAGCTCCGGCCATTTGCGCGCTGCGCACCATCGCCCCGTACAGCGGCACCGCATCGGCCGCCAAAACAGCCGGGGCCAACATATCGATATCGGCACCTTCAAAGGTAAGAGTGTCGCGCGGTTCGCGCGCAAGATTTTCCTCGCGGCGCTGCGCCGCAGCCGCGGCTATCGGCACCAGACCAACGTGGACGTCATCCCCGGCTTTTATGACGAAGACTACGTTGCGCGCCACCCGTGCCCATGGCACCGCCCCCATCATGCAGTTGAGCCGCGAGTCGGCTACCGCAGCAGCGTCGAGAGCATGAGGACAAACCGTCATCGGGCCAGGCGGAATCTCGAGCCCTGCTTGGTCGAGTAACCAAGCAGCGAACATGGCTTCGGCCAAAGGCAGGGGCACACAATGGCGGCCGCTCGCGTACAACACCGTGAAGGCCTCTAGCCACCCTCCCCCGGCGCCGCCGTTGACCTCTCGGACATGCGGGCGTACCAGTCCGGCTTTTTCCGAAACCGCCCACAGCTCTTCTTGCCAGCTTCCCTGCTCAGCAGCTTCGATGCTGTGCTTGGTCACCAACTCGGAAAAGATTCGCTCGACGCTAGCCTCGAGCATTTCTCGCAGTTCGCTCATCGCAGTCCCAACCCTCGGGCTATGATCCCGCGAAGAATCTCGCGTGTACCGCCGCGCAGTGAGAACGACGGCGCGTTCTGCACGAGGTGCGCGAGAATCTGCTGGAAGTCGTTGGCTCCCTCGCCGACCCACGGCTCGGCATCAACCAGGTTCTGTGCCACCTCGGGCAGCCCTTGCTCGAACTGAGCTCCCAAATCCTTGACCAGCGCCGCCTCGATAACCGGCTTGTCTCCGTCATCGAGCATCCCCGCCACGGCGATCGACATCGTCCGCAGTGTCGCCAGCTGGGCTATCTGCCTGCCGAGCAAGGCCGCGGCCTGGGTGCTGGGGTCGGGCATCATTTCGGCAATCATCTCGGAGAGCAACGGAAAACAAGAGAGGTAGCGCTCCGGGCCGCTGCGCTCGAGGGCCAGCTCATCGCTTACCTGAGCCCAGCCGCAACCGGCTTCGCCGACTAGCATGTCATCGCCAACCAACGCATCTTCAAATACCACTTCACAGAAGTGCTCGCCGCCGGCGAGATCGCGAATCGGACGAACGCTGATCCCTGGACCTTGCAAGTCGATCACGAACTGCGATAGCCCGGCGTGGCGATCATCCGAGCTAGCAGAGTCGGTACGCAGCAGTGCCACCATGTAGTCGCTGGTGTGCGCGCCGCTTACCCACAGCTTAGTGCCGTTGACGATCCAGCCGGCGTCGGTCTTGAGAGCGCGGCTACGGATCGAAGCCAGATCAGAACCCGAATCGGGCTCGCTCATACCAATGCAAAAGAAAATATCGGCTCGACAAATAGCCGGCAAGAAACGCTCGCGCTGCTGCTCGCTGCCGTAGCGCAGCAGCAACGGTCCGCTTTGACGGTCAGCCACCCAGTGCGCTCCAACCGGCGCTCCCGCCGCAAGCATCTCTTCGAGCAGCACATAACGCTCCAACGACGAGCGCTCGGCACCGCCGTAGCGCTCGGGCCAAGTCATGCCTATCCATCCGCGCTCGGCCATCTTACGGCTGAAAGCCGGGTCGCCATGCGACCAAGTAAACGCTCGTTTGGCCGCAGGATAGCCCTCCAACTCGGCGTCTAAGAAGTCACGGACCTCATCGCGAAGCTCCTCAGCCTCGGCCGGCAGGTCGCGCAATCGTAGTCTTATAGTCTCCACCCGTTCAGCCTCCACCGCTCTCGGCAATACTAGTCATCACAGAGCACTAGCAGATGGCGCAAGCCGACGCACGGGCCGGGTGCTAACTGGCCTGAGACCGCATCATAGTCGAAAATGGGCATTCCTAGCGAGCACCCGGCCAGACGGGCGGGTGTGGGGGTGGAGACGGGGATCTTTTTAATCAGGGCAAGCAGCTCGCGTTAGCCAGCCCGTCGTCGAAGGCGTCACAGTCGGCCACAAAGGCATCGATGCGCGAAAGCGTCAGACAGGCCCGAGCACCGCTATGCGACCGCCGGGTGCACCTCCCTGTCGATGCGCCTGGAATTCTCGATCTCGGCCACCCGAAGGTCGTAGGCCGATTTGCCTGGAGGGGATCGAAGGAACTCCAAGGTCTCGGCCGCGTCCAGCATCGCGAGCTTGCGGGTCGCCACCTTCCGGATACCCGCGAACTTCCGCGATTTGCCGGTCTCGAACAGCTCTCGGGTGTCGGGACAGCGGGAGCTTCGGATCACGCAGAAAGAGCATAACACATAACGTTACACGTCAACCGATAAGCTCGGGCCGTCGTACTGGGTACTGTCAGGTTGCGGGGCGGTGCGCAAGCCATCGCACCATACTCCGATAACTGGCCATCTGATTTTAGACACACGTCGCCTCCTGCCAATCGCCGAACGCACGCGCTCTCAGCAGTCTGGCGTTGGCAGCGTGCAGCAGCGACTTGAAACAGATTCGGGATCACTCCGTGCACTGACAAGAATCGCTGCGCTTGAACCCGGGATTTGAACCGCCGCGGCCATGACTCGCGACGTCGTGTTCGCCCCCTCGCTGGCTCGGGGGCTCAGGTGCGACAGTTCTGCTCG
>CAZPPZ010000132.1:0-9010 GCA_964588545.1 uncultured Myxococcales bacterium | reverse complement strand
GACCACCTCATGAACCGCCTACGGTTTACCCCGGATGAGTCGTCGCTTGCAAGCCGTAACTACCCGCCCTCGGCTTCGCCAGGGCTGATATTCGTGGTAAGCGAGAGCGGTTGTGAGAGCTTTTGTGTTTGAGGACGGCTGTGCCCGTCTGGTTCATGATCGGCCGAGACCAGAGGCCACCGATACCCTAGTGCGCGTGCGCACGCGCATTGGTGGCATCTGCAACACCGATCTCGAGTTGGTACGCGGCTATATGGGGTTTGCTGGCGTTCTTGGTCACGAGTTTGTCGGCGAAGCACTAGATGGACCGTTGGCTGGTAGACGGGTTGTTGGCGGCATCAACTTTGCCTGCGGGGTTTGTGATACCTGCGCACGGGGTCTGGGCAGGCATTGCCCCGAACGCACGGTACTCGGAATCGTGGGTGCTGACGGAATACTCGCCGATGAGTTTCTGATTCCCATGTCAAATCTGGTCGAGGTTCCGGATAGAGTCGACGATGAGACTGCCGTTTTCACCGAGCCGGTAGCGGCGGCTTGCGAGGTGCTCGATCAGATTGCCGGTGTCGAGCGGGGCCGCGCACTGGTACTCGGGGCTGGCAAGCTGGGTCCGTTGATCGCCCAGGTTCTCGCCGCCGATGGTTTCGAAGTCACGCTGGTTGGTCGTCACCTGGAGCGGCTGAAATGGCTGGCCGATCGTGGGGTCCGTACTAGCGAAAAACTGGGCGACAAGGATTGTTTCCCGCTGGTGGTAGAGGCCACGGGGTCGACCGACGGTTTGGTTGCCGCGATAGCCGCAACGCTCCCGCGTGGAACCTTGGTATTGAAAACTACGGTTGCTGGATCTCACGCCATCGATCTCGCGCCGATAGTTATCAACGAGATTACTCTTCTGGGTTCGCGCTGCGGTCGTTTCGCGCCAGCGCTGGCGCTGCTTGCCGAGGGCTTGGTCGAGACTAAGCACCTCATCGACGCGCGTTACGGACTGGGCAAGACAGATGTTGCGTTCGAACATGCCGCCAGGCGTGGGGTTCGCAAAGTGTTGGTTGTCGCCGACTGATGGATTTTTCGTTTAGCCAAGAACAGGAGAAGTTCCGGGAACGCCTTCGCTCGTGGCTCGAGCAGCGTCGTGCGCAGGGGGCGATCGTCAAGCCGGCGGCTGATTCTCTCGATGAGTATGTTGAACAAGGGCGCGCCTGGCAGCGAGCGCTGTATGAGGCTGGTTGGTGCGGCCTACACTGGCCCAAAGAATACGGCGGTCAGGGTGTAGGCATAATCGAGCAGACTATATTCCAAGAAGAGCTCGCACGGGTTGGCTCACCGCAACTGGTCAACACCTTGGCGTTGTCGATGATCGGTCCCTTGATCATCGATCACGGCAGCGAAGCGCAGAAGAAGCGCTATCTGGCACGCATTCTCGATGCCAGCGAGATCTGGTGCCAGGGCTACAGTGAGCCTGGGGCTGGGTCAGACCTTGCCGCGGTAGCCACGCGTGCGCTGCGCGAGGGCGACCACTACGTCGTCACCGGCCAGAAAGTATGGACCAGTTATGCTCAGTACGCCGATTATTGCATTCTGCTTGCACGTACCGACGCGAGTGGGTCCAAACACAGCGGTTTGACCTTGATGATCGTGGATATGCGCGCCCCTGGTATTGAGGTGCGCCCACTGCGGCAGATGAACGGCGACAGCGAGTTCAACGAAGTCTATTTCGATGATGTCGAGGTACCGGTGGAGAATGTCGTTGGCGACGAGGGGCAGGGCTGGCGCATGGCGGTCGCGCTGCTGATGTATGAGCGTGCTACGCTGACCTTTCAACGCCAATTACAATCCAAGGTCGCGCTCGATGAGATGCTCGAGTATGCGCGTACGACTTCGCGCGATGGTCGGCCGGTGTCTTCCGATCCGCTGATACGTCAGAGACTCGCTCAAGCCTACATTGATAGCGAGGCCATTCGCCTGACGTCTCTGCGACATCTCACCCGCCAGTTGCGCGGTGATCCGCCAGGTCCGGAAGGGTCGATGGAAAAACTCTTCTGGAGCGAAATGTACCAGCGAATGCTCGAGATTCCGCTGGCAATCGCCGGTCCGTATTCACAGCTTGCGCCGGGCGACCCGCTTGCTCCAGCCGGGGGGCGTTGGCCCCATCTATACTTGTACTCACGTGGCCGGACCATCGCTGCCGGGACCTCGGAGATTCAGCGAACCATCATTGCGCAGCGAGTCTTGGGTCTGCCCAAGGATCGCTGAGTGGAGCGCGCGGTGTTCAGCTCGCGCGTTGGGCCTTCTTACGCTCGCGTTTGGCGTTGATGCTATGGCGGCGGCCGTTGACCCTGCGGAAGGGGAAGCGGTATACGCTGCCCTGAGCCCCCTGGTGTTCGGCGCGGCTACGCCAGGATTGTAATCCTCGACGTAGGTATTCAGGCTCCATGTCGAGAGCCTGGCAGATACTCGCGAACGAGAACGGCCAGCTCATGTCGTCGGAATCAAGCCAGACCTCGACTTCGCAATCATCGCTGTCGTCGGCGCTGCGCGACTGGATGAAATTGCGTTGAAACGAAGCAATGGCGTCTTCGAGCACAGCCAGCATCAAGCGTTTTTCGGGAACCAGGCTCGATTCGGCGAAGACCCGCTCAAAGAACTGTGACGGCGTCATGGTATCTGGCTCGACCATTGTGATGGCCGGATCCTCGACGCAGACGGTTCTCGATTTTCGCTTTTGCTCAGGCCTCTCACTGGTCTCGCTCATGGTCCCTCCCTGGTCCGGCCGTTCTCACGTGCCGGCGGCGTACATAGCATTGTTGATCCGTGTTCGTCTACACCTATTCGTCGTTAGTTCCGGTGGCGTTCGGGGTTGAGCCGATACGCAACTCCTGAAGCTCAGAAAGCAGGAACTTGCGGCGCAGCAGAACGATGAGCTGCTCGCATAACTTAACCGCCGCCAGCGCCATCTGTGGCATTTCCGCGTCGTCGACCCTGCTGGTGACACCACGGCTGAAGGCCAAAAGCTCCTGGTGGGCCAAGCTCTTGAGTACTTCGACGTACATCGGCATGACCGCGTCGTGGGGGAAAAGCTCCTCGCTGAAACCGGCCTTACGCAGCGCGGCAAAGGTTTCCAACAGGAGGATGTCGTCGCCCTCGAAATATTCGACGTCCCCGCGGACCACTGGCGAGAGTACACCTGCATCGATCGAGGCTTGGATCTGCTCTTCATTTTCGCCGTAGCGCGAGCAGATCTCCGAGCGTTTTATTGGCAACCTGCTGGGCGTGTACTGGATGGCCTCGTAGAAGGTGCCTTCGAGGCTGAGCAGAGTTTCGACTTCGTGGGGGCTGATTACCGAGGAATCTCCGTCGAGGATGGCGCGGATGACGTTGAGGGGCAGGAATCGTTTTTCTTGCAGCTCGCGGATGCAACGAATCCGATCAACGAAAGAGCGATCATAGTAGGCCATGTTACGACCGGTTTTTACCGTGGGCGGAGGCAGCAGCCCCTCACGCATGTAGAACTTGATCGCACCGGTGGAAACACCGGTAGCACGGGCCAAATCAGAGATTTTTAGTAGGCCGCTGGGCTTGTTTGCTAAAGACACCATAAAGTAGAAAGTACGCATGACCACTTACTAGACTGCATTACTATCTGTCAAGAGTTTTTTGCCTTTTACCACCGTTTTTCCCGGTTTGACTCGTTTGGGGGGCGAGGCCCTGCGTTGACAGTGCACGGCGGCAACAGTAGGCGGGCATGCGCATGGGTGACTTCTCGTTAGAGCAACGGCGGCGCTGGCTGCAACAGTCGGCCGAGGGTTTTGTCGATGTCGTGGTGATTGGCGGCGGTATTACCGGTGCAGGCGTCGCTCGCGAGGCCGCACTTCGTGGCCTCACGGCGGTGCTTGTCGACAAGGGTGATTTTGCCAGCGGGACCAGCAGCCGCTCCTCAAAGCTGATCCACGGTGGTGTTCGTTATCTCGCTCAGGGCGATATTGCTCTGGTTCGCGAGGCCGCGCGCGAGCGTTCGGTGCTGCGCGGGATCGCCCCGCATCTGGCCATGCCGGTACAGATGTTGCTACCCGCAGCTTCGTTAGCCGGCCGACTGAAATTGGCAGCGGGGCTGTGGACTTTCGATCGCGTTGCCGGTGGTGCTGCGGATACCGGTCACGAGGTCTTGGATCAGCGTTCGACCCTACAGGCCGAGCCCGGGCTGCGCACTCAGCAGCTTTCCGGTTCTGTGGTTTTTACCGAGTATGTGACTAGCGATGCACGCTTGACTCTAGAGACGATAAGGTCGGCAAGCGAGGCTGGAGCGCGTGTAGCCAACTACGCGATGGTCGTAGCAATGTCCGATCGCGACGGAAGCATGCGGGTTGTCATCGAAGACCAAGTTGAGGGCGAGCAGCTCGAGATACGTGCACGCAGCGTCGTCAACGCGGCCGGGCCGTGGTTCGATCGTGTTCGCGGGCTGAGCGAGCCCGGAGCAGAGGGCTTAACGCAGCTCACCCGCGGCATTCATTTGGTAGTGCCACGCGAAACGCTGCCGGTGGAGAACTGCGTGGTGCTTCGCTCGCCCGACCGACGTTCGACTTTTGTGGTGCCGCGCGGGCGCTATGCCTACATCGGGACCACCGATACACACTACAGCGGATCGCTGGAGGAGCCTGGGGTTTCGCTCGAGGATGCCGAGTATTTGCTCGAATCGGTAGCCGCGACTTTCGAATCGGCTCCCGGCTTGAACGATATCGTCGGCACATGGTCGGGTGTCAGACCGCTACTGAAGCAAGAGGGCAAGAAGCCTTCTGAGATTTCTCGGCGGGACGAAATCCGTACTGGTCCCGGGCCGGTGGTAGGTGTTGCCGGTGGCAAGCTGACAACCTATCGTCGCATGGCCGAGCGTGTGGTGGCTGAGGTTCTGCGCATCATCAACAAGACCCCCACGGGCAGCGTAGACAGCGCGCGTTTGCCGCTGATCGGCGGTGATGCCGAACAACAGAGTCGTCAGCGTGCGCTGACGCAGTCGAGCGGGGATGCACGCATGGACGAGCGCTTGTGGGCGACATACGGAGTGGTCGCGGCGAGTATCATCGAGCGCATTGTTGCCGATCCCAGCGCCGCGCACTGTCCGGGCTGGCTCGATGCACTGAGCTACGCCGAGATCGATCACGCTATTGAAGAGGAAATGGCTTGGTCGTTGGATGATGTCCTGCGGCGCCGTTCTCACCTAGCCATGTTCGACATCGTAGCGGCAACGAGCGCGGCGAGCGCGGTGGCCAAACATATGGCCACGCGGTTGGGCTGGAGCGATCAGCGTCAGATACGCGAGGCAGAGGAATTCGAGCGAGCACGTCGTGGCGAGCTCGAGACCGTCCGTGGCGGCTTGGCACAAGGACACGACGATGAGACGGGCAAGGAGTCGTTGCAGGGTGAGTAAGATAGTCGATGGATTAGAACGTCTAGCCAAGCAGCACGAGGGGCTTGTCGTCATTACCGACGCGGGAACCCTCGCGGACAAGAGTCACGACTGGTGGATCCGTGGAGCCATGGAGAGGCGCAACGGTGTCGCGGCTTGCGCTTCGGCGGTGGTACGGCCTTCGAGCACAGCCGAGGTGAGCGCGGTGCTTGCCTGGGCCACGGCGTCGCGTACTGCGGTGGTTCCCTTTGGGCTGGGGTCGGGGGTCTGCGGTGCGGTTGCGGCGAGTGAAGGACAGATCGTGCTCGATATGACCGCGATGTCCGAGATCGTCGAACTCAACGAAATCGCGCTGACGGTAACCGTACAGCCAGGGTTGTGCGGCGCCGATTTCGAAGCGCGGCTCAACAAACGTGGCTACACCATGGGACATTTCCCGCAGTCGATCGATCTCTCGACTGTCGGTGGTTGGTGTGCGACTCGCGCAGCCGGACAGTTCTCGACGCTCTACGGTAACATCGAAGAGATGTTGCTTGGCTGTGAGGTGGTGCTCGCCGACGGCGAAGTGGTACGCATGGCGGCGAGAACTCGCTCTGCGACTGGCCCTGATCTCAAGCAACTGTTTCTTGGAAGCGAGGGAACGCTTGGGGTGTTTACCGAACTGGTGTTTCGCATCCATCCTCTGGCCGAGGCCTCGCGCGGCAGCTGCTATACGGTTCCTTCGATTGAGGCCGGGGTCGAAGCCTTGCGGCAGATTCTACGGGTCGGCTGGAAACCGGCGGTAACGCGTTTGCACGATGCGGTCGAAGCCGGCCGTAACTTCAACATTCAAAGCGATGGGGAACCGGTGCTGCTGATCCTGAGCGAAGGGCCGCGTGAGCTGGTCGAGGCTCAAGAAACAGCGATCAAGCGGATTGTTACTGCTCAAGGCGGCGTCGATTATGGCTCGGAACCGATCGACAGTTGGCTCAAACACCGCAATCAAGTGCCCGAGCTTGCCGCCTTGCTCGAACAGGGATTGGTGGTCGACACTATCGAGGTGGCCATCGGCTGGGACCAACTGGCAACGCTGTTCAAGACCGTGACTGAAGAAGGCTCTGCGTTGGAAAGCATGGTGGCGATGTCGGGTCATATCTCGCATTGCTATACTCAAGGCGCGAACATTTATTTCACGTTTATCGCTAGCGAGAACGATGGCCACAAGGCCATTGAGATCTATGATCGTGTGTGGGAGATGACCTTATCTAGAACCAGTGAGCTTGGGGGAACCATTGCGCATCACCACGGCATAGGGCGAGTCCGTAAGCAGTGGCTCAAGAAAGAGCTCGGATCGTCGTACCGGGTGCTCACGGATTTGAAACGCACCTTCGACCCGACGCTGATCATGAACCCAGGCGCGCTGCTCGACGTGGACTGAGCAGCCAGTGGCATACGTACTTGCAGTCGATAGTGGAACCACCGGTGTGCGGGCCATTGTATTCGATGGTGGCGGGGTCGCCGTGGGTAGTGCTTATCGAGAACTCGCCATGCGCTATCCGCAGCCGGGTTGGGCCGAGCAAGACCCCGAGGAAGCCTGGACGGCTACACGCACGGTCATGCGTGAAGCGGTCAAACAGGCGGGTATACAGCCGCGGCAGCTCGCTGCGCTGGGAATCGCCAATCAACGCTCATCGATAACGGCTTGGGATGCGCACAGCTTAGAACCGCTCGCACCGATGATAACGTGGCACGATGTGCGCACCGCAGAGCGTTGTGCCGAGCTTGCGGCCAAGGGATTCTTTGTCACGCATAATATGGCGGTGTCCAAGGCCGAGTGGATCGTCAACAACGTTGCGGCCGCGCGTGAAGCGGCTGAGGCCGGGCGGCTGAGGCTTGGTGGACTAGAAACATGGTTGTGCGCGCGCTTGACTGCTGGGCTGCATGTCACCGATCATTCGAACGGCAGCGCTACCGGTTTTTACGCGCACATGGAACAGTCGTGGGACCGCACGCTTCTCGATGAACTCGGAATAGCGATCGAGGCATTACCCGAGCTCGTTGATTCGAGTTCGCTCGTCGGAGCGACAGATCCCGAAGTGCTTGGCGTGGCGATTCCGATCGGCGGTATATGCGGAGATCAACAAGCGTCGTTGTTTGGTTTGGGTTGTAGGGAATCCGGTCAGACCAAGTGCTCATATGGAACCGCGGCGATGGTCGATTATAACAGCGCCGGCTCGATTGCTCTGGGGGGTAACGCTACCTATCCACTGGTGGCTTGGAGTATCAAGGGTGAGAGCACGTGGTGTGTCGAGGGCAGCGTCGTTACTGCTGGCGCCGCGGTGCAGTGGCTGCGCGACGGGCCGCAGCTGCTGGCCAATGCGGCTGAAAGTGGCGCGCTGGCTGAGAGCGTGCGCGATAGCGGTGGCGTGTGGGCAGTACCGGCGTTTCAGGGAATCGGCACGCCGATAGGCCAAGCCGGTGCCCGAGCGATGGTCGGCGGTATTTCACGCGGTACCAGCAGAGCCCATCTGGTGCGTGCCTTCCTTGAGGGTATCGCGCATCGAGTCACCGATGTCGCTGAGAGTGTGTGGGAGAATTCAGTGCCGCCAACTTCGTTGCGTGTCGATGGTGGCGCGAGTCGTAACGATTTTCTAATGCAGGTTCAGGCCGACTTTCTTGGTCTACCGATCGAACGAAGTCCCCAGCCCGATGGTTCTGCCTTGGGCGTGGCGACTCTAGCGGCGATGGCGCTTGCCACCGAGATCGGTGGTGCGGGGGCTCAGCAATGGAAACCCGATCGGGTCTTTGAACCGCGTCTCGATGGCGGCGAGCGCCAGCGACTACGCGAGCGCTGGAAGAAGCGTTTGTCGCTGGTTGCTCAGGATGTTGCCTAGTTTGGACCAGCCGGTGTCGATAAGCACTGTCATATTTGATTGCGACGGTGTGTTGTTTCGTTCCGAAGCAGCCAACATCGCATTTTACAATGCGGTGCTCGAGCGGGTCGGGGAACCGCGCTTGGATGATATTGCCGAGGTTGCTTGCCATACACTGGCTTCGGCACAACTTTTTGAAAAATATTTTGGCGAACGCCCAGCTGTCCTGGCGCAGATTCGTGAGGCTGCGGCGGCGATCGACTACGCTCCGTTCTACCCGTTGATGTATCCGCGCGATGGTCTGGTCGACGTGCTGAAGACACTCGGCCGCCGCCGTTCGCTGGGATTGGCGACCAATCGCGGCAAGACAGTCCATGGGGTGCTCGAATACTTTGGGATCGCGCCTTACTTTGATGTGGCCTTGGGTGTGCTCGATGTCGAACGACCCAAGCCCCAGCCAGACTTGCTCCTCGAGTGTTTGCGTCGACTCGAAAGCTGCGCGCAGCAGGCTGTGTACGTCGGAGACCAGCTCATCGATGCGGAGGCGGCGCGCGCGGCGGGAATGCGCTTCATCGGCATCGGCCCTGCGGTTGCCGATGCTACTTTGACCATCAGCGAACTTACCGAGCTCGAGTCACTCCTAGAGGGGCTGTGAATCACCGCGGCGAATTGATGCGATCGATGAGCTGGCGTAGACGTCCATAACTGCGCATATCGAAATTGAGTATTATGCGCGGTAGCGCCGCGAGTTCCGGCTCATCCG
>CAZPPZ010000131.1:0-9069 GCA_964588545.1 uncultured Myxococcales bacterium | reverse complement strand
GCCTTGGTAAAAGTAATGCCGCTGCGCACCAGGGCTTGGCCGGCCGCCCGGGCCTCCTCGCGGCCCTTGTCGGTGAGTTCTACATCAACCCAGCCGGTGAAACGGTTCTCCAGGTTCCACTGCGATTGGCCATGCCGTACCAGCGTCAAGATCGTCATGGCCAATTTATAAGGTGGGCGTACGACACAACCAACCGATAGGCGCCATCGGGCGGTCGGGCGGCCGTGGTCGCGGGGAAATGCTGGCCAGCGCTTGTCCGGCTAGCCCGAACGCTCTAATATCCTTAGATCCAATTGGTTGGGGGGCCGTAGCTCAGCTGGGAGAGCGCTTGACTGGCAGTCAAGAGGTCAGGGGTTCGATCCCCCTCGGCTCCACCACTTCAATGAATTCGAACCGGCGTCGAGATCGATGCGCCTCCACCGGTTGTCCGTTCCCCGGGGCTGTTTCGCTCCGCGCTAGGCTGCCCGCCTGGTGCGGACCTCGGCTTCGAGCCCGGCTGCCTCAACCAAGCGCAGAACGCGGTCAATCGTCACTTTCTGGAGACTTCCCGAAAGGATTCCAGTCACCGTGCTTCGCGACAGTCCAGAAATACTAGCCAGCTTCGCGTGCGTGAGACTGCGCCGCTTCGTCTCAACTTTAACGGCAGAGATCAGTTGGGCCTTGATGACCGCCTCTAGGGCGCGCGCCTTGCGAATACCGAGCTGCTCGGCCAGACGTTTTGCGGACGTAGTCTTCTTCTTCATCGCGATACCTCCTTCAGTCGGATGCGCGCAACGTCAATATTTGGACGCGGCGTTGTGCGCGTCGTCTTCTTGAACGCGTGAAGAACGTAAACCGTCCCACCCTTGACGATGGCGTAAACCACGCGATAAGCGCCGCTCCTATCCTTGAGCCGTAGTTCGTGAACTCCCTTGCCGATACTCGGCATCGTGCGCGACAACGGCATGCTGAGCGTGTGTCCGGCATCGAGTCTTGCTAAGGCATCTGCAAGATCACCGCGAACGTCTTCGGGAAGATCCAATATCTCCCGGCGACATGGCTTGGCGATGACGATCACACCCGACAGTCTCATATATGAGACTGTCGGTCAAACTGCTGCGACGCGCTGTGTTTTCCGTGCGAATTTCCGATACAGGCATCGCTTTCTCCCCCACACCGTCCCACCCAAACGGGTAAAGGGCGCGCTTTTCGTTGACATACGCTGGTCAGAAACCTTAAAGTCCGTGCTTGCCGCTGGAGGGACAACAGCAATGAAATCAGTATGGACAAAGGCGGCGCTAGTCGTCTTGGCGACTGCATCACTCGTCATAGGGTCGGCCGGTTTGGGCTTGGCCGCTTCTGCAACCATCCGCGACCCGGCCTTCGGGCTTCCTCACGTCTGCGGTGACAACGATCTGGACGCGGCGCGCGCCGAGGGCTATTCGGCGGCAGAGGATCGTATCGGTCAATTCTTGCTGATAATGGGTACCGCACGCGGCACCCTCCACCGTGCGCTCGGTAACCTCGGCGTTGGTATAGGCGGTGACATCGAGGCGCGGCGCTCGGGTTACTCGCGCAACGAACTCAACCTCATGTACAACACCCAGAGTGCCGATGATCAAGCGGTGCTCTTGGCGTACTGCGAGGGTGTCAACAACGCCATCAACGATATGTTCGTGGGTCCGCCGATCATCCCGCCTTCGCTTGCGCTGCTGTTCTTCAAACAGTCGGCGGTTGCCGGTAAGGCCAATATTTTTGGCAACAAGAATGCTCTTACTCTCGGAGAGGGTCCTGATCCCTTCTACCAAGGGCTGGGAGCCCCGGGTTTTGCCGCCGGCGGGTTTCAGTTCACCCCCGAATTAGCCATGGCGTTTTCATCACTACAGATTCGTAACTTTGGTTTCGAGGCCTGGGACGAGATCGGCATGGCCGAAGACCTGGCCAAACTAATTAACACCTACGGCACGGTGACTGGAACCGAGCTCTGGGATGATCGCCATTGGAAGAATGACCCACTGGCGCCGACTTCGGTTCCCGACCCGCGCAACCCGGGGTTTGGCGGGCCGCTGGCGCTAAGCGTGGAACAAAACATCGAGCTGGCCCAGGCCATCGACAAGGTAGAGGACCGTGTGCTCGGGCGTATACGCTTGCCGGGCTATCCGATGCGTGATTACAGCAAGGCGCTGGAGCCGGCAATGCAGCGCCGCGAGTATCGAGAGCGTACGGCTAAGAAGTGGGGCGCCTGGCCCAAGCTCGGCAGCTACGCTGTGATGGTTGCCGCTAGCCGCTCGGCTACCGGCCGTCCCTGGCTCGGGGGTTTCCCCCAGACCGGCATACAGGTGCCCTCGCTGATGCACTACACTGAGATTCGTGGCGATACCATGCAGGGTAACGGCATGGCCTTCGTCGGTGGTCCCTACGTGTTGATCGGTCACACCGACAAGGTTGCCTTCACCACTACCACCGCGCATTTGAAGATGATCGACAGTTATGTCGAAGAGCTGGTAAACGGCGATTTCGATCTCTTCAACTACAACCACCATGGCACCATCGAGCCGATGTCGAAACGCATCGAACTAGTCGAGCGCCCCAATCAGGGAGCGCTGCAGTTGCCGGTGTTTCGTACCAACAACATCTGCTCGGCCAACGGCTGCACCGGTGGCAACCGGCCGGTGCTGGCGTTCTCGGGAGATAACGCGGGTAGCGTGTCGGCGGCGACTGCCAGTTCTATCACTGACGCCGCTGCGGCACTTGTAGCCGGATCTTTGGCTGGCGGTTACCTCGGCATCGTCGATGGCAAAGGCGCCGGACAGATGCGCGAGATTGCGACCAACACCGCCGATACCATCAGCACCGTCAACCCCTTCACTACCACCCCAGACAATACTTCTGAGTATGTCGCGGTTGGCTTCGGCAACGTAGTGACGGCAGTGACTTCGGAATCGGTAGTATGGTTGGGTGAGGGCCAGGCGGTGGCCGGCTTTAGCGGTTACCAAAAGGCCACGTCACTGCTCGACGTGCGTGAGTCGCTGCGGCTGATTCCCTCTACTCATAACTTCGTCGCCGCCGACAACAACGCCTTCAACGGCATTGGCACCGACGGTGGCAACGGTAACATCTACTACGGCACCAGCGGCTATAAGAGGGTCAGACAAAACGGAGTGGATCCGCGTTTGCCACTCGATGGTGCGGCCCCCGAGCCTTTTGCTGTGCTTAGCGGAGTAGTCGGCTCGGCAGCGACGGCCTCGCTGACCGATGTCGGTGGTTTTGTCGGCAAGACTCTTGCCGCCGCGCCCATCAACTTCTCCTATGACAACCCCGACAACAACGGCAGCGAGTACATCGTCACCATCACCGCCGGCAACTCCTATGGCCAGCGGCGCCGGATTGTCTCGAACAGCGACGATACCCTGAGCTTGGAGCACGCCTGGGGATTGGTGCCCTCGCCTGGAGACAGCTACGCGGTCTATGAGGTCTGGGCCACACCTGAGGCCATGAACCCTGCCGAAGGTTTCACCGCTAACTGGAACAACAAGCAGTCGCGCGCCAACGACATCATGCTCTCGCGCAATGGTCGCAACCACCGTGTCGAGCTCATCCTCGAGCAGTTGTCACTGGACAACTCGATCGACAGAGCCGATATGCGCAACCTCAACAAGTACGTAGCCGGTGTCGTCGACCCGGGGACTTTGGGGCGCTACCTTCTCACTCGTTTGCAGCAGGCTATAGCCTTTGGCGGCGACTGCGGTAGCGTAGATGACGAGCTGATAGCGCAGAACGATTTTCCCGAGCGTGGCCGTGAGTTCACCAATCCTCTGGTGATAGAGCCCGGCGGTACCAGCATCGCCGACGCCATATCCTCGGCCGCACCGGCTTATATCGAGAGCTGGGCGACGACATTGGCCGCGGACATCTACGGCGACGAGTACGACCCCGCCGGTGTAGCCAAGATCTCCGGAGATGCGGCGATTGGCTGGATCCTTCACGCCATCGATGATGCGGCGAGTGACGTGGCTGGCGCTTACTCGAACGTGTATAGCGGGGACTACTTTGGCGGCAGCGACTGGCGTCAAGTAGTACATGATAGTTTCTGCGCGTTTGTCGCGAGTAACCCCACGGTTGGTACCAAGCAACGCTCGATGCGCGACTACAACCATCCGCTTGGCGGGTTGCCCTGTCAGGCCGATTGCGACACCCCAATTCGTTTTGACTCCACACCCCGCGGCAATCGCGGCACCTGGGAACAGGTGGTCGAAGTCGATTCGGTGTTGCAGGGCGAGTTCATCTATCCATTGGGGCAGAGCGGGCTCAACCTTGGCTCGGCTGCCGGGTTTACCGCGAATGGCATTAAGCAGAGTTACCACTCCACCTCGCTGCAGCCGTTGTGGCGTGATTGGCGTTTCGCGCCGATGCTGCACGTTTGCGAGGACGTCTCTCTGGGCGTTGATGAGGACGGCGACACTGATGGCGACGGAGTGCTCGATGGCTTCGAGAAGTGGTACTACGCCGGTAGCCTGGCCAACGATGCTAGTTCGGATACCGATGGCGACGGAGCCTCGTTGGCCACCGAGTACCGTTGGGGCAGCGATCCAACCATTGCCGATACCGACGGCGATGGTGTTGCCGATGGCAGTGACATCCAGCCCCAGGACCGTTTGTGCGTCAAGGACGGGCTGAGCGGCCCGCGGGCCAAGGCTAGGATCAGGCACGGCTCGGCACCTGGCGCCGACAAGATCAGGGTGCGCTGGGAGGTTGGGCTGGACGTCTGTGTGGGTGGCGATTACCAGACCATTTGTTCGAGCGACGCCGATTGTGGTGGTGTCGGCCGTTGTCAGCGTATCGCCGTAGATCCGAGCAAGGACACGCTACGGGTGGTGATTGCCGATGATACACCGCTGTTTGATGTCGAGCTGGCGCGCTTGCCAGGATTCTGGAAGAGAAAGGGTACGCTGTTCGATAACCAGCGCGCCAAGCTACGCTATCGCGATACAACCGGTGCCAACGGCCCGATTCGTAGTATAGTCATCCGCATGGACGCGAAGAAGAACCGCATGACGATCGCGTTGAAGACCGGCAGATTCGATCTGGATGATGACCCGGATGCCGCTGAAGGTGTGTTCGGAATATCAGTGGGCACACGTTGCTTCATGGAGACGGCAACCAACTGCAAGAACAACGGACGGTCGCTGATCTGCGACAACTAACCAACTGGACGGCCCGCCATCGCGGCGGGCCGTCCTACTCCACCCAGTGTTAGCGCTGCGTGTTAAGCTCGTGGCTGCGGCTGCGGTCTGTGTGGCTGTGGCCGCGCTCTACTATCCATCGCTGCATAACCCGCTGGTTTGGGACGATACTATTCACATCGACCGAGCCCGCCAGCAGACTCTCGGGCAACTCGCGGGCCGCGCTGAGGAGCAGTATCGTCGGCCGCTGGTGTTGCTCTCCTACGTGGCGCAGATAAGGGCTGGTCTTGATAGTCCGGCTGCTTTTCATGCGGTCAACATCGCCATTCACACTAGCAACGCGCTGTTGGTCTATACGCTGGCGCTACAGCTTGGGGTGGCGTTGCCGGCGGCCTTTGCCGGGGCAGCTCTGTTTGGCGTTCACCCGCTGCAATCGGCCGCGGTTGCCTATGTATCGGGTCGTAGCGATCTGTTGGCGGCGATGTTTTCTCTGCTGGCACTGCTTGCTCTCAGCGCGGGCCGTGGTGGCCTGAAAGCGGCCTTGCTGGTCGCACTGTGTGTGGCGGGTGCCGGGCTCTCTAAGGAAAACGGTCTAGTGGCTGGGCCGATAGTGCTGCTGCTGTGGTACTTGCGGCGCGGTGGTTATCGCTCTAGCCAGTGGCCCGACCAGCAGCGCGGCGCAGGTGGTGGCGAGCGTTCAGATGAGCAGTCGCGCCAACCGCCGGGCTTACGCTCTGCTGGTTGGGCTCCCGCACTGGCGGCTGTGGTTGCGGGAGCGTGTACCGCGGCGGTGGTCGCGCCGCCGGCCTTGTATGGCGGCGCCGGTGTGGGGATCGGCTCTAGGCTTGAGGCAGCGGGCAGCGCGCTTGGCGTCTACTCACGCTTGTTGCTGTGGCCCACCGACCTGCACATGGACAGGCTAAGCGCGTTGTCGCACGGCGGCTATGCTACGGCCTTGGCGCTGGCTCTGCTCGCCGTGGTGGTGGCGGCGTTGGCGCGGCTGGCGCTGCGACCAAGTAGCGCGTTGTTTGCGCTCGCCGCCACGGCGCTGGCCTATCTGCCCGCAGCCGGGTTTATCCCAGTGTACCCGGCTATCGCCGATGCTTGGGTGTATACCCCCGAGCAGTTTCTCTACCTGCCCTTGGCGGCTGCGGCCCCGCTGGCGGCCGCAGTTGCGCACCATTACTTGGCCGCGGCGCTGGGGCCGCGGCCTGGCGCCGCGCTGATGGTGTTGCTGGTGGCGGCGGTGTTGGTCGCATCGACCCCGGCGCTGCGCAAACGTCAGAGTGATTTTTCTAATGAAGAGGCTCTGTACCGACAGACCTTGGCGCACTCGCCTAGCCCGCGGGCCTGCTTCAACCTAGGCGTCAGCCTGATCGGGCGTCGCGCCTATGACGAGGCGGCTGAGCTTTACTTGAGCTGCGCGAGAATCTCGCCTCACGATGCCGGCGTGTGGGGGCAGCTGGGCTACTGCTACGCCCAACTGGGCAAAGGCAACCAGGCCCGGCTTGCTTATGGGCGGGCGCTCGAGCTCGACCCCGGCGATGCGCTTAGCTGGAGTAACTCTGCTGCGCTTGATGCCAACTCCGGCCAGTACGAGGATGCGCGTGAGAAGTGGCGAAAGGCCCTCGAGCTTGCGCCGGGATTGCAGTCGGCGCTGCGCGGGCTGGAGCAGCTCGAGGGCCTAGCCGAACAGCCGCACTGAGCCGGCTGTGTTCAGCCGCGAGGGTGAGACCGGGCGTTTAGCCGGCTGTGGCTGCGCGTTGCTCGGCGGCGGCTTTGAACTCGCGTACCGAATCGACGAGCGCGGTTTTTTCGAAGGTTCGTTTGATCGGTCCAGGAATCCAAAAGCCGATGTCTATCGATTGCCGACACTCTACCGAGGTCAGATTAGGCTCGAGCGAGCGGAACTCGTAGCCGCCAATGATCTCGTTTACATCGCCCTCTACCAGCTTCCACTCCAACTTGGTCGGGCGTTCGCTGTGGTACTCGAGCGTGTAGCTAATCGTTTTGATGACCATGTTGAGCTCGTAGCGCACCCGCCACACTCCGGCGCCTGCATCGGCTTGTATCACCTCGGCCGCGCTTATCCCCGAGAACCACTGCGGGTACTCGGCGAAATCAACGATGGCATCAAAGCAGGTCTCGATTGGTGCACGCACCATCTCGCCGTGTGATTGGGTCTCCATTAGCGCCAAACGCTAGGCGTGGTCTAATCGTTAGTCAACGCGGCTTGTGCTCCGCTCTAAGACACAGCGGCAGATGTCCGGGCATAAACCGCTCTTGGTGTGTCCACTGAGGTTACGGTCCCTACGCTGCAGCCTTCAGCTATCTAGGGCTGACGGCCCGGCATCATCAGGCTCGTCGAAAGAACACTTGTATCGAGTGATCGCAGCTCTACGTTCGGTATCGAGAACGCAAGATGCAAGGCTCGACGTCGCCTAATCGCTGACGGCGAACAACCGCCAGGGGTCGGGAACACCCTTGAGCTGGTGTTCGCCTCGATCATCCATCTTGTGACCCGAGCCCACGCCGAGGTCCTTTACGGTGGACGAGATCATAATGTCGCTGGGTTTCGCGGTCGATTGAATGCGCGCGGCGATGCGCACTGCCATGCCGGCCAGCTTGGCGTCATCAACCTCGCATTCTCCGGTGTGGATACCCGTGCGAACTTCGAGTCCCAGTTGGGCCGCGGCGGTGCGCAGCGCACGTGCGGCTTCGATCGCTCGCACCGGCGATTCGAAGCGCAGGAAGAAGCCATCGCCGGCAGTGTCTATCTCTCTTCCGTTGTAACGGGAGATTTCGCGACGAACCAGGAGCCGATGCTACTTCGAGTAGTGTCCTCCACGGGGCGCCACCCAGGCGTTGTGCATGCGCAGTGGAATCGATCCAGGCCACCGTGCAGTTTAACCGTAAGGGTGCTCTAACGCATCTCTCTGGAGGACCTTTGTGCTCCTCGATTGACGAGTACCCACGCCTGTGGCGGTATCAGGCGCGGTTTTCGTCGCCACCCTGGGAGGGATGAGCTTGGCCTCTAGAAAGAACAAATCACGCAGACGTGTGGCGGAGATACGTCCGATACTGTGGCGGGGAGACCGCCTGCTACTGCTAGACCAGCGGTTGCTGCCCCAGAGCGAGACCTACCTGGTCTGTCGCGGTGCGCGCGAGACGGCGCGGGCGATTGCTTCGATGGTGGTACGTGGTGCTCCGGCTATCGGCATAACCGCGGCTTACGGCTTGGCGTTGCAGGCCCGGCGTTTTCGCCGTGGCCGCATCCTCCAGGACTTCGAAGCCGCTGCCGAAATTCTCGGCGCGTCGCGGCCTACCGCGGTAAATCTTCACTGGGCGATCACGAGGCTGCGTGGTCTGCTCGAAGCCTTTCCCGGCGATAGTCCGCCGGCGCCTCTAGCCGAGGCCTTGGCCGCCGAGGCCAACCGCATGCTTGCCGAGGACATCGAGATCAACCGCAGCATTGGTGCCCACGGCGCCGCTTTGATCGCCGGCAGGGGCGACGTTATGACTCACTGCAACGCCGGCGCCCTGGCTACCGGTGGTTACGGTACTGCGCTTGGTGTCATCCGCCGGGCCTGGGACGATGGTGACCGCTTTGCGGTGGTCGCGCCCGAGACCAGGCCCTATCTTCAAGGTGCGCGTCTGACCAGCTGGGAACTGACCAAGCTCGGCATTCCGGTGACGCTGATCACCGATTCGATGGTCGGCTGCGTGTTCTCGCAGCGCGACATCGGCGCGGTGGTGGTCGGTACCGACCGCACCGCTGCCAACGGTGACGTGGCCAACAAGATCGGCACCTATCAGATCGCCGTGCTCGCGCGCCGCCACCGCGTTCCTTTCTACGTAGCCGCGGCCGACTGGCTCATCCGCTGTGATGTCCGCACGGGGCCTCTTT
>CAZPPZ010000130.1:0-9086 GCA_964588545.1 uncultured Myxococcales bacterium | reverse complement strand
CCCCGACTGCAGCAATGCCTGCGTCTCCGATAGCGTCGCCAACACGCCGCTGCCGAGGGCTCCGGCCTGCAACGACGGGATCGCCTGTAGCGCCGCCGATAGCTGTGACGGCGCAGGCAACTGCAGCGGTGTAGACAGCTGCACGGGGGCTCAAGCCTGTAACCCGATTACCGGAATCTGTGCCATCCCCGACGGCTGCGCGCTGAGCAGCGATTGTGACGACGGCCTGGTGTGCAACGGTAGTGAGGGTTGCGTAGCGGGATTCTGCGTTGCCGGCAGCTTGGCTCTGGCCGGCTCGTCCTGTCAGAGTGACGGCAGCCCCTGTACCGACGATCTGTGTGATGGCGGCGGCTCCTGCACCCACCTCGCCAACTCAGCAGTGTGCGACGATGGGCTATATTGCAACGGCGCCGACACCTGTGCATCGGGTTCTTGTTCGCAGCACGCCGGCAGTCCGTGTACTGGCGGGCTACTGTGCAACGAGGTCGACGACAGCTGCGCAGCAGCACGCTGTGTTTCACTGGAATTGGCGCCAGAGCTTAGCTGCATAGTCAACCGCGACTGCGTGGTATCGGTGGGGCTGGCTAGCGATGGGCTAGCAGTGGCCGCAGTTGCCGCAACCGTGACGGGGACTCCGGCGCTTAGCTGCGGCGGCACTTGCAGCGCGGGCCAGTCCGCGAGCAACGGCATCTGTGCCGCCAACGCCCTGACCTGTGATTTCGCGGTAACCGACATCCAACCGCCGATCAGCGCCTTCGCCGATGGGGAGCTCGCGCAGGTTCAGGTTCGTTGCCAACAGCCAGGCATGGGTGAGCTGTGTATCGCACCCTCCTCAGCCGGGCTGACCGATGGGACACAGACCAAGGTCTGTGGCCAAGCCTGCGCCCCTCTGAGCTGTCTCGAGTGTTCGGCGGGTGACTGTAACAACAACGGCGGACTTGACGCAGGAGACCCGATCTGTGTTCTGCTCTGCTTGCTCGGCCAGGCACCGGCAGGAAGCGACTGTAGCTGCGCCGCCGATTGCAACTGCACCGCTGCAACCGAAGCCTCCGATCCTATTTGTACAGTTCTGCGTCTCATCGATGGCTTCAGCCCCGACACCTGTGCCCTAGCGGCTGCGAACGCTGCGCTTCTCATCGAGCGCCGCGGCGCGGCTAGCGACGTGAGCGTCGTTGTTGGCCCGGCCCGCGCCAACAACGACGCTCGAAGAGCACATGTGGTGGTTTCGCTAGGTGGAAGCAGCATCGACCAAGTAGCAGGTCTGCGCATCTTGCTGTCGGCCGCTAAACACCTCGGACGCATTCGCCTATCGCGACGGCTGCGGCGTCGCGGCTTCGTCGTCAGTGTTGGTCGCGCCGGCCACAAACGAGCGACCGCCGTGGTGATGCCCCCGGTAGAACTACAAAACATCCCCACCATTGGCACCGGCCCACTTCTGCGGGTCACGCTCCCGGCCGACAGTCCGGGCATGCAGATCTCAGATGTGCAGCTGGGCTCGCGTCAAGGCCTACCGCTGCAAGCCCGGGTAAACGGCAAGAAGTAGCGGATTTCCGAGCTTTGCAAGTCGCGACTCCAGCTATTCCCAATAGCGAGAGTCACGACCCGAGGGCTACTCTGGAAAGACGGCTTCGCCGTAATCGTTTGCTGCTGCATATGCTGGCGTAGTTCTTGCGTAAGCAGTGCTTCGAGGACGGGGAGACAGCATGACAAGCAGGGGCCGAGGCAGTGAAGCGCTGGAAAGCCTGAATCGTGGTCGGGCCGAGCCGGAAATGATCACTCTCGGCGTAAAGCCGGGGCAGAATCCTTGCGGCAAACCGCCGGTGCGTATCTATCTGGGTACTCAGGGGGCCCAGTATCGTGCCGAACGGGTTTTCATTTGGTCGATCGAGAAGCTGCGTGACCCGCGTCGTGTCTACCAAATCTACATCATGAGAGAGCTGGTCGGATTCGACCGCCGTCGCTGGACCACCGGATTTACCAACTACCGTTTCGCTATTCCAGAGTACGCCCACTCCCGCGGCCGAGCCATCTGGAATGACGTCGATCAAATCTATCTCGCCGACCCCGCCGAGCTTTTCGACACCGACATGAATGGTCATGGTTTTCTCGCGATGGCTCCACGTGGGCGCATCGATACCGCCGTGATGCTCATCGACTGTGAACGTATGGCCAAGGTCTGGACCTTGAACGGTGCCAGGCACGACCACAAGAAAACGCTCATCGGCAGAGCCAAGGCAGTGCCCGGTCTACGCGGAGATCTTTCTCCCGCATGGCACGCTCGCGATGCCAAGGAATACATTCCTGGCCACAGCAAGTGCCTGCACTACACTACCCTGCATACCCAACCTTGGAGGCCCTGTCCTGAGCGCTTTGTCTACCAAGAACACCCACTCGGCAAACTCTGGTACGAGCTGGAAGCTGAGGCAGATAAAGCGGGGTTTCACCATTTCAACAGACTCCAGCCAACGCTGCGTTACCGCAAGATAGCCAATAGCATGGCTGCCACGACGGCCGTCAAACCTGCCGCCGCCGCGTCACCCGACGAGTTCGACCAGCTCATCGCCCAGCTTCGCGAGACCACCGAGAGCCGTACACTACTCGAGTACCAGCCCTACCAGGCGGAACCGGGAGAAGTCTACGATGCAGTGGTCTGTCGCTGGGGACTCGAGAGCATCCCTGAAGATGACCTTCCCTGGGTACTGGACGAAATATTCAGCAGTTCTCGCCGTTTCGTCTGTGCCACCGTGGACTGTGAAACTGATCAGTCACAGTCCCGTCCGACGTCCGCCTCGTTGGCAACCGAGCCATCGCGCTGGCCACGTTACTTCGAGGCGGCGTCGGAACGTTACCCTCGAGTCCACTGGGAACTGACTACTCGCTGTAGCGATGGATCACGGCAAGGGAGGTACTGGGGAGGCACTTTTGCACGATCAGGTCCGCCGCAGGTGTGGGTGTTAAGCGACGATGAGCCCGAGTGTGCCGAGCCGGCGCTGGCTTTGGCTGATGCTCTGGGGTGGCCTTACCAGCGGCGGCGGTCGATAGATGACCTGCCCATCGTAGATAGCCCGGACCTCGTCATCGCCTCAGGAGCTGAGGCCATCGATCAAGCCCGAAGACTGCGGCGAGACGCCAACCACCGACTCAGAGTGGTGCAGCTCGGGGTCGATGCCGGTAGCTCGGCCGAAGAACTCGATCTCATCGTCGCCCCGGTTTCACAAGGGCTATTCCCCACCCCCGGTCTATTCGAAACGGCGACACCACTTACCCACGCGCAACAGCTAGAACTGGCCGACCTAGAACCGTGGAAAGCGTCCTTCGCCGAGTCCCCAGCACCGCGTAGCGTCGCGATAATCGACGGGCCCAGCGCAGACAGCCAACTCAGCCGCTACACGGCCGCGTGTATCGGCGCTGATCTGGCCGCCGTAAGCGAACAAGGACGAGGATCGTTGTTCGTGCTCTTGAATAGCGACATGCCGACAGCCGCCGAAGAGGCGTTGCGCTCGGCTCTAGCTCTCGGGACCAAGGTAGAACGCGTAGATAGAGGCAGATATAGCAAGGCCTATTGGGCCCATCTGGCGCTTGCCGATGAATTCATCGTCTTGGGCGACAGTGAGCAAACTACGGCTGACCTCTGTGCCACTGGCAAGCCAGTAGCCATATACCGCATCCCGCGCCCGCCCGAGAGCCCAATCGACAAGCTTAGGGGGGCCGTACTAGCCTTGGCTCTAGCCCCGCGCGCCAACGATCGTGGCACCGTGCGTCCGCAGCAGGGCCTGGAGTACTTGTGTTCCAGACTCATTGCCAAAGGCTACGTGCGTCCGCCCCACGATCCCGGCCGAATGCACGACCTGCTTATCAAACGCGGTGCCGCCAGGTTTTATGGAGAACCCGCTCCGAGGACGGGCTTCGCGCCACTGCGTGAACTCGAACGTGTCACCGCTCGGGTCCGCTCACTGATGGGCGTCAGCTGAGAATGGAAACCCCACAGACGCCTCCACCAACACTGGCCTCTTCGGCCCACGAAATCGTCAAGGATCTTCTCAAGCCGAAGCCCTGGATCTACTGGATCGACTTCTCGTTCTACGTACTTTTGGGCTGGACAGCCTTCATCTCTACCCTGGCACTGCCGGCCGGTTGTGCTTGGCGAGCCCCATGCGCGCTAGTATCCGCCTTGGCGCTTTACCGCGCAGTTATCTTCATCCACGAGTTGGCACATCTGGGACCGGAGAATTTCAAGGGTTTTCGTCTGGCATGGAACCTCCTGTGCGGCATCCCGCTGCTGGTCCCCTCTTTCACCTATACGCGCGTCCACAGCGATCATCACAAGCGCCGCGTCTATGGCCGCACTATGGATGGCGAGTACCTGCCCCTAGGGGCCGGTACTCCCGTTAAGATTCTCGCCTACCTGTCGTTGTTTCCACTGCTGCCACTGCTTCAGCTGGCCCGTTTCGGACTGCTCACGCCCCTGTCCTATGTGATCCCGAGACTGCGCCGTCTGGCATGGCAACGCGCCTCGTCTCTGACCATCGACATGGCCTACATTCGGCCAGTCCCAAGCACGCGCGACGGCAGATTCTGGCGCCTTCAGGAGTTCTCGGCGATGGCCTACACTCTCGCCATGGCCGCGGCGATTGCTCGCGGTGCGGTTCCGCTCGAGGCTCTGGGACTGTGGTACTTGGTGACCTCGGGGGTATTCTTTCTCAATTCGCTAAGGACCTTAGCTGCGCACCGCTACGCCAACCCGGGCGACCTGGAGATGAACTTCGACGAGCAGTACTTCGACTCGGTAAACGTCCCCGGCAACGCTATCCTCACCCCGTTATGGGCACCGGTGGGACTGCGCTACCATGCCCTGCACCACCTCTTGCCGGGACTGCCCTATCACTGTCTCGGTGCTGCCCATCGCCGCTTGGCAGCCGAGCTACCCAACGCCGGGGTTTACCTGCAAACAAACCGCAGCAGCCTGTGGGCCGCCTTGCGCAAACTCTGGGAAGAAGCCTCGGCCGCAAACAGCGCCCCGACGCCGCTGCCAAAGGATTTTGTAGGGTAAAGGCGATCCCGCTCTATGTTCGTTTGCTGACAGACGCGGAAAAATACAAAGGGCCAAGAACTCGTGCGCAAAACGGTGTGCATCCCCAGGCCAACGTGCCGATAGGTAGTTTCCATCACGCACGACGAACCCTCGGGTGAGCTTGTCCGGCCGATCGCGCAACAGCGCCGGGGGCCCGCAGAGAAAATCGTCTGCCGATTCGAGAGCGGCGGTAACCTCGTCTTCAACGGTAATGGGGTAGGTCCGGTAGTAGTCACCAAGCCACCACCGTGTCAGCGACCAGGCTGCAAGCTCGAGTTGCTTGGTGAGCGCAGTCGTCTTGCGCCGGTACAGCACCGAACGCCCGGAGCTATACTTGGAGCGAGCTGCCACCACGACACCGTGGCAAATCGCCGCAACCGGTTTGTCGGCCACCATCATCTCGGCGACCAGCCGCTGCAGCAACTCCGACTCTAGGTACTCCTTCATACCGGCAGCGTGCCCACCCGCCAAAACCAGGGCGCTGAAATCTTCGTTCTCAAGCTGCCGGTAGGACAGTGGAGCTGCAAAGGCAGGATCGGCGATCATGCGCTCATGGGCGTCACGGCCGATGCCGTCGGCCATCAATACCCACTTGAGAATTCCCAGCCCCCGCCCCTCGACCATACGCTGGTCTGCCACCGCGCGATTGCCATCGGGAGTGGCAAAGACGACGTCGTGGCCGGCACCGTGGAGTATAGACCACGAAACGCCAGCCTCGGTCGGATCGAAATCCGAGCTCGGTAGGGGGAGGAGTATCCGCACTCTAAACTAGTCTCGACGTCGGCTCACTTACACACGAGCTTTAGCGCGTCACGATCGCCTTTACCAGAGAGACGGCGCGCCAGTGACTTGAGTTTTAGTCTGGTACCGACGGCGACCTGAATATCCAGGCTGTCGGTACAGGTTGACTGCTGATCACCACCGTCGTCGGGCTGGCTGAGCCAGGGCAGGAAACGTACACCGGTACCGAGGTCGCACTTGCCGTTGTTGCCACCAAAGGTCCGATCACACTCGAAGTCGTTGCCCAGGCTACAGGTAGTATTCTTCGCGCCCGCGCGGCAGCGTCCCAGTATTACCGCCGAACAGACACCGTCGGCAGCCCCAAGCGAGGTCTCGCAGTCTTGATTCTGTGTGCAAAGCGCGCCGACCGTTCCCGCCGTACACCTGCCCGGCGACAAGCCACGGACAGCCTCGGTAATACGGGTTACCGCAAGCGCGTGCTGAGGGTTGGTCACTTTCATAGAGCGCAGCTCATAGCTAAGGATCTGCTGCGAGTCACAGCCTGGTACCCCAAGCCGGTTCAGACAAGCCGCCACTTTGAAGGTACACACCCCCGAGGCGGCGTCGGCATCACAAGCACTGCAACGGCCATCACCGGCACCTACTGAGGAGTCGCAATCTATGGCTTCGGTCGGCCTGCAGCACGGAGCCCCCACAGTACCGGCCGAGCACACACCGGTCTGGTTAGCAGCCGAACAGTCCAAGCAGGTCTGCTTCTTCTTGACGACCGGATCCGGGGCTTCATCCAACGACCAAGCTGTCACGCATTCGCGCGCGCGGGTCAGTTCGCTACTGCCGATGATTCCCGTACGTGTACAGTCGACATCACAGCCCACGCCCGGCTGACCGTTGGCTGTTCCGGCATCGCACTCTTCATCGCATTCCTGCAGAGTGTTGCCACAGCCAGCCAACTGGCACAGGTCCGAACAAACCGGTGCATCGGTGCCGCAAAATAGATCGAGAGCCCCAGTGGTATCGCACGAAGGCCCGCGACACAGCCCATCTCCAGCAGCGGGGAATGAATCGCAATCAGCGTTGGAACTACAAGCAGCGCCAAGGTTACCGGCCACACAATCGGGCTCGTTGGGGGCCAGGCCCGTCAGCCCAGCCGTACAACCAGCACCACAGCTCGAGCCCAAGCACAGACCATCGCCAGCAGAGGGCAGAGTGTCGCAGTCGGCGTTGCTAGTGCAGCTACCCGATGCTCCCGCCACGCAAGCGCCATCGATGGTCGCAAAACCGCAGCCAAGGTCACAGGCCTCGCCCGCACAACGGCCGTCACCCGCGGCGGGTAGGGTATCGCAGTCCGCGTTGCTGCTACACGGCGTGCCAAAAGCCAGACCCTGAGAACACGAACCATCGATCAAACCATTGCCACACTCGATCTGACAGTTAGGATCGCAACCGTCCCCGGGAGAGAGGTTGCCATCGTCGCACTGCTCGCTACCGCCGCTCTCGTGAACAAAACCATCACCACATACGGCCGACTGACAATTGGTAGGACAGCCGTCGGAGTTACTGCTGTTTCCATCGTCACAAGTCTCGATGACATTACACAGGCCATCGCCAGCACCCGCGGAACTGTCACAATCGCTATCGACAAGGCACACGTTCCCCAGCTCTGTCACCGGTGCCGAACACAGCCCGTTTATGACACCATCGGGGCAGGGGCTGGCGATCGTCGCACATTCGGCACTGCAGACGATACCGTTAGGGGGATCGCACTGCTCAGGCCCGCCGCCAGGTCCGGTCGTACACACAGAACTCGAACACTTGAAGCCGTCCCCACAGACGGCGATGCTACAGTTGCTCAGACACGCATCCTTGTTGCTCTGGTTACCGTCATCGCAGGACTCGCCTGGGTCAATCGTGCCGTCGCCGCAGACCAAGGCTTCACAACTGCTGGTGCAACCATCGGTCTCAACCGCGTTGGCATCATCGCATTGTTCGGGTCCACCACCGGGGCCGGTGGTGCAAGCCGCGGCCGAACAAGTGATGCCGTCGCCACAAGTGGCTACGGTGCACGCCGCTGTGCAGCCATCATTGTCGTTGCTGTTGCCGTCATCGCATTGCTCACCAGGATCTATGGTGCCGTCGCCGCAGACCTGAAGGTCGCAGCTGCTCGTACACCCATCGGTCTCGATTAGGTTAGCATCGTCGCACTGTTCGGGTCCGCCGCCAGGCCCGGTCGTACACGATGCCGCCGAGCAGATAACACCGTCGCCGCAGACCGCTATAGTGCAGTCGTTGAGACAAACGTCACCGTTGCTCTGATTGCCGTCATCACACTGCTCACCGGGAGTGGTTACAGCGTTACCACAGGCGGTAAGCGTGCAGTTGCCACCGTTGGCGACATCGTCGTCGCAACCGTCACCGTTGAGCAGGGTACCATCGTCGCACTCCTCGTCGCCCCCCGAGGGCAACTTATCTATGGCCCCATTGCCACACAGGGTTGATTCGGCGATACCGTTGCTCCCAGTATCGGCGCAGACGGTGGTCTCGGAAAAACCGGGGATCTGCTGGAACCCCTGGCCAAGTGGAATGAGGTTAAAATCGTCTCCAGATGCCGCGGAGTCGCATATGCCGTTGGCCCCAGTAACGATGACAGGAAGTACAAAATCGTTGCCGCCTACCGTCGTTTCAAGAATACCGTCGCTGCCAGGGGTGATGCAGCTATTGGAGGCGCTGACACAAGAAGCGCAGTTGACGCTGCTCAACTCAAGGAGGTCGTCACCAGCCAACGCAGACTCAAAGGTGTTACCCGAGCCCGGGCAAATTACTCCACTAGCGAGGTCGTCAGCACCCGCAGCGGTCTCGAGCAACAAGTTGAGTCCGGATACTACACCAACCTGCTGAGGGGTGCTCTGGCCCGCGGGTATGAGCACGTTGTCGTCAGAGCCTGGCAGTACAATGACGACATTGTCACAGACACCGTTGTCTTCGTCGACATTGTTCTTGTCGCGTCCCGAGAGGATGAAATTCCCGTCCGCGACGCCCTGCCCTATCGGGATTTCTTGAACATCATCACCGGCTGCCGCGGTATCGCAAATTCCGTCATTGCCGGCCAAAACCTTTGACGTAGGTTGCGGGTTGGTCAAAACGTCGTCGCCCGCCAGCACCGACTCGATGGTGCCGTTGGGACCTGCAGTAATGCAGGCGGCACCGGGCACACCCTCGCCCACCTCAAAACGCTGAAAATCGGACGCCGCGATCGCGTCTGCGGGTAGTAATGCCA
>CAZPPZ010000129.1:0-9101 GCA_964588545.1 uncultured Myxococcales bacterium | reverse complement strand
TTCTCGAGCTTCACACCGATCGCTTACTTCGGAGTGATGTCGGCGATCGTCATGTTCTCCACGTTCGGGGCACTTGCCGGGATCGTACTGGCAGGTCCCCGCGGGGTTTTTTCCATGGCCCCGGGGGGGCGCGTGTTCCGATGGCTGCGCGCGGGGGGTTCGCGCGCGGGTGGGGCTTGGGGGGAGAAACGCGGGGGCCGCGCCCCGCGCCGGGGCCAGCGGGCTGCGTGTCGTAATGAACCGCTGCCCCAAGATCGAGTACGCCCGCCTCCACGCCGAGCTCGGCTGGGGCGGGTTCAATAGCAGGATAATCAGTTCGCGACGCCGCATCATAGGAGGAAGGCCCAAACCATGAGTGATCAGCACCAAGACGACAACAACCAACCCGACTTCGGTTTTGACACCCGCGCGGTACACGCCGGAGCTGCGCCCGACCCGTCCACTGGAGCCCGTCAGACGCCTATTTACCAGAACACTTCATATGTATTCGACGACGCCGACCACGCCGCCAGCCTGTTCAACCTGCAAACCTTCGGCTTCATATACTCGCGCCTCAACAACCCGACGGTTTCAGTACTCGAAGAGCGCCTCGCCAGCCTAGAGGGCGGCCGTGGCGGCACTTGCACGGCATCGGGACACGCGGCTCAGCTGCTCACGTTCTCGGCCTTCATGCGCCCGGGTGATGAGTTCATCGCGGCCACCAGGCTCTACGGCGGTTCGGTCACTCAGTTCAGCAAGACCTTCGCGAAGTTCGGATGGGGGGTGCGCTTTGTTGATGTAGACCAGATCGATCGTGTCCGCGCAGCGATCACCGCCAAGACCAAAGCCATCTTCATCGAGAGCCTGGCCAACCCGGGTGGAGTAATCAGCGACATCGAGGCCTTGGCCTCTATAGCCGCCGAGACCGGAATCCCGCTGATTGTCGACAATACCTTGGCCACCCCTTACCTGTGCAACCCGATTGAGTGGGGAGCCGACCTGGTGGTTCACTCGACCACCAAGTTTCTCTCTGGCAACGGCACCTCGATGGGCGGCGTGGTCATCGACAGCGGCCGTTTCGACTGGAGCAGCAGCGAAAAGTTCGCTGGCTTGAGCGCGCCGGAGCCAGCCTACCACGGCCTGAGCTTCTCCGAGACTTTTGGCGACCTGGCCTTTACCGTCCACGCCCACGCCGTAGGGCTACGTGATCTCGGACCGACGATGGCACCGATGAATGCATTCTTGACCCTGCTCGGCATCGAGACTCTTTCGCTACGCATGCAACGACACTGTGAAAACGCCCGTACGGTTGCCGAGTTCCTATCCGGCCACGATGAGGTCAGCTGGGTGAGCTATGCTGGGTTGGCCGACAGCCCTTATCACCAACTCGCCGCCAAGTACCTACCCGCAGGCGCAGGATCGGTGTTTACTTTCGGCGTAAAGCGAGGCTATGAGGCCGGGCTACGGATCGTCGAAGGCGTAGAACTGTTCAGCCACCTCGCTAACATCGGCGATGCACGCTCACTGATTTTGCACCCGGCCTCGACCACCCACCGCCAGCTCGACGAACAGCAGCGTGCGGACGCTGGCGCCGGCGACGACGTCGTCAGGCTGTCGGTGGGCCTGGAGAGCGTCGACGATCTGATAGCCGATCTCGATCGCGCGCTAAAACATGCCGCTGACCCGGCTAGATAAAGGAGCGCCCGCCGTGAACATAGCGATAGCCGCCGCCTTGGCCACAGTCTTGCTGGCCCCACGGGCTTGGGCCGAGCCGCCAACGCTGGCCACAGCAAGCTTTGCCGGCGGATGCTTTTGGTGCATGGAAAAGCCCTTCGACATACTGCCGGGAGTGGTATCGACAACCGCCGGCTACACCGGTGGCCACAAGCCCAACCCGACTTACGCCGAGGTATCTTCAGGCAGCACGGGACACGCAGAGGCAGTCGAGATCCGCTACGATCCCGCGCAGATCAGCTACAAAGAACTACTCGAGACCTTTTGGCACAACATCGACCCCACCACCGCCAACCGCCAGTTCTGCGACCGTGGCAGCCAGTACCGCAGTGCCATCTTCTACCATGGTGCCGACCAGCAACGCAGCGCCGAGGCGTCGAAAAAACGACTCGAGCAAAGCGGCGAGATCCGACAACCGATCGTCACTCAGATCGTTGCCGCATCAACCTTCTACCGCGCCGAGGACTACCATCAAGACTACTACCGTAAGAACCCACTACGCTACGCCTACTACCGCCACGGCTGTGGCCGCGACCAACGCCTCAAAGAACTCTGGCCGAGCCGCAAACCCGCGAACGGCAAATAGCGAAGGCGCGAGCCGGCACGCCTATCGCCAAACGCCCCGCCTCACATCCAAGCCAAAGCGGCCCGCCTAAAAACAATCAAAATCAGCCGGCGGACAAGCAGAGCTGCGCTTGTTCACGCAGATTATCTCGGTAGTCACTTCGAGATGGTCGGTGCCGCTGCACGAGCCCGACTTTATGTAGAAAGCGTAGTTGGCCCCGCTATTGGTAATAAACGAGCGTGCTTCACTCGCCGTAGCGATCTCAACGCTACCGTCACAAGCGCGTAGATCAGCACGCGTGATTCCTAGATCAGCAAAAGTCTTATCCACCGACGGCCCGGCCACCGTAACTCGCGTGCGCACATCGTAGGAATCACCACCGGACTCAATACACACATCCTTGCGGTAAATACCGGCGCGCGGCATCGCTGGCGAAAAGACAGCCGAAGAATCGGTACCGGTACGGCAGAGCTCGGGACCGTGACCCGGGTTAAAGTTGTTGAAAATGTCCCTGACGCTACTGGAAAAATCGCTGCAGACGCTCACGCCGTTACTCTTGGAAGGATCCCAGGGCAAGACCCCAGCTCCAAGAGAATTATCGACAGCAGCCAGGCCGCAGATCTCGGTAAAACCCGCGGTATCAAAGCTGGTGAAGTTCACCATCAAATCGTAGCCGGTGGCATTAGCGATCACGGCGAGGAAGGCGGCGTCGTTAGGCAGAGTGTCGCGGTCCGAGCAGGGGCTTACGCTGGGAAAATCGCCGCTGGTCAAGGCTGGCTGGCTGCCACCGCCAAGCGTCGTGGTCGTCGTCGGCGTACACGAGGGACAAGCAAGAGCCACCGTCTGGCCCACGGCAATGCGTAGCGCCGCCAGAGCATCGGTGGCGGACACGCTGCCGTTGCCATCGATGTCACAGATGCACTCAAGACAAGGAAGCAGACCCACCGCGGATCGCAACACCGCAAGCGCGTCGGTACTAGTAACCGAGTTTCCGCTGCTTATCGGCTGACCACAATCGCCATTGGCCGCCAGCGCCGGACGCGACCCCACAGACCCTGCTGCCAACGCCAGCACCACAACCGTGACTACCACCGCTCTCGACCCGCCCATCGCTACCTCCTAGCCCGGACCATCCAGGCATCGCGCTGCTGTTGCGCCAAAACGTCCCTGAACTAACAGCCCATGCAACCGCCTACCACCAGCAAACTACACAGGGCAAAGAAGTAAAGAATAGAACTCGGCACAAATGGTTTCATAACCACCCCCTCAAGTAGCGCAGCACCGGCGCAGTGTGCTTGGACATCTGCCACTCGGTTGAGCACAATGCCAACGCTGTGGTGCGTTTCCTCTTGTCGCGACGGGTATTGGTAGCTGTAACGCTGCTTCATGTTGCTGCGCTGGCAGGTCTGGCCAGATTGCAGTGGAGCGGCGACCTGCGCGACCGCTTTCTCCCTGAAGACCCGGGCATAGAAGCGATGGCGGTCGAACAGGACTGGTTCGGCACGGGCCAGGCGCTTGCGCTGCTGGTCGAAAGCGCCGATCGGCTCGAGGCTGAGCGTATACCCGACGAGCTGCGCCGCTGGAGCACCGAACTCTCTGGTATCGCGGGTGTCGACTCGGCCAGAACCTTTCTCGATCTGCCAAGCGTGGCCTGGGATGGACCCGAACGCTGGCATGTCGAGACACTGGGAGACGCGGCCGATCCGCTTGCTGCCGCCCTGCTCCACCCTCTGGCACGCAAGACCATGCTCCGTGGTGACGCCAAGGGGCTGATCGTTATGCTGACACTCGCGGGCAGCGACGATCGTTCGAACGCCAGTCAAGAGTCAACCCTCGATGACATCGAGGCGTGGATCGCGCAGCGCGGCGAGCCCTACCGTTTCACTCTCGCAGGCTCAGCCGCGTTTCGCCGCGCCGCGACCGCGGCCGCCTACCAAGACAGCGCCCTGCTGTGCATCCCCCTGGCGCTTCTTATTGGCCTGATCATCTACGCCGCCTTCCGCTCAGCGTCTACGGTTCTCATCATACTCGGGCTCACCGCCGTGGATGTCGCTGTGACCTTTGGCAGCGCCGGCCTGCTCGGCTGGCCGCTTAGCCAGTTCAGCCTTTGCGTAGTACCGGTAATCATCACCGTCGGAGTTCTCGACAACATCCATCTCATCACTGCCTACTGCCGCTACCGCCACGACTCCAGTGCTCCCACCGAGGCCGCCCGCGCCGCCATCACCGAACTGCTGGCACCGTGTTTTTGGACTTCGGCGACCACTATGGCCGGTTTCTCGGCCCTGCTCATGAGTTCGGTGCCGCAGGTCGAGCAGTTCGGCCTGCTAGCGGCAGAGGCTACGGCTTGGGCTTTTGTGTCCTCCTTGGTGCTGCTGCCAGCCCTACTCCGGCGCCTTGACCCGCCCGGACACTCTCGCCTGGCCGGCGCTTTGGCCCGCCTGACAGAGCTAGCGCGGCCGGCGCTAATCGTCGCGACAGGCCTCACCGCCGCCGCAGTGGCCGTTCCTGGCATCGGCCGCCTATCGGTTCACTCGGAGTTCCCTCGCCTATTCGTCGACGGACACGCCATCACCAAAGAGTTCGAACGCATAGAAGAGCAGTGGGGTGGAATCGCCACGGTGTCCTACGTACTCACCATCAAGAGCGGCTACCACTGGAGTGATCGCGAAGTCTTCGAGCGCCTCTCTGATTTTTTGCGCCTGCTCAGCTCCCGCGAGCTGGTAAGCTCGGTCGCCTCCCCCCTAGATCTCGTCGCGGCTGCAGCCGTCAGCCACCGCGCGCGTTTTCCCGAGGCGCTCAGCCTGGAGCGTAGCAGTCAAATCGTAGAGGCGATTGTCGGGGGCAACACTAGTCTCGGTGGCTTGGTGGCCCCCGAACACCGCGCGCTACGTATCATCGTTCGTCTGCGCAGCATGCAGCCCGAGGCGTTTCCCGCCCTGATGCGCGACCTCGACGGTTTTCGCGACAACCTCGGGGATATCTTCGATGTCGGCCTTAGCGGCTGGCCGCTGCTTTACAAGAACCTCGAGTTCACCCTGCTCCGAGAGCTGCTCGAGAGCTTCGCGCTGGCTGCGGCTGCGGTGGCCCTGCTCATGCTCCTAGCGCTGCGCTCGTTGCGATGGTGGCTGTTATCGCTACTGCCCAATCTGGTACCGCTGTGCGTGGTGCTCGGTGGCCTGGGTGCGAGTGGAATCGGATTTAACTCCGGATTGCTGCTCGCACCTGCTATCGCCCTGGGTCTGGTCGTAGATGACACCATCCATTTTGTCTTTGCCCTGCGCGCCGAGCTGCGCGCTAGCACCGGGAGCATCGAGGTGGCGCTTCGCGCTGCGCTGGCGCGTGCGGGCAGTGCCATCACCCTTACCTCGGCGATTCTGCTTGCCGGCTTCGGCGTACTAATGCTCTCGGTGTTTCGCGGCAGTAGACTACTCGGGATGGTGATGTCCACCGTGATTGTCAGCGCCTGGATCGCCGACCTCGTGCTACTACCGGCGCTGCTGCGCCTAAGAGCGCGGCGCTAGTCGCTCAGCTCGAGGGCGAATCCTCGACGCGCGGCGCCAGAGCGACACGCTCTTCGCTACAGCCGTAGGCGTGCGGCGTAAGCTCGATGACCGTGTGAAAAGGAACAGAGAGATACGGACAGTGCTCGGTGGGCATGCCAAGGAAGTAGGCATACAGAGCACGCAGCACAGCCTGATGGGCAATTATGAGAACCGGGGAGCGCTGCCGTTCGAGTTCGAGGATGATGGGGTCGAGACGCTTGATAACATCAGCATACGACTCTCCGCGAGGATAACGGTAATGGAACTTGTCTTCCGCGCGGGCTCTCGCCTCCTCTGGCAGAGCACGGCCGATCTCATCGTAGGTCATACCGTCGCAGATCCCTGCGTCGATCTCATCGAGGGCGCGCAGTGGCAACCAAGGTCGTTCCAAAGACGCAGCGGTTTCGATGGTGCGCTTGAGCGAACTCGTCCAGACCATAGGTTCGTCACGCTCAGGCCAACGCTCGTCAAGATAGGCACGCAGCGCATGCGCGTAGCGCTCGCCACGCAAGGACAAGTGGGCATCGCCACCTATCTGTCCGCTGATGTTATATATGCTCTCGCCGTGGCGGGTTATCCATATCGGCTTTACCGTCAGATGAATGTTGGACAGAAACAGCAGTACTCGCGCCGAAATATAGCCCTCCAGTCGATTGACCATAAGCTGACGCCCGGCATCGACCATGCGAACGTATGACCCCTCCTCGTCATCCACCGCTTCATAGCTACGCTCGTAGTGAGCAATACGCGCGCGAAAATCAGCAACCGCTTCATCGGCATCGACACCCGCGTAATCGGGTGAACGGGTCTTGTTGTCACGAATGCTGGCCTCGAGCAGCGCCTCGTCGCGCGAGACGGTCTCGACAAAGAGTACCCTCACCCCCAAATCCACGCAGCGGGTCTTCACCAAAGCTCGGCGTTCTACTGTACTGTTGGTGGCGTCATAGATGGCGACTTGTCCGTCGCCCTCGAACCAGGCCATCATGTCATCGAGCGCGGCCGCCGCTAGCTCGCTGCGAGCCTTGCTTCCCGCGGGATTGCCAGGATCGAAGAAGTCGTGGCCCTGTTGCGCCCCCAGACGCCAGCGCCGGTAGTCACCCAGGTTGAAGATCTTGGTCTGGTACCCCAGCCAAGACAGGTAACGCGCGAGCTTGCGCCCAGTATAACTCTTGCCACGTGCCGGCAGGCCAACCATCACCACGGCTAGCTTGTCTCGGCCTACAGTGCTTCGCACCCCCTCAGTTTAGCACCGCGGCTCACCATCACGCGAGTATATGTCGACCGACACAGCCACCGGCCACTCAGACCCCAAGTTTACGAAATATTTTGCGTGCCGGCGTGCAAAACCTGGCGTGAAATGCCGCCAAACGCTTACTGACCGCCACGCATGGGGTTAGCATTACAACTACGATGGTACGACAGCTTAGGCTCAGCGGTTCAATCCGATTCGCATCGCGGCTCGAGAGTATCGCGCCAGCATGGAGCATGCGCGAGGAGTCGGGCGAGCAGCGTTTTGATCCAGTGCCGCTGGTACTGGCGATCATGCTGCTCGTAGGTTTTTTTGACCTCGGCTGCACGATTACCGCCTACGAACACGGCCAACTGGTCGAGCTGAACCCACTGGCAAAGTCGATACTTAGCCAATACGGAAGCGCAGGCTTGGCACTGTTTCGCTTTTCCATGACCGCGCTGGCCTGCGTCGGTCTCAATTGGGCGCTCAGGACTTACCAGCTGCACTACCGCCTGCACAGCGACATCCGTCGCATCCGCGCGGTCGTTCACAGCTCTCTGGCCTTTCTGGTAACCAGTCACGTAGCCTTGGCGGCGTGGTGGTTGGCCTGGCTCTCGGCCTAAACTCGTTACTTAGAATCTGCGGAGTCGAGAGCGGCAAGCTTTGGTGGGATAGGACTTATCTGCGGATAGTTGCCGAGCGTGCTGTTAGCAGCGTCGTATCCGGACTCGGTAAAGGTCACCGTATATGCTCCGTAGGCCGACGACGCACCGACACGCGTAAGCGTAAGCGCCCACGAATCCTCTATGTCATCACTGGCGCCGACAACTATGGCACCGACACGGAAGAACTTCGGTAACGCGATGGCGACATCGAGATCACTGCGTATGGTTGTAAAGGTGCCTTCGCGAGCGCGATAGCGCTGCTCGGCCGCGCGCACGGCACTTAGATAGTTGAGAGATTCGCCGGCTTTGGCGCGCTCGAGGTTATCGCGAAAGCGCGGAACGCCAAACGAAGCCAGCAGGCCAATGACGACGAGGACAATCGCAAACTCTACCAGGGTGAATCCCTGGGAAATCGCCCCCTGCCCACCTTGTTCTGCTCTCCCCATGACAGCCCCTGCTCCTGACTGAGTCGCTCGACAGCCACCGCGGTACACGACCGCGGTGGCTGCAAGCTCTCAGATTAAGCAACGGCTGTGCCAGTTGTCCGGGCAAACAACCCTGGGGAAACTGGCCACCGTATCGACCCTCAGCAGCGTCACCGCTCTCCACAATCGAACAACGTGTGATAAATGTGACACACGCCGCCTACGGGTCACCGGCCAAGAACTAGGCCGGTTATGGGTTGTTACCAGCGGTCGCGGCGTGGACGGTCCTCACGAGGCTTGGCCTCGCTCACCTTGAGGCTGCGACCGTCCATCTCGGTCTGGTCGAGAGCGGCAATTGCCTTGTCAGCGCCCGATCCTTCCATCTCAACGAATCCAAAACCACGGGGACGTCCGGTCTCGCGATCGGTGATGATGGCGACCGAGGTCACCTCGCCGTGCTGGCCGAAAAGGTCGCGCACTGCATCTTCGGTTGCGGAAAAAGGCAAATTACCTACGTAAATCTTCTTGGACATGGTTCTCCTGGAGGGCTCGCACCACTAGGGCCGTAACACCTCATCATCTATCTGTCCCAGCGTACTGGGTGTTCACAAAACAGCTTTCTTCTCTGGGTTAAGGCTGGAAACTGGCACTCTTAATGGAAGGGAATTCGATCACTTCGGAGGGAGAATCAGCTACAGCCGTAGCACTCAACTGCGAGCGCCGACCCCCTTAGAGCATATACGATAGGGCTTGGCTAGCCCTTTAGCAACCCCCCTGTGCCAGCCCACCGGCTGCTGCCCCCGGGCGGGCAGCGATCAGGACTCGTAGAGCTTGACCACTCGAACGCCCTCAGGAGAGGCCTGCATGCACAGATCGCACAGCGTGCACTCGTCGACGTGGTCCTCGACCCCCCCAACACGGCCCTCATCTGCCCCGGGCGACACAATCTTACGGGAG
>CAZPPZ010000128.1:0-9158 GCA_964588545.1 uncultured Myxococcales bacterium | reverse complement strand
AGCGCCGCCACCCGGCCCTCGGCGCCCTGCGCCTCGCCCGTGCCATCGCCTACGCCATCGACCGCGAGGCCATCGTCACTCACCTGCTCAAGGGCCAAGCGCGCCTGGCCACTGGACTGTTGCCGGCTGAACACTGGGCCTACAGCGCCAAGGTCAAGGATTACGCTCACAACCCGGCCCGTGCCCGCCGCCTGCTCGATCAAGCCGGGCTCACCGACCCCGATGGCCCGGGGCCCCGGCCGCGGCTGAGGTTGAGCTACAAGACCACCACCGTCGAGCTGCGCAGACGCATCGCCGAAGCCATCGCCGAGCAACTTGCGCAAGTCGGTATCGAACTAGAGATTCTCACTTACGAGTGGGGAACCTTCTTCGCCGACGTGCGCTCGGGCAACTTCGATCTGTACTCGCTGCAGTGGGTAGGCATAGTCGAACCAGACATCTACCGGCAGGTGTTTCACACCGCCATGATTCCGCCAGCGGGGAACAACCGCGGGCGCTACCGCGACCCGCGTATCGACCGGCTAACCGAGCGCGGCAAACGGCTGAGCAACGTCGAGCGTAGGAAACGTATTTATGGCCGTGTGCAAAAACGCGCCGCGCGCCGCCTGCCCTACATTCCGCTGTGGTGGCCCGAGCGCATCGTCGTGGCCTCGACTCGGCTTCACGGGTTTGTGCCCCACCCTTCAGGAGATCTCTTGCCCCTGGCCACCAGCCGTTTAAGCACTCAGCCCTGAAGCGGCCTCGGCTCACCCCAAACTACTGATCGTCGCTATCGGCGGCTAGATCCTTGAGCGTACGCTCAGCCAGAGCTTGATCACGGGCACCGCGGACCTGGCCGAGCACCCGCTTGATGGCGGCATCGCCGTCGTCGCTGGCCGCAGGCCGGAACGACCCTCGCAGTAGATCCAAGACCTCGGCAACGCGGATGCGCTCGGGGGCCTTAGAGAGAAAACAGCGTTCGGGAGCCTCGCTGCTTACGTGCACCAAGCCGGCGGCGGCCAACTCCTCGATCAAGTCGCGTATCAGCCTAGTGGGCAGGTCGGCGGCTAGCGCCAGCTCCTCTACCGTGGGTGGCTGGCGCCGGCCATCGGCTGCTGCCGCCAGCCGCCCGACAATACCCAAGCCGGCGTACTCACGCAGGGCCTGGCCGGAGTGTCCCGATGCCCGGCGCTCGCGGCTGTAGCTGTGGAGATTTTGCACCGCGTAAGAGATCTCGGCGCCGAAGAGCACGATGATCCAGCTTATGTAGATCCAGGCCATCAACAACGGCAGCTGCGCCATGGCGCCATAGATCGCGTTGTAGCTGCCCATACCGATCTGAAAGCGGATGTAGAGAAACTGAGTGAAGTGCCAAATCGATCCGGCAACGATCCCGCCGATAAGCGCCGCCACCATGCGCACCCTGGTGTTGGGCACAAAGGTATAGAGAAAGGCGAAGAGTATCCATACGACCACGTAGGAGCCGTAACTGAGCGTGTAGCGAAGCGCAGAACCCACCGCCCAGGTTTCACCAATCCACTGCAGCGCTCCATTGCTCTGCATGGCAGCGGTAAGACTCATGGTGACGGCCAGCAGCACTGGCGCGACGATCATCACGCCGAAGTAGTCGAACACCCGCCTAACCATCGGGCGGTGACTCACCCCGCCCCAGATGGCGTTGAAGGAGGCTTCGATATTGGTCATTACCGAAACGAAGGTAAGGAAAAGTATCGAGCCGCCGAGCACTCCTAACCCGGCAAAACTAGTGTTGTCTATGTAGGAGACGATCAGTTTGATAGCATCGGCAGAGAGCAGCGTGGCTTTGCCGAGGATTAGCTCCTCGAGACGGTCGCCGTGCCAGCCCAGGCCACGCAGCACCGCGAAGGCCAGCGCCAGCGTCGGCACCAGCGCCATCAACGAGGCGAAGGTCAGCGCCGAGGCGCGCAGCATACACAGATCGTTGACGAAGCCCTCGAGGGTGATAAAGCCCACGCGAACGCTGGCGACCAGCGCGCGCTGGAAGCGGGTAGCCCCGTCGGCACCGGCCGTCCACAGCTCGACCAGCAAAAAGCGTACGGCCCGCTGCAGAGCCCGCAGGGGGGAACTCGAGTTCAGTGCTTCATTCATCGTTATTGCCCCTGCACAGAGGCCCTACGGGCGGCTGGGCCACAAGGCTAAACTAGCATATTCCAAGACCTGCTACCGTGGAACCTAGCCCAGCCAAATCATCCATGACTAGCTATGTCATACGCCGCCTGCTGGCGCTGGCGCCGACGGTGCTGGGCGTGGTATCGGTGGTATTCGCACTCATCCACCTGATGCCGGGCGACCCGGTCGACGTCATGCTCGGCGAGACCGCCCGCCCCAGCGACCGCGCCGAGCTACGCCTGCAACTCGGCCTTGACCAGCCGCTGCCGGTTCAATACATGGTTTTTCTCGTGGGTCTGACCCACGGTGACCTCGGAACCTCGATCCACAGCGGACGCGCGGTGAGCCGCCTGGTGGCCGAGCGCTTCCCCGCCACCGCCGCCTTGACGCTGAGCGCGCTGGCCTTCGCCCTAGTCATTGCCTTACCTCTTGGCCTGCTGTCGGCCAGCCGTCCGCGCAGCGCCATCGACAGGGCCTCGCTTACCGCCAGTCTTCTCGGCGTTGCCATCCCAAACTTCTGGCTGGGCCCGATGCTGATCATGGTGTTTGCCGTAGAGTTGGGCTGGCTGCCGATATCCGGTGCCGGCGGCGCAGCCCACCTGGTGCTACCGGCGCTGACGCTCGGGCTGTCGCTTGCCGGCATACTCACGCGCATGACCAGAACCACAGTGCTCGAAGCGCTGCACGAAGACTACATCCGCACGGCCCGAGCCAAGGGACTGACCGAAACCAGGGTCGTGGCCCATCACGCCTTAGCCAATGCTCTGGGCCCGCTGCTCTCGGTGGGGGGATTGCAGCTGGGCTCGCTGCTGGCCGGTTCGGTGATCACCGAGACCATATTCGCCTGGCCGGGTCTCGGCCGTTTGACCATCGAGGCTATCCAAACTCGAGACTACCCCGTGGTTCAGGGCTGCGTGTTGGTGATTGCGCTAAGCTACGTCGCCGTGAACCTTGCCACCGACCTCGCCTATAGTTGGGCAAACCCGCGGCTGCGCGACAGCGCTGGAGACTGAGCGTAGATGCACGCAGCACAAACAATAGCGGCCTCCGGGCAACACGCGGCCAGCACCGCCATCGTTGCCGGCGTCGCCACGCTGCTGCTACTCGTCGTCGCAGCCACCACTGCACCGCTGCTGGCCCCCTACCCGCCCAGCGCTCAGCAGCTCTCCGAAGACCTCAGCGCACCGAGTTGGCAGCATCCCTTGGGCCAAGACAAACTCGGACGCGACCAGCTCAGCCGGATAATCTACGGGGCGCGGGTATCGCTGCAGGTTGGACTGTTCTCGGTAGCTATCTCGCTGATCATCGGCGTCATCGTCGGCGCCGCGGCCGGCTATCTCGGGGGAGGCGTAGACTTCTGGATAATGCGAGTGGTGGACATACTGCTGGCCTTCCCAGGAATACTCCTGGCGATCGCCATGAGCGCAGTGCTCGGCCCCAGCCTCAGCAACGTCATCATCGCCTTGTCGGTGATCGGCTGGACCGGTTACGCTAGAGTGGTGCGGGCCGAGGTCATGGCGATCAAACGCCGTGACCATGTAGAGGCGGCCAAGGCCCTGGGCGTCGGTCGCTTAGGCGTTCTGCGCCGCCACGTGCTGCCGCTGCTCGCAGCCCCGCTGGTCGTGCAGGCAACTTTCGGCGTAGCTGGAGCCATCGTCGGTGAGGCCAGCCTGAGTTTTCTCGGGCTGGGAGTTCAGCCGCCAACACCATCATGGGGATCGATGCTCAACGAGGGCCGGACCTTCCTGATGATAGCGCCCCACCTCACACTATACCCAGGGTTAGCGATTCTCATCACCGTACTCGGACTGAACGCTCTCGGCGATGGCTTGCGTGACTACCTCGACGTTCGCAGTCGTTAAGCTACTTGCGGCGTGGCAGCACACCAATGACGACGGCTGTTGCCACAAGATCAGACTCCGGACCAAACTTGCTGTCTCGGTCTCCAATCAGCAAGCTCAGGCTCCGACTTTGAGCGCGAAGGCCGACAAGTGGACCTCGACCCAAGTGGTCGATCCATACCGAAGGATCTACCAAGATCATGCGGCACCATGGCCCCGTAGGGTGTGCAATCCACCTGAGTCGCCCCTTCTCAGGCCCGTCAAGGGAGTAAGCCGCTGTGGTTCTTCTACGCTCGGCGCTGCACGCCGCTCAGTCCGACGCCGCGACAAAAAGAGTATCCGTGTTCTCCTTCGCCGTAGTAAAACTCGACTCCCAGCACACACCAGTGTCTAGGTTTACGAGCTGCAGCACCACCGGCCCGCCATCTTGCGCAAGTGGCAGCCGCGGTGGAGCCAAGGTTACACCCCCGGCTTTAAGCGTAATCCGTGCCCGCCCGTTATCTCCCGCACGTAGATCGAGACCCGATACAGCACTGCGTCGGCGCCTGCGTTTCTTGTCACGGTAACGCACCCCCTTGGTCGAAACCTCCCAGCACGGTTGGCCACTGCATAGCTCTGCGGCTTCCACGTCCTTCTCGAATACCAGCCTGGGCTGTCCGCCACGGCCCTCGTAGAGACAGATGACATGCTCGCTGCTGGTTGTCGGATCGCCGAAGTCGGCCAAGGTTGTGGCCTGACCATCTCGCCACTTCCACGAGAGTCGGTGCTTACCGCCGATCGTATCCTTGAGCTTGACCTTGCCTCGTCCCGGCTGCGTCTCGCGGAGGCAGCCCGCCAGCGGCTGCCTGCTGCAATCGAACCGCGAGATCGCGATACGAGCCAGCGTAAGTTATAGAGTGCGCTGCGGTCGGTGTGAGCATAAGCAGCGCCCCTAGTAGTAAAGGTAGGGTCCTAGTGCCTGAGTGCCTGAATGCGTCATAGCAGTTTTCTCCTTTTCGGATCTGCGTTCTAAGGGCGATCCCCGACGCCCCTCCAGCCCCCTTTTCGCGCATCCTATGGCGGCCGCCTGCATAGACGCAAGCCGCGACTTGCGTCCCCCCTAGCGCTGGCAGCGAGGACAGTAAAAAGACGATCGTTGCGCGACCACCACGCTCTTGATCTCAGTGGCGCAGCGCGGACAGGGCTGGCCGGCTCGATCGTAGACACGGCGGCGCCACTGGTAGCCGCCGCGGCGGCCTACACCGTCGAGAAAATCCGACAGCGTGCTGCCGCGATGCTCGATGGCCTCGGCGAGCACAGAGCGAGTAGCCTCGGCTATGGCTCGGCATTCAGCCGTGCTCACCCGCGGCATGCGTCGGCGTGGCCTGACTCGCGCGGCAAAGAGAATTTCGTTTACATAGATGTTACCGAGGCCGGCAACCACACGCTGATCCATCAGCACAGTCTTGATCTCGCGGTCAGTGCGCCGCCTGAGCGCGCAGAGGTAATCGCCGTCGAAAGCCGCGGCATCTAGTGGTTCGGGTCCGATTCGCTGCAACAGCTCAGCGTTGGCGGGATCATCGATTAGCATGAGGCCGAAACGGCGCGGGTCGTTGAAAACCAGTAGGCTGTCGCCATCGAGCGAGACCAGCACGTGGTCGTGCTTGCCAGCCTGGTAGTGCGAGCAGTTCTCTACATAGAGCAGTCGTCCACTCATCCCCAAATGAACCATCCAGGAACCGCCACCATCGAGATCAAGCAGCAGGTACTTGGCGCGACGTCGCGCCGCGACGATGGTTCGTCCGCGCAACCGCCGAGTAAAATCCGCGGCCAGCGGGCGACGCAACCGCCGGCAGCGCACTTCGACCCCACACACCCGGCGGCCGACCACGTAGGGCTCGAGGCTAAGCCGCAGGGTCTCTACCTCGGGAAGCTCAGGCATCGGCGCCGCTGTGGTCGTCAACGTAAGTCGCGAGCCTGGCAAACGACTCCAGCGCTATCGACTGGGGACGCGCTGACGCTTCGATCTCGGCCGCAGCGAAAGCCGCATCAACCTGGTCGTGGCCAAGGCGGTTGGCCAACCACGGTCCGAGCGAGTTGCGCAGCATCTTGCGGCGCGTGGAGAATGCCGCACGCAGCATCGCAGAGAATCGCTTGCTATCGCCCACCGGGTAGCGTGGCTTGGCAAGCGGAGTCAGCCGTAGCAGCTGGGAGTCGACCTTGGGCGGTGGTGCAAAACACGACGGGGCTACGACTCGGCCTTTTTCTACATTGGCAAGCAGCTGGCTATGCAGCGCCAGCAAGCCGTAGTTGCTGTCACCGGCCTGCGCAACGATGCGCTCGCAAACCTCCTTTTGCAGCATCACCACAATTCGCTCTATAGCTGCCCGGCTCTCGAGCAGACGCATGAGGATCGCAGTACCGCTCTCGTAGGGAAGATTGGCGACTACCGTCAGCGGCGGGTCACACAGCCGCGTAAAATCCACCTCGAGGGCATCGGCGGCAACCACGTCAACAGCCTCGTCGTCGGCGAAACGGCGACGCCAGTCCTCGGCGAGGCCAGGGTCTATCTCGATCAGGCACAGCCGCGAGGCACGCTCGCGCAGCAACTCGGTAAGCGCCCCACGACCAGGACCGATCTCCAGCACCGATCGCCCCTCGACCCCGGACCATTCAACGATCGCACGGGCGATGTTGGCATCGCTAAGAAAGTTTTGACCCCAGCGCACCCTCCTCGGCCGACCGCCGCCCACTAGCGTAGACCCCGCAGACGCGGCCCCAGCGGCAAGCGCGACACGGCTTCTAACGCCTCGCCCGGCAAAGCTCTGTTGGCGCGCATGATGGCCGCGCCGGCAATCATCGCAGCGTTGTCGGTACACAGCGACATCGGCGGGAGAACCACAGCGGCGCCCATAGCCGCGGCAGCCTCCTGCATACGGCGGCGCAAACGGCTGTTAGCCGAGACGCCTCCGGCTAGAACCCAGGTATTGATGCCCAACTGACGCGAAGCACGCGAGATCCGGTCGACCAGCACGTCGACCACCGCCTCTTGAAAAGACGCACAGATATCCGCCAGCGCACGGGCATCGAGCTCTGGGCTATCGAGTCGCGAGAGATACTCCCACAGCGAGGTCTTCAGACCCGAGAAGCTAAGCGCTAGCGGCTCGTCACGAACCCGCGCTCGAGGAAAACGCAGCGCACGGGGATCGCCACTACGCGCGGTCTCGTCGATAACCCGTCCACCGGGGTAGCCCAGCCCGAGCATCTTGGCTGCCTTATCGAAAGCCTCGCCGGCAGCATCGTCGCGGGTCGCGGCGATCTCAGCGTACTCGCCAATGTCGCGGACCAGGTACAGAGCGGTGTGTCCGCCGGAAACCAGCAGCGCCAAGAAAGGCAGCTCGACGTCGCTGCCAAGCAGCGGCGAGAGCACGTGGCCCTCGAGGTGGTTCACGCCGATAAGCGGCAGACCACTACGAATAGACAAGCCCTCGGCCGCGGCCATGCCGACAAGCAACGAACCAACCAAACCCGGGCCGCGGGTTACCGCAATGGCATCGAGCGACTGAACTCCGCCGCCGGCTCGGTCCAAAGCACGCTCGATTACCGCGACGATGGTCTCAAGATGGCGGCGCGCAGCCAGCTCCGGAACTATCCCCCCGTAACCGCCGTGGATATCGTCTTGAGAGGCAACCTCGTTGGAGAGCACACTGCGATCCTCGACGACGGCCACCGAGGTGTCGTCGCAGGAAGTCTCTATGCCAAGCACTCTCACTGGCGCGCCGAGGCTAACAGGGCTCGCGCGGCTTCGCGCTGTTGGCGCAGTTCTCTGCTGAGTTCGCGATCGGTGGGCAACAGTGCCGCCGCGCGGCGGTTAAACTCCAGACTCTGGCGGGCGCTTCCTAGGGCAAGGTGGGCGCGGGCGAGGTAGAAGTAAGCAAAACCGTCTCGGCCCTCAATCGCCAGCGCACGCTCGAGCAGATCAACCGCACGTTCGAGCTTGCCCTCGGCTATCTGCGCAGCCGCTCTCTCGGTCATTTTCAGATGGGCCAAGCGCGAGGGGCCGCTCGAACTGCGATCGGCCTGGGCAACAGCGATGGCTTGCTCCAGCAACAGATCTGCCCGCGAGCTGACCGGCCGCGGCTCCAGTTGGTCGCCACGATCCGCCTCGCGAACTTCAAGCACCTGGGTACACGAAACCATCGTCATGGCGACGACGGTGCTCGCGCAGGCTATGCTAAGAGCAGATCTCAAAACCTTGGCACCTCGGCGCTATGATGACAGTCCTCGTGCGGTTCCTCTCCCGAGAGGAATGCCTCACGCACGACCTCGCGGCAAGCACGCACGGCGCGCAAACCGCTGCTAGGATCGACATCTACAAAGGTAATGCCCTCGGGCACTGCGAACTCAACCGGCGGGGTCCCGGCCAGAGCATTCTTCATGAAGTCTGCCCATATGGGCAGCGCTGCCTGCGAGCCGGGCAGGCCGAGGCTCTGGCCTCGATCAAAGCCTACCCACACCACCGTTAGTAGATCTGGGGTGTAGCCGGCAAACCAGGCATCGTTGTAATCATTTGTCGTCCCGGTCTTTCCCGCAGCCGGGCGGTCAAAGCCCAGCCAACGCACCCGGCGGGCGGTGCCGTGCTCGACCACACCACGTAGCAGATAGGTTATCAAGAAGGCGTCCGCAGGCGATACCACCCGGCGAATCGTCACGCGGTTGCGCTCGAGAGTGTCGCCCGCGCGATTGACAACATCAGCAACCGAGATCGGCTCGGTCGCCACACCACCGTTGGCGAAAACCCCGTAGACCCGGGCGATCTCCAACAGCGAGACCTCCCATCCCCCCAGCGAAATAGCCGGATAGGCAGGTAGGGCTTCGTCTATCCCCAGGTCTATCGCCAAATCCCGCACGGTCTCGATGCCGATGTCATGAGCCATATGAGCCGTGGCAGCATTTAGAGAGTGCTCGAGGGCCTCACGCACGGTAACCGGACCGTAGTGCTTGTTCTCATAGTTGTCGGGCTGCCAGCTTCGCCCTTCGTACTCCCAGGTAAAAGGCTCATCGAAGATCACCGAGGTAGGCAGGTAGTGAAGGCGTGCCCGCCGTGAGCGACCAACCACCCAGCGCGCTGGTCATGTCGGTCGGTCTCTCCGCTGCCAGCACGCTGTCCCGCGTGATCCCGGGCAGGATGCTCCCGCCCAGAGGCGCCGT
>CAZPPZ010000127.1:0-9206 GCA_964588545.1 uncultured Myxococcales bacterium | reverse complement strand
TGTGCGCCGCCGATCTTGACCTGTTGTCGGGATTCGGCTGCTTGAGCGGCTCGCCCGCCCAGGTCAAAGCCGGCCATAATCTTGCCATACGACGTCTCTCCGACCGCTGATGTTCAAGCGCCACCCGGAACTACACCGCGTCGATCGCATCGGCTGGCTACGCGCCGCGGTGCTCGGTGCCAACGACGGTATAGTATCGACAGCGAGCCTGGTGGTAGGCGTGGCCGCAGCCCAAGCGAGCCGAGAGGAGATCCTCGTCGCCGGTGTTGCCGGGCTAGTCGCTGGGGCGATGTCGATGGCGGCGGGTGAGTACGTCTCGGTTAGTACGCAGGCGGACACCGAGAAGGCTGATCTCGAGCGCGAGCGCAAAGAGCTGGCCGAAGACGAGGAACACGAGCGCGCCGAGCTTGCTGCGATCTACGTCGAGCGCGGCTTGAAACCTGAGTTGGCCGAAGAAGTTGCCATGCAGCTCATGGCTCATGATGCCCTTGCCGCGCATGCTCGCGACGAGCTGGGGATTTTCGAGCAGCTCAATGCTCGTCCTATACAGGCGGCCTTGGCCTCGGCGCTGACCTTTGCTCTGGGTGCGGCCATGCCTCTGCTGGCAGTACTGCTTGCGCCGGTGTCTAGTCTGCTTCCGATGGTTGCCGGAGTCTCGCTGGTGTTCCTGGCTGTACTCGGTAGCTTGGCGGCCCGTGCCGGTGGTGCTTCTTTGCTGACGGGGGCGGCACGCGTAACGTTTTGGGGCGCGCTTGCCATGGGTGTGACCGCGGCGGCGGGTTCACTATTTGGTCCGGGATTCTAGCCGCTGTCGCGCAAGACTCACGAGTAAAGTCCCAGGGCGGAGGGTAACGCTGCGGTGCACGAAGTAACGGTCGGTTATCAAGACGGATGCCTGGCTCCGCTGTGGTTGTCGACCACAGCCACGACGGTAGCGCGGGTGCTCGGTGCCCAGGCTATTTGGTACCCGGATCACTTCATGGGTTTTGCACCCAAGTGGTTGTGGACTCCCGAGGTCGTACCGGCGGCGTCAGTGCTGCCATCCATGGATGCGCTGTTTGATCCTGTGCCGTTGATGACACTGGCAGCGCGACGGCATCGTCGGGTGTGGCTGGGAACTTCGGTCACCGAGCCGATTCGTCGCCACCCGATGTCTCTGGCCCAGACTTTTGTTACTCTGGATCACATCGCCAAGGGGCGCGTCATTCTTGGCATTGGCAATGGCCTGCGCGAGAACACAGAGCCCTACGGGTTGCCCACCGACAAACGCGTGGCTAGGCTCGAAGAAGCACTTGAGATCATACGTCGCTTGTGGTCGAGCGGCGGCAAGCCTCTCGATTACGACGGCAAGTTTTGGAAGTTGCGCGACGCGGTCTTCGACTTGCCGCTCTACAAGGGTAGGGCACCACGGATCTTCATGGGAGCACACTTTCCGCGTATGCTGCGCATGTGTGGTCGCTGGGCCGATGGTTGGGTGCCCGGACAAAAGATCGGCGGCGAGGAGTACGCCGAACGTCTGGGCATGATTCGTCAAGGTGCGGACACCGTCGGCCGCAGCATGACGGATTTTGTTGCCGGGCAGACTTTGATGCTGGCCTTTGGCGAGTCGCGGCAGTGGGTGCTGGATAAGGCGCTGACAAACAAGTACGTGGCCTACATGGCGCTGGGTCTGCCGCCGCAGCTGTGGAGTGAATGTGGCGCCGTGCATCCTCTCGGTGAAGATTTCGGCGGGTTTTTGGAGATTGTTCCATCGCGTATCGGCCCCGACGTCATCGACGCCGCACTCGGCCAGATAAACGCGGAACTTCTCGGCCGTCTTTTCTACATGGGAAGCGTGGACGACATTCTCGAGGAAGCCGCTCCACTGGCAGAGGCCGGTTGCCGGCATTTTATCATCGCCAACATGGGTGGCGCCTTCACCGGGGCTGGCCTCTCCGACTTCGTGAAGCTGGGCCGCTTGATGCGCGCGCTCAAACGGCTCTAGCCTCGGGGTTGCTCAGATAATCGGCTTGGATCGGCTGGCTTGGCTGTGCTGATCGGATAAGAACACGCTCATGCCCGCGTATCTCTGGCCGACTCTAATTTATGTATTGGTGCTGCTGCTGCATCTAGTAATCCCTGGGCGCTGGGTCGACGGTTACGTGAGGGATACTGCCACTGGCCGCAAGCTTCGTTACCGACTCAACGGTCTGAGAGTGATGATCGTGGTGGTGGCCGCTTGGGCTTTTGCGTGCCGACAGGGCTGGTTGGCTTGGGACGGCTTCTATCTGCATCGCTGGGAGATGGTAGCCGGTACTTGTGTGGTTGGCTTGTTGTTTACCCTGGCGATCGTGCTGCCTGCGCAGCCGCTGCCGGGTAAGTCGCTGGCCGCCGACCTGTATCTTGGCCGTCTCGAGAACCCTCAGTGGGCGGGGGGACGGGTGGATGCCAAGATGTATCTCTACCTAGTCGGCGCCATCATGCTCGAGCTCAACGTCTTGTCGTTTGCGGCCAGACACCTGCAGCTCTTCCCCGACAATCCCTCGCCGGGTGTGTTGCTCTACGCCGGCTTGTTTTCGTTTTTCGTGACCGAGTACCTGAACTTCGAAGAAGTCCATCTCTACACCTATGACTTCATGGCCGAGCGCGTCGGCTTTAAGTTGGGCTGGGGCTGTTTGGTGTTCTACCCCTTCTTCTACTGCGTGGGGCTGTGGAACCTGGCGGAGGCGCCGAACCCGGGCAGCTCGACGACGGCTCTCTTGCTTGTTGCGGCGATGTTTTTCACCGGCTGGATGTTCGCGCGCGGGGCCAATCTTCAGAAGTTCCAGTTCAAGCGCGACCCTTCGGCCAAGGCCTTCGGGCTGCTCGATCCGCACACTCTAAGTGGCGACGGTAAGCACGTGTTGACCGGAGGGTTTTGGGGGTTGTCGCGGCATATCAACTACCTAGGCGAAATCCTCATGGCCACTGCGCTCACGCTCAGCCTGGGTTATCCCTTGGCAGCAGCTGCCTGGCTCTATCCGCTGTACTACGTAGCGCTGCTAGTCCCGCGCCAGTACGCCGACGACCTGCGCTGCGCCGAGCGTTATGGCGAGCTGTGGCAAGAATACTGTCGGCGTGTTCCTTACCGGATCATCCCTTTCCTCTATTAGATGCGGGTCAGCTGCCGACAACCGTTCAGGGCTGGCCTGGAGCCACAACCAGCAATGGGTGTCGAGCAGGAACTTCATGACTCGAAGGCATCCACTCCTTGGCAAGCGGCGTGTTGAAGTCTTCGGGAACCGCAAAAACCCCTCGATCGATGCCGAAGCGGCGCTGCGAGCGAGCATCGATCGGCACCAGCTTTGCTATGGGCTGACCAGCCTTAGAGATGGTGATCTCCTCACCGGTTGCCACCCGGCGCAAGAGTTTGGACAGGTGAGTCTTGGCTTCGTGAATGTTGACTTCCACAAAGCCCGGATGGACTAAGTCGCGGACTTAGTCCATCCGGAAAGCCCCAGGAACGCTGGCTTTTCGCCACCGCCGTCGAGCACGATGGTCGCACCGCTTATGTAGCTGGCCATCGGTGAGGCTAGGAACAGACACAGGTTGCCCACGTCGCTGGGCTCGCCGAGCCGGCCAAGCGGCACGGATGCGGCTACTCGAGAGATCGCTTCTTCGTCGCCGTAGTGAAGGTGAGCCTGCTCGGTCTTGATCATGCCGGCGGCAATGGCGTTAATTCTCACCTTGGGTGCCCACTCTACGGCCAGCGACTGGGTCAGGCTCATGAGTCCGGCCTTGGCTGCGCCGTAGGCTGCGGTACCGGGCGAGGGACGCTGTCCGCTTACGCTGGCGATGTTGATGATCGCGCCTCCCGCATCTTGTTTCTGCATTATGGAATTGGCTCGCTGCATGAAGTTTAGCGGTGCAACAAGATTCAGCTCGATGATCTTTTGCGAGAAGCGCGGCGAGGCGGTGGCGGCCTCGGCCGGCGGTGCGCCGCCGGCGTTGTTGATGAGAATGTCAAAGCGGCCGAAGCTCTCGGACACGGTGTCGAGCACGGTATCGATCTGGTCGAGGCTGCGGACATCAGCCGCCACGAACTCGGCTACCTTGCCGGCGGCCGCGGGCAGCGATTCAGGCTCTTCGCGTCCACAAATTACGACATCGGCGTTGGCCTCGAGAAAACGCTTGGTGATGCCGCGCCCAACCCCTTTGCCACCGCCGGTAACCACTACGACTCTGCCGGACATATCCATCGTCATTGCCTCACAGCCCTATTTGCCGCGCCACCAGCTCGCGGTGATAGGCGGCGTCGCCGAGCAGGGTCTCACTCGACTTGGCGCGCTTGAAGTGCAGGTGCACATCGTACTCCCAGGTAAAGCCCACGCCACCGTGGATCTGTATGGCCTCGGCGGCACAGCGGAAGTATGCATCAGAGCAGTAGGCTTTGGCTAGCGAAGCGAGCGTGGACAGTTCTTCACGGCTCGCGCGCGAATCGGCTGCGGCGGCTGCGTAGTAGACCGCCGAGCGGGCTGATTCGACCGCCAACAGCATGTCGGCGCACTTGTGCTTTATGGCCTGGAATGAGCCGATCGGGCGGCCAAACTGAACGCGCTCTTTGGCATAGGCCACCGACATGTCTAGGCAGCGCTCGGCTCCACCGACCTGTTCGGCGCCAAGGGCGATGGCAGCCAGGTTGAGCGAGTCTTGTAGCGCGGGCCAAGCCGCGCCTTGGCGACCCAGCAGCGCATCGGAGTCTAGGTGGACCTCGCGAAAGACTATCTCTGCTTGGCGCCGAGTTTGATCCATTGTCGGTAGCGGCCGACGCTCTAGACCGGTGGCGTCGCCGGCGACTACGAATAGGCCAATGCCGTCGCTACCCTCAGAGCCCCTCTCGCGGGCCGCGACCACGAGCAGCTCGGCATCGGCGCCGTCGGTTACAAAGGCCTTGCTGCCGTTCAGCACGAAGCCACTGCCGTCACTCTCGGCTATGGTCTGGATGGCCGAGGCTTCCCACACGCCACTGCTCTCGGTCAGTGCCAGTGCTGCCGTAGTCTGGCCAGCCGCGATCGTCGGCAGCAATTCAGCCTGTTGCTCCTCGCTGGCAGCAGCCAGTATGGAGGCGGTGGCCAGGCAGACGGTGGCGAAAAAAGGTGAGGCGAGTAGAGCTTCGCCCATTACTTCCATGAGTGCGACCAGATCGACACAGCCCAGTCCCAGCCCACCGTACTCTTCGGGAATGGTAAGCGCCGGCCAGCCGAGCTCGTCGGAGATACGCCGCCACAGCTGCTGATCGTAACCCGACTCATCCTGCATGCTTGCTCGCAGCTGATCGCTAGAGCAGTTGTCGCGGAGAAAGCTTCTGGCCGACTCGCGCAGCGCTTGCTGCTCTTGGTTGAAGGCGAAGTTCACGGGTGTATCAACTCCCGTAGACCTTCTGTGGTGGCTCGGCGGCGCTGAGCAGGCCGGCCACCACCTGGTCAAGCTCGGCGGGGTCCCAGCGCTCGCCCTTATCTACTTCTGGACCTTGGCGCCAGCCATCGGCGAGCGAGATCTTGCCACCAGCCAGCTCGAAGACTCTCCCGCTTACCTCTCGTGATTCACTACTGCCAAGCCACACCACCAGTGGCGATATGTTGGCTGCGGCCATGGGATCGAAGCCCTCGTCGGGTTTTTTCATCATCTCGGCGAATACTTCTTCGGTCATGCGTGTACGCGCCGAGGGAGCGATGGCGTTGGCCGTGACCCCGTAGCGTGCCAGCTCGACTGCCTGTACCAGCGTCAGTGTGGCGATGCCGGCCTTTGCGACCGAGTAGGCACTCTGGCCAACACTGCCCTGCAGCCCGGCGCCCGAGCTGGTGTTGATGATGCGTGCGTCTACCTCTTGGCCCTGCTTGGACTGCGACCTCCAGTAGGCCGCGGCCTGGTTGGCGACCGCGAAGTGGCCTTTGAGGTGCACACGGATCACCGCGTCCCATTCTTGCTCGCTGCAGCTAACGAACATGCGGTCGCGCACGAAGCCGGCGTTGTTGACGACGACGTCCAAGCCGCCAAAGGCCTCGACCGCTTGGGCAACCAGCGCTCGGGCCTGCTCGAAGTCGGCTACATCGGCGCCGTTGGCGACCGCCTCGCCACCGTCGCGGCGGATCTCTTCGACTACCTCGTGAGCAGGCTCGCTGCCGCCACCTTCTCCGGCCAGTGATACGCCGAGATCATTGACTACCACCTTGGCGCCTTGGCGGGGGAACTCCAGGGCGTGCTCACGGCCGATTCCGCGACCGGCACCGGTTACTATTACGACTCGTCCTTTACAGATTTCGCTCACCTTGTTTGGTCCTCTCGCGCGGCTATATCCTTTCGATGATGGTGACGTTGGCCTGGCCGCCGCCCTCGCACATGGTTTGCAAACCGTAGCGGCCGCCACTTCGTTCGAGTTCGTTTAGTAGCGTGGCCATCAAGCGGGTGCCGGTAGCGCCGATGGGATGGCCCAGAGCAATGGCGCCACCGTTTACGTTGACCTTGCTCATGTCGGCGCCGGTTTCTTTTTGCCAGGCTAGAACCACCGGAGCGAAGGCTTCATTGATCTCGACTAAATCAATGTCATTGAGCGACATACCGGCCTTCTCCAGCGCGTACTTGGTCGCGGGAATCGGGGCGGTGAGCATGTAGATTGGATCGTCGGCGCGCACACTCATGTGGTGAACGCGGGCGCGGGGCTTTAGACCATGCTCTCTTAGCGCGCGCTCCGAGACCACCAGTGCGGCGGTGGCGCCGTCCGAGATCTGGCTGGCCATGGCAGCGGTAATTCGTCCACCCTCGGTGAGTGGCGCCAGCTTGGCCATTTTCTCCCGCGAGGTGTCTCGGCGCGGTCCTTCATCGCCGTCCAAGCCTTCGAGCGGTAAGATCTCGTTGGCAAAGCGTCCCTCGTCGGCCGCGACGATGGCGCGGCGGTGACTCTCCAGTGCGAACTCCTCCATGTCTTGTCGGCTGATCTCCCACTTTTCAGCGATCATCTCGGCGCCACGAAACTGCGAGACTTCCTGCTCTCCGTAGCGCTCTACCCAGCCTTTGGATCCTGAGAACGGGTCGGTGAAACCGAGGGGTTCCGCAAGGGTCATGGCCGAAGAGATGGGGATCTGGCTCATGTTCTGTACGCCGCCGGCGACGATGACGTCGTGGACTCCAGACATTACCGCCTGTGCGGCAAAGTGCAGCGATTGCTGAGAGCTGCCGCACTGGCGGTCGATGGTTACACCGGGCACGTGCTCGGGCAGTCCGGCAGCCAGCCAACAGGTGCGGGCGATGTCGCCGGCCTGTGGGCCGAGGGTGTCGCAACAGCCGAAGATCACGTCTTCTACTGCGCCCGGATCGACGGCGCTACGCTCTATCAGTCCCTTGATTGCGTGGGCGCCAAGATCCGCCGAGTGCACATGGGCCAGAGCGCCACCGCGGCGCCCGATCGGTGTACGTAGGATGTCTACTATGTATGCTTCTGCCATGTCGGTTGTTCTCCTATATTCGTTGGCGTCGTTGCTTCCGGTCTCGCTACCTACTTACGATCACCGACGAGCCGTGACCAAACAGCCCCTGATTGGCAGTGATGCCGGCGCTTGCTCCCTCAACTTGACGCGCGCCGGCCTGGCCGCGCAGCTGCCAGCTCAGCTCGCAGACCTGAGCAATGGCCTGGGCAGGGATGGCTTCGCCAAAGCTCGAGAGCCCGCCGCTTGGATTTACCGGAATGCGTCCGCCCACAGTGGTGTCGCCGTCGTTTAGCAGCTGCTCGGCTTGGCCCGGTTCGCAAAGGCCGATGTTCTCGTACCAGTCGAGTTCGAGCGCGGCGCTTAGATCGTAGACCTCGGCCAGATCCATGTCGTTGGGGCCAAGACCGGCCTGTTCGTATGCAGCCTTGGCAATCGAGTCCTTGAATGGCGTCGCCGGCGGCGCCACTGCGGCTGCCGAGTCGGTAGCGAAGTTGGGCATCTCGATGATGGCGTTTGGATAGGTCGGGGTGATCGTCGATACCGCGCGAATTCTCAGCGGCTCGGCAGTGTGCCGGCGAGCGTAGTCCATACTGCTAAGCACCAGTGCAGCGCCGCCGTCGCTGGTGGCGCAGATCTCGAGCAGGCGTAGCGGATCAGATACCATCGGCGAGGCCAGCACTTCTTCTTCGCTTACTTCTTTGCGATAGCGCGCGTTGGCGTTCTCCAGACCGTGACGCGCGTTCTTGACCTTCACCCGGGCGAAGTCGCGGTCGGTGGCGCCGTAGGCTTCCATGCGCCGGCGCGCGTACAGGCCAAAGTAGATCGGGTTGGTAGCCCCGATCAAGCGAAAGCGCAGCCAGTCGGGATCGCGCTCGCGAGCGCCGCCGGTGGGCGCAAAAAAACCTTTTGGCGCGGCGTCGGCGCCTACGACCAGGGCTACTTCACACAGGCCGGCGAGGATCTGCGCACGTGCGGTGCTGATGGCCTGGCAGCCACTGGCGCAGGCACCGTACGAGCTGATCACCGGCACTCCGGTCCAGCCAAGAGCCTGCGCGAAGGTCGCGCCGGCGACAAAGCCCGGATAGCCGTTGCGGATAGTATCGCCGGCAACCACCAGGCCGACGTCTTTCCACTCCAGCCCGGAATCGCCGAGCGCATCGTTGGCGGCCTTTACCCCGTACTCGACGAAGTTGCGTCCCCACTTACCCCAGGGGTGCATGCCGACTCCGAGAACTGCAACGTCCTTGCTCATGATGCCTGCTCCCGTTCGGCCGTGTCTGCCGTGGGACGCCACTTCCAAACTAGGTAGCGGTTGTCGTCGTCTTCGTAGAGGCAGTCCATGACCAGCTCCATCTCCATGCCAGCCGAGAGCGAAGCAATGTCGACACCAGCGACTACCTGCCCGAGCACAACCATCTTTTCTTTGTCGAGCTCGACGGCTGCGACGATGTAAGGCTCGAAAGGATCGGGGGTGACGTAGGGCGGCGGCGGCGGATAGCAATTATTGGTAAACGACCACAGCCGGCCGCGGGGGCTGAGCGCTACCTCTTCGAACTCTGAACTGCTGCAGCTAGGGTTGCGGCAGAAGAAGCTCTCTTTTGGAAAGAAGTAGCTGCCGCAGCCGCTACAGCGGCTGCCGCGCAGACGCGAGGAGACTGGGGGAGCCGTTCCGTCATGGCGGATCGATGGGGTCCGATCTTCGGCCGCTCGCAGATCAGGGTGACGTCCACATTGACGATGCGTCCACCCGGGCCCGCCACCAGA
>CAZPPZ010000126.1:0-9220 GCA_964588545.1 uncultured Myxococcales bacterium | reverse complement strand
CAACAAGGACACCGCCGCGCCCACCTCCCTGGCGCCGGTCTTCGACAACCTCTCGGTGGTCGCGGTCAGCGACGGCACGATGACGTTCACCGCCGGCAACTCGGCGGCCGTGACCGACACCGGCAGCTACACGGTCGCTGCCGGCAAGAACCTGCAGTTCACCGGCGGCACGCGCACCTTCGACGGCGCGGTGTCCGGCGCCGGCGACGTGCACATGGCCGGCAACACCGGCGATGTGAAGACCGTCAACGCGGACTACGACATCACCGGCGCGAGCACCTTCGGCAAGACTTCGGGCGATGGCGGCACGGTCGACTTCCCCGGCGCCAACACGCTGGCCGCCCGCCTGGGCGACGTCACCGGCTCGGGCGGCACGGGGGACTTCGCCCGCCCCAACCTCGCCATAAGCTCTCATCCCGATTAGCACGCCGCCAACCGCCTCGGAGAGCACGACTTGATCACCGCAGGCCGAACTAAACGCAAAGGGGAGGTCTAGCTCATCAAAAACTACGTAGCCTCGACTGGCAACCACGGTAGGCGAGGGGATCTCGTACTCGGTGAGATTGGAAAAACTATCGGAGAGGAACCAACCGCCGATGTCGACGGGAAAGTCGGAGGGGTTGTATATTTCAACCCAGTCCACCCCAGGGTCCGAATGTGTGAATACCTCGTTGATGCGCACATCGGCTAGCTGGGCGAAGGGAACGACGCTTCGTAGCGTGCTGAAATCTTGAGTGCTGGTCCCGGCCGCGAACACGTTGGGCTGGCCAAACGTACTTGAGCTTCCGTCGTTGTAGCTCGAGGTCGGGGTGACAGTAACGTCGGGGTTCTGTTCGAGCTTGAAAACCTCGGTAGAACCGACGCCAGCGAGGGGCGTGATTCCTTCACCTACCGGTCCGAAGACCACCACGCCCAAGTTGTCGAGGATCGTTATCTGGGTATCGTTGTTCGACACCTTCCAGTTAGCATTGGCCGGGAGGCAGGTGGGGCTGATGCACTCTACGGTGACGTAGGTTCCTGCCGTACCGGCTGCCGCGCGCACGTTGACCCACCAGTTGCCGATCTCGGGATGGTAGTCGCCGACGTTGTTGCCGAGCTTTTCGGCAAGCGTGATGATGGTGCCACTGCGTAGGTTTGACCACAGAGCCGCATCGGTCAGGCGCAGCAGGAACGATTCTTCGAGCAAGGGGATGTCGGCGTTGTTTACGACCAAGACCTGCCAGTTTCGCATGTCGAGCCCATCTTGGGTGACGACCAGCTCGATCCAGTCTCCGCCGTTGCCCAATCGTCTGCCCCAAAACGGGTCAGAACCAGAATTGGCGAGCAGATTAGTTCCGTCCACCGCGTTGTACTCATTGACGATTACCGGAGCCGAATAGGCGGGTAACGCGATGGCAAACAACAGGAGAACCATGGCCGTCAGCGGCGCTGTTCGTCTCATGGGCTGCGACCTCCTCATCCAGCTAAGCTACTGGATCTTGGCTGGGCTTGAGCGTCTACGTCTCAATCAGCCCCTCTTTATCACACCGAAAGGGGGGTTGTCACCGACTTTCCTGGCTGTTTACGAGAACTTTTGCTCGGGTTCTACGATTCCCTTGCAGGGCCTGGAGCTTGCGGATATTTACAGGGGCCGGGTACGAACTAGCTTCACGTCGAGTCTTTGCAGATGCTTGTTTCCGGACCTACCAGTGACGGCGGCGTAGTTTCAAGGTACGAGTGCAAGTACTTTGTCTCGCGAGAAGTAACTGCGGCTATCCGTGCATACCTCAAGCCTTTCGTAAGGCCCGATGCCTTTGCATCGGCGCGGGAGGGGCATTGCTACGAAGTCTGTAGCCTTTACCTCGACAGCGCCGATCTGCGGCTGTGTCGCATGACCGAGGAGGGGCACAAGAACCGTTTCAAGTTGCGGATGAGGCGTTACGCCGATGGGCCGGAGGAGCCGGTCTATCTTGAAATAAAGCGTCGTAGCGACAACGTGGTTTTGAAGCGTCGCAGTCGTGTTGATCTGGGCTATGCGTCCAGGCTGCTCGAGGGGCTGCCCGGTTCGGGGACCGATCCGATGTCGTGCCACGACAGTGAAAGTGCGGAGTTCAACAACCTGATGCACGCGGTGTCGGCCGGCCCGGTGATCCGCGTCAAGTACCGACGTGAGGCCTATGAGTCGTCGGGCAGCGAGCCGTTGAGGATAACGTTCGACTCGAACTTGTCGTATTCGCTTACGCTCGACCACGCTCTTTCTTTGAATGGCGGGCACTGGGAGTCGATAGGTGCCGAAGCGACGATAATGGAACTGAAGTTCAGCGGTACGTTCCCTGTGTGGGTACGCAGGCTCATCGACGCGTTCCAGCTGCAGAAACGCTCTATACCCAAGTACGTAATGTCGATTGAGCAAGCTCAGCAGCGCGGCAACTACCTGCCGTGGGCTGGCCGATTGTTGCACAAGCGTGTCTCCTCGACCGAGTTCGACGGGAAGGGGGTCTGACCAATGGATGCGCTACTCGATGTACTTGAAAGGTCCAGTGGCCCGGCTTCAGCGGGAGTTGTGGAGACGGTTCTGTTGTGCGCCTTGCTCGGAGTGGTGCTCGGCCAGGTGATCGCGTGGGCATACACGTTCACCCACACAGGTCTTTCGTATTCAAGGTCCTTTACCCAGTCGCTGGTCTTGCTGACGATGGTCGTCAGCTTGGTGATGCTGGTCATAGGTAACAACATCATTACCGCGTTTGGTTTGATCGGGGCGCTGGCAATTATCCGCTTTCGCAACGTACTCAAAGATACCAGGGACATGGTCTTTGTGTTCCTGTCGTTGGTAATCGGCATGGCGATCGGGTCGGGTAAATACCTTACCGCGAGCGCGGGAACCGTGGTCACCGTCATGGTAATGTTCTATCTCCACTTCACCTCGTTCGGGGCCAAGTCGAGGATAGACGGGCACGTCAGTTTCGTGGTTTCGCACGATGGCGGCGATGAGAGATACGCGAGCGCGCTCAGGCGCTTCTGCCGAGGCTTCAAGGCGGTGTCGGTGCGTGAGACCGGTAGCGCAGGGGTGTCGGAGTACGTGTTCGAGGTTAGGCTACGCGATCTTGGCCGTAGCCGAGAGTTGGTAGACGCGTTGTTGGGTGTCCAGGGTGTAACCAACGTGGCGTTGGTTATGAACGACAAGCTCTCCGAGGTCTAGGTTGGATGGCCCGCGGAGCAACCATCCGAACCCCGATGAAACAGCGACTGCGCGAGTTGTCGGGCGCACCGTTGTCGGTGGTCGTGTGGTTGCTGGCCGTTGCCGGGGTAGTATCGATACTTTCCGATCGTGCGCAGCATTTCGAGTACGGTGGGTTTGCGCGTTCGACTCCCTACGAGGTCTCGACCAGCGTTGATGGTTCGCTGGAGAGTCTGGCGGTTGATCTCTACGACCAAGTGGAGAGCGGACAGATGGTGGCGTTGCTCGATGGAAGCGAGCTCGATGCTCGGCTAGCGACCGCCGAGGCTGTGCTAGAAAAGCTCAAGACAGATCTGCGTGCGTCGCGCGTGAGTTTGGCCGCCGAGACCACCAAGGAAGGCCTTGGTTGGCGCCGTGACCTGCGCAACTTCGAGATGGATGTAGAAAGTCTTCGACTCGATGCTTTGGGGATAGAGGTATCGTTGGCCGGCGATGAAGCGAGGGAACAGCTGGCGGCGTTGGCGGTGGCACGGCTCGAGGTTCTTCCGATTTGGAGCGAGACACGCAAGACTCAACTCGGAGACGCGCAGCTGCGGCTTCGTCAGGTTGTCGATCGTCGCTCGTCTAACCAAGTCTTGTTCGAGGAGACCCGCAAGGCCCTGCGTTCGGCAAAGCTGCGAGCGAGGGCGTTCAAGAAGAACCTGTCGCAGACCGAGCGGGCCTCCGCCCCTGCCATTCTGGCACCGTTGCAAGCCGCCATAAGCGTGCAGGCTAGGCTGCTCGACGAACTTCGTGTGGAGCGCGATCGACTCGCGCTACGCTCGCCGATCGCCGGAAGCGTCAGCCATGTGCTCAGCCACCCCGGACAAGCCTTGCTTGCCGGTGAGCCGGTGGTGTTGGTAACTCGGAGTTATGCTACTGAAATCGTCGCCTACCTCCCCGAGCAAGACCCGAGGATCGCGAAGCGGAGACAAACGGTGATGCTTGCTCGGCGATCGAACCCGCGGGTAGTAGCCGAGTCGGTGGTGCTCAGAATTTCACCAACCATAGAGGCGCTACCCGAACGTTTGTGGAAGAGGCCTGGCGTTGCAGAGTATGGCCGATCCTTCGTAGTCGCCGCCGTTGCCAAGCTAGCCCTCTCCCCCGGCGAAGCCGTCCAAGTTCGCTTCGAGAGGGATAAGTCCGTCTTCTAAGTAGTTGATTTGTCAGGGGTCGGCTCGGGCATGATTGGGTGCTGCGTCGGGCCTGCCGCTCGTCCGCGTAGCGGTCGCGCTGAACAATAATGGTTCTTGACCGAGAGCAGCCGGGAATGGTAGTCCTGAACGACGATCAAAGCAGTGAGCTCCTGCTCGTGCTCCGAGGAGGTTGGGATATGAAGCCGACGCATACGATGACTCCCGTGTTAGTCTCGATCTACGCGTCGTTGCTCGTTCTTGTTGTTGCTCCGGTATTCGCCGTAGCGACGGCATCCGCTGCGACCGAGGTGACAAGCTGTGGCCAGGTGGTCGAGGAAGATGGTTTTTTGACGGCGGATCTCGACTGCAGCGGCACCAGCGGGCTCTCGGTAGTTTTCACCGGCAACAAAGTAGGCTTCGATCTGGGCGGGTTTACGCTAACCGGCGGTGATCTTTCGGCGGTAGCGTGTACGCGAAGATGCAGGGTGGAGAACGGAACAGTAACCGGCGCTGGTGAAAACGGCGTCCTTGGAATACGCGGTCTCGCGGGAAAGCTGGAGGTTAGCAACCTTGTGGTTTCCGATAACGGTCTGTGTGGAGTCGCGGGTAACAAGTCCGCGGTTGTCGTCGATTCGGTCATTTCCGGCAACGGCCGTTGCGGTGTCAGTGGCGGTGGTCGCACACAGGTCATCAACAGCGCGATTACGGCTAACGGTTGGCCCGGTGTCGGCGGGCGAAAGGGGGTTCGCATTAGTGGCTCGACCATTAGCGGAAATCAGTGGGGCGTTTCCCTTTCGTCGGGGCAGAGCGGGCACGCAAGAATCGTTGACAGTAGTATAGTCGGAAATCTCTATGGAGGATTCTTCGGCATCCGGCTTAGAGCCAAGAACACAACGTTTGCCAACAACGTTGCCGATCCGGCCGATCCCTGTGTCGTTGATGAGGGGGTGCAGACCGCCTGCCGCGACATCATCTCAATGCTCAGGCCGGTGTTGAGGAATTCTGCTTGCGAGACCAGCCTCTCTGATAAGCTCAGACCCCGGATTGGACGTAGCTGGGGCATTTGTTCGCTCGACTAGGCTGTCGGTCTTGATCGAAACCGCTCTCTGAGTTCCTGTCAGCCCAGCCCAGTATTAGGCTCCACCGCTTAGCAGGGCTGGGAAACTTTCCAGCCTATATAAAACCGGACCCGCCGTCGCTGCTCGGCACTTCGAGCCTAGGCCCACACGGCTTGGTGCTACTGGTTTCACGGCGAAGCTACGGAGTTGAGTGAAACACGTTCTTCGTAGGCGGGCAGTCTCTATAATGTATTTATGATGCCCCATTGGTGATATGATCTCTGGTGTAGCGCTGTCGGCCGGGTACGGAGCCCGGGCTCGCCGCTATTGGGGGAAGCAGTAGGCCTTGGTTGTGGTAGGGATGTTGGTGTGGCGCGACTCCGTGATGTCAGCTTGATGACCGAAGTCGGCGGAGGCCTTGGAGCTAGGCTTCGACGGTTCGGCCGTTCCGGTCCGCGTGAGGTGAAGACCGCGGCGCTGGCGCGCACGCTTCTGTTTCCTGCGCTAGGTGCGCTGGTGTGTACGCTGTTGGTTTCTCTGGTTGCTGCCAACCTGATCCAAAGGCACTGGTTCGACCGCAGCGTACAACGAACGGATGCATCCTTTGCCAACGTCTTTAGTCTCAAGGTAGCTGACGACGTCGGGCTCATGGAGCAGATTCTGGATGAGATCTCGAATCGCCGTCCGGATATACGCAACAGCTTTGTAGCACGACAGCGCGAGGAGCTGTTGGAGCAGACCAAGGCCTACTTTGCCAACATACGACAGCGTTACGAAATCACCCATTTTTACTTCAGCGATGCGAATCGGGAAGTCTTCCTGCGCGTCCATCAACCCGAGCGCCGTGGCGATGTGCTCGAGCGTTTTACCACCCTACAAGCGGAGAGGACCGGAGAGTCTGCCGCTGGAATCGAGCTTGGTGTTCTCGGGACGCTGACGCTACGAGTCGTCGTTCCCTGGCGGGAGCAGGGAGAGCTGCTTGGCTATATAGAGCTGGGCAAAGAAATCGACAGTATCATTGGCGATGTACACCGGTCTCTGGGGGTCGGCATCAGCGTCTACGTTGATAAACAGCTCTTGAATCGCGAAGAGTGGGCGATAGGTCGCGCCTTACTCGATCGCGGTGGTAACTGGGACACTGTGTCGGATCACGTTCTGATCGCGTCCTATGGGGCAGAGCTTGTGCCGGAGCAGCCTGCGTTTCAGGGTCGTTACCGCGACTCTGAGGTCTCGGGGATGCCCTATCTGGAGCAGCAAGTCGATGATCCCGAGGTGGTTGCCAGCATACATCCACTTAGAGATGCCAGTGGCAAGCAAATTGGCCACTTCCTCATAGGGCAAGACGTTAGCCAGGCCAGGCAAGCGCACCGTGCCGAACTGGTATTGCTCGCCATCGCTTATACCGCCGTCTTTGCCCTACTATTTCTGTTGCTTAGCCGCCGCACGCGAAACATCGCGGCCGACATCGCTCATGCTCAGGCTGAACTGCAAGCGGCGAATGCGGACCTGCGTGAGTTGGATCAACGCAAGACGGATTTTCTATCCACCGTGTCACATGAGCTTCGTACCCCGCTTACGTGCATCCTATCGGCGGCTAGTATTATTGAGCGTCAAGCCGAGGCCAGGCCGGAGGTCAACGTCCGCTTTGGCCAAACCATATCCTTGGAGGGCAAGCGGCTCGGCCGTCTGATCGACGATCTACTCGATCTCACCAGAATAGAGTCGGGCCAGACCGAATGGAACGTCGCGACGGTGGCGGTAGAGAGCGTGGTTGATCAGGTGGTCGAGGTGTTCGCGGCGGCAACCTTGGCGCAGGGTATCCGCCTAGAGACGCAGCTGCCGCAAACCTTGCCGCCGGCATGGTGTGATGCTGACCGGCTCAATCAGGTGCTGACCAATATCCTTAACAATGCCATGAAATTTACCCCCGAGGGAGGCCGCATTGCCATCACAGTTGTGGAGCAAGGTACGTCGTTGCTGTTTTCGGTGTGCGATACCGGCGTGGGAATCCCAGATGCCGAGCTGGAAAGGGTATTCGAACGGTTTCACCAAGTTGCCGCGACTACGCACTCTAGGAGCAAACCTGCCGGTACCGGGCTAGGCCTGGCGATTTGCCGGGATATCATCGAGTGGCATGGGGGGCGTATCTGGGCCGAGCCGATGCGTCCGCGGGGGCTTACGGTGTACTTTACCGTGCCCATCGCGGCTAAGACGGCGGATCTCGCGCAGTCCGCTCTAGCGTGAACTCGGCGTACTCTCCGAGAGTTGTCTGCGGCCTCGCCTTGTGTCCGACGGTGGCACTGGCCGAGCCAAGACCCTGATCCGATGTCGACAGTTCTAGAGCGGTCACAGCTGCTTGCCGGCTACCCCACGCAGCATGGCAAGGAAGGCCGAGGCGGCCAGGCTGAGACGAATATCCTTACGGTATAAGATGAAAAGCTTACGCGTGATCCGCATTTTTTTCACACGTAGTATCGACAGACGGCCAGCCTCGACTTCCCAGTTGACGGCGATACGCGAGAGCGCCGCGATGCCCAATCCCGCAGCGACCGCCTGCTTGACGGCTTCCACCGAGCCCAACTCAAGAAACGGCAGCCAGCTTTCGCCGCTTTTGCTCAGCCACTGTTCGAAGGCCCGGCGTGTGGCCGAGCCTTGTTCGCGGGCGACGTAGTGGTTTTGCAACACGAGCCCAAGGGCGACGCCAGAGCGGCCCACGAGCGGATGCTGGGGCGAGGCTACTAGGCACACCCGGTCATCAGCGAAGGCTTCGCTGGTAGTATACTTAGTGGCTACGTTCTCGCCGACGAACCCGAGCTCAAGGTCATTGTCGACCACCATGCTCTCGATTGATCGTGAGTTGGAAAGCTCGTAGCGCAGAGCAATGCCTGGGTGAGCTCGGCGAAACTCTGCGAGCAGGCCGGGGAGGATGTACATTCCCGGGGTCGAGCTGGCACCGACCCGAAGTTCACCTCGCTGCAGCCCGCCGAGTTCGGCGAGCGCCGAGCGTACAGCGCCAATCTGACCGATCACCCGTGCGCCCTCTAGCAGCAACAGCTCTCCCTCGGCACTGGGCCGCACACGCCGCCCAGTCTGTACGAAGAGTTTTACGCCGAGATCTTCCTCTAGGCGCTGGATTTGTCTGGATACCGCTGGCTGGGTCAGGTGACGGACCGCAGCAGCCTTGGTAAAGCTTGCCAGTCGGGCCACGGTCAGGAAGGTTTCGAGGCACTCAATATCCATGCACATTATTCATCAAAACAATAAAAAGCATTCATTTGTAGAATAGCTGGTCGGGCGCGTATGCTGCAAGCGGTGGTAGGGCATGGAATCGAGCGCTTCAGCTAGCCTCATGATGTTGATCGTCGGCATCGGTTTTGGCGGGGGGATACTTTCCGGCCTGCTCGGGATTGGTGGTGGCATTCTCTTGGCTCCGTTGCTTCTCTACCTCCCCCCGGCTTGCCATCAGCCGGCGCTGGGTATGCAGGTGGTTTCCGGTCTTACGATTGTACAGAGCCTGTTCGCGGGGCTCTCCGGGGCGTTGGTCCACCACGGGCGCCGTGACGTGCATCTCGACCTGGCCGCGTGGCTTGGCGGTGCGATGGTTGTCACGAGCTTCAGCGGTGCCTGGTGGTCGGGCACTGTGAATTCCGAGGCCTTGCTTAGAGTGTTTGCCATCCTCGCCACGGTTGCAGCTGCCCTGATGCTAGTGCCACGCGGCCGCTCTGACGATGAAGCTGAGGTGCAAAACATAGGCTTTAGGCGGATGCGTGCGGCGGATATCGGTAGCGACGGCGGATTAGGCCGTAGGACTCTGGGGCAGACGCCACCAC
>CAZPPZ010000125.1:0-9370 GCA_964588545.1 uncultured Myxococcales bacterium | reverse complement strand
ATCCTAGTAGTCCTCGGTGCGCCGCGCTCGAACGAGGTCTTGGCGTTTGAAGCCGACGGTAGCCCGGTAGAAGGGTTCACGTCGTTTGCACCGTTTGCCACCGGAGCGGAAGGCGGAGAGACGACAATCGTCGCCACCGACCGATTCGTAAGACGTTAGGCCAGCGTCGACCTGGAAAGCCGCTCGCGTTAGTCTCGAGCCATGCCCTCGGCAGCAGCGCCCGATAATAGTCCACTCAAGGGAATCCGTGTAGCCGACTTCTGCCATGTCTTGGCAGGACCATTCTGTACCCGCCTCCTCACCGACCTCGGTGCAGACGTCATCAAGATCGAACCCCCCGCGGGCGACGTGGCCAGGCGTTTGGGCCGCCGCCGCCGCGGTATGAGCGGCTACTACATGCAGCAAAACTGCGGCAAACGGAACCTATCGATCGACCTCAAGAGCTCACGTGGCCGTGAGCTAGCAGCAGCCGTGGTCTCGCGCTGCGATGTACTGGTGGAGAACCTCCGTCCCGGGGTAATGAGCAGCCTTGGACTGGGTTCCGAGACCCTGTGTAAGGCCGACCCGATGCTCATATATTGCTCGATAAGTGGCTTTGGCAGTACCGGTCCATGGAAAGAGCAGCGGGCCTATGCGGGCATAGCCCACGCCACCACCGGTATGCTCTCACGTCAGAGCATGACCTCCGGCCAACCGCTCACCGATTCCGTGCTTGCCCTGGGTGATAGCGTGGCCGGCCTACAAGCTACCATCGCGATTTTGGGCGCGCTGCACCTGCGCCTAAGCGCTGGACACGGGCAGTTCATCGACATGGCTATGCACGATGCGCTGCTCTCAATCCAAGAGGCCGCCAATTTTCACCTCTTCGGCGAAGGGGGCAGCGAGCGCGACTTCCTCAGCTCCTGGGTCTACCACTGCGCTGACCAGCACCTCGTCTGGCCGACTGATCCCCGTGTAAATTGGCAAGAAATAGCCGAGCTGATCGGCCGGCCCGAACTCGCCAGTGACATCCGTTACGACAGCTACGAGAAACGCGCGGCCCGCCTCGACGAACTCGAAGCTCACATCCAAGCGTGGATTGCAGCTCAAGATGACGCCGACAGCGTCGTCTTGATACTCCAGCAGGCTGGACTCCCGGGGGCGCGGGTTCTCACTCTGGCCGAAGCCTTGGAGTGCGAGCAGACACGAGCGCGCCAAATGGTGCAAGACGTTCCCGACCGTAGCGGCCGCAGTGTTGCGGTTCTCAACAGTCCGTATCGCTACTCGCGAGCCACTGCGGGGATCCGTGGTGTTCCTGCCTTCCGCGGCGAGGACAACCGCTACGTGCTCACCGAGCTGCTGGGCCTCGGCGAAAGCGAACTCGACGAGCTAGAGAGGACCGCCGTGATCTCATCACGGCTGCCAGAAGAACACGGCGACGACTAACGCGACCTAGTTGAAGGCCTCGGCGACGATCGTCTGCGCTTCTTGTTCGATCGCCTTGAGATGCTGTGCACCCTTGAAACTCTCCGCGTAGATCTTGTATATTTCTTCAGTGCCCGAAGGTCGTGCGGCAAACCAACCGTTCTCGCTTGCCACCTTCAATCCGCCGATAGGCGCACCGTTGCCAGCAGCATGCGTTAGCTTGCAAACAATCGGCTCACCGGCAAGTTCGGTGGCACGGACCATATCGGCCGAGAGATTCTTGAGAGCGGTTTTCTGTGACACTGTCGCTGGAGCATCTATGCGCTCATACACTGGAGATCCAAAGCACTGCTCAAGTTGCTGATAGTGCTCGCCGGGATCCTGGTTGGTTCTTGCGGTTATCTCGGCAGCTAGCAGATCGAGTATTATGCCATCCTTGTCGGTCGTCCACACGCTACCATCGCGACGCAGGAAGGAGGCTCCGGCACTCTCTTCGCCGCCAAAACCATAGGAGCCGTCGATCAGGCCATCGACAAACCACTTGAATCCCACCGGCACCTCGACCAGCTTGCGACCGCAGGCTGCCGCCACACGATCGATCATCGAGCTGGATACCAGGGTTTTGCCCACCGCGGCGTCGCGGCGCCAACCCGGGCGGTTGTTGAAGAGATAGTTGATGGCTACCGAAAGATAGTGGTTGGGGTTGAGTAACCCCGCGCCGCTGGTGACGATGCCATGACGGTCGTAGTCAGGGTCGTTGCCAAAGGCGATATCAAATCTATCCTTGAGGCCGATGAGCCCGGCCATCGCGTAAGGCGAAGAACAATCCATACGAATCTTGCCATCACGGTCGAGTGGCATGAACGCGAAGGTCGGATCGACGCGCGGATTCACCACTTCGATGTTCAGGCTGTAGCGCTCGGCGATAGGCGCCCAATAGGCAATGCCAGAGCCGCCCAGCGGATCTACCCCAATACAAAGCCCGGCCCGAGCGATGGCCTCCATGTCGAGTACCTCGGCCAAGCCCTCAACATAAGGGCCAACGTAATCGTACTCTTGTGTAGCATCGCAGCGCAGCGCCGAGGCCAGCGACAGGCGACGAATACTGCTCCATCCCTCGCGAAGCAACTGGTTGGCGCGTTTCTCGATCTTGGCGGTGGTTGTGGTATCCGCCGGGCCACCCGAAGGCGGGTTGTACTTGAAGCCACCGTCCGCGGGAGGATTGTGCGACGGCGTGATGACCACGCCATCAGCAAACCCGCGCTCTCGCCCGCGGTTGTAGTTCAACACCGTGTAGGAGATCACCGGGGTAGGCGTATAGCCGCCGCCACGCTGAATCCGTATGGCGACACCGTTGGCAGCAAACACCTCGATCGACGTGGTCTGCGCTGGTTCGGAAAGGGCATGGGTATCCATACCGATGAACAGGGGGCCGTCTATTCCCTGGCTGATGCGGTACTCACACAGGGCCTGGCAGATTGCCGCAATGTGGGCCTGGTTGAAACTGCCGGCCAGCGAGGAACCACGATGCCCCGAGGTGCCAAAGGCAACTTGCTCGGCGGGATTGTCGCTATCAGGCGTCGTCGTGTAGTAGGCCGAGACCAGCCGCGCAACGTTAACCAAGAGTTCCGCCGGGGCTGGCTTGCCCGCACCTGGGTGCAACGCCATCGAAGCCTCCGTAGCGCGGAATCACTCCACGCCAAACGATCATTTGAGGTCGGGTCTCGCGCCCGCAAAGGACACGAGACCCGAACAACAAGCTACATACCTTCTATCTTCGCCGACTTGGCGTAGAACTGGAACACGAGATGCCAGCCAATCAGAATCATGGCCGCGAGCACCACCCACCCCATGCTCCCCGAGAAAGACGTGGTGTGCATGTTGATCATTGTCCAGACCAACGGCACAGAAAGGTAGGTATTGTGCCGAGAGCGTCCACCCGCCAGAGCAGGCAAGGCCGGATCGGGAGCCTCACCAGCCTTGACCGCAGCGATGATTTTCTGCTGCGCGGGCCAGATACGGAACCAAACGTTGAAAGCCATCATGGTGCCGAACATCGCACCGATGTGGATGTTATAGGCCCGGTAAGACAGCCCGAGCACGCTAGCCATGAGTAGCAGTAAGCCCACCGTCAATACATATGAGAGGGTGTGGGCATTACGCGGGGTGGCAGCAATCGGACTCTTGTAGATAGCATCGTAGATAAACACTGCGCCCAGTACTATCGCCAGAGATATAAGAATGCCGGCCATCGAGCCCGCCTCCGGATCCTCGAAGAGCAGCCCGCCGTGGTAAAAAACCAGGACCAGCAGCAACATGCCGGTAATCCACGTCCACGCAGCTCCCCAGCGGAACCACCACAGAGCTCGCGGCATGAGCTCGGGAACCACGGTCTTGGCAGCCCCAGCCTCCTTCATCTTTGCAGCGAAGGGGATGTTGACGAAGTTGAAGAAGTACAGGTGCCCTATCCAGACAATTCCGGCAATGACATGAAGCCACCTAAACAACGCATTGAGTACCCCGCTAATCTCCATTTATAGCCTCCTCTCCCGGAAAATCATCGGCCAGGTATATATCTCGAAGCTGCGGGAAGCCAATTCCACTGGGATTTCAGCCCGCCTCAACGCCCAGCCGAGATTATCGAGGAAAGCGAGAACGCCTCTTCGGTCGTGTCTTCGGCGTCGCCAAAGTTGAAGTACCAGCCTTCCTCTCCGGCATAAGCGGGGGAGGGCAGGCGGCAACGGGTAGCGTGGTCGAGCTGCATGTCGAACATGGTCACGGCCGGAAGAAACTGCTGCTCGTAGTCGTAAACCACCCGCTTGGCCTCAGGAAACGGCCGCTTCCCAATCTTGAACTGATTGACCCAGGCCTTCCACAGTTCACCGTTGTTATCATAGAGTTCGGTGTAGGGGATGACAAAGCTCTCGCGGTCAAGATAGATAACCCGCCGCGAGTAGGCGTAGCCGGGCAGGCGCGAGCGGCCCTCGAGAATCCAAACCTCTCGCGGCTCCCAGGTGTCGTCGAAAAGGAAATCCGCCGCCCCCTGGCCCCAACGCCCGGGAAAATTACGTGAGTGCAGCGAAGCTAGGATGATCTTACGGCCGAGCAGCTTCCACTGCATCCAAGCCGGGTTGCCGGCGTAGCCACCGTAGCTGTCGATATCGGTATCCTGCCCGAACAGTGCCTCCGAACGCTGGGCGGTAGATAAGCGGCGTACACGTTTCAGCAGCGGATAGTAGAGCCAGCTATCGTCAAGCCTCGCGGGGTCGAGGTAGCGATTGTAGGTCAGCCCTACACCCTTTAAATCGTAGGGCTCGAGCAAGGGGTGCAGGGCCTCGCGGTAGCGGATGCCGTCGGGAGTCTTCCAGGTATGAATGGGCTGGTGATAGAGCCGACCTACATAGTAGAGGCGGCGAAAATGGCCTATCTCAAAGTGCTTTTCTATCTGCATGGGTCCACGCTTGGAGATCGACCCACTGTCGCAATCGAAATTGCGCACATCGAGATCGTCGACGATGATACGGTTCTCGTAGTTGAACAGCAGCTTCACCGCGATATCGGGATCGCCGTCATCAACCATGGGGAAGGGCAGGCCGGCGACAAAGTTCTTTATACTCTGTTTATCCTCGGCCAAACGCACCTGAGCAGCATATTTCTCGGTAGCTCTGAGTCTCGCGGGCTCCAGCGGAATGGGCTTGGCGTCGACAACCTCTAGACGCGCTCCACGACCGAGAGCCCAGCGAATCGAGGGGCCGAGCAGCTGCGCGTAATCCTTGAGGTTGTCGCGACTGACGATCACACCCGCTGGTGGCAGCTGATTCTCAGCCGCGCTTGCGACCGGGCAGAGCAAAGACACCACCGTTGCGGCGGTTACCGATAGCGCGCGAATCCGATCAGCCAGGGTCACCACTGCTCGATGGTAACGACCAACTCTCGACCGGGTCAAGGCCGCGCGCGCGACCATCCGTGGCGATCGACAGCGGTACACGCTAGACTGTCGTGTTTAATCCCAGTCCTGATGGACGAAGAGAGTAGCCCTTGAGTAAGCAACAAACAGCGTGTTCCGGCATAGACCGTCTCCACGAGCTCCTTGGCCGGCGTATTGTCGTCCTAGATGGCGCCATGGGCACATCACTGCAAACCCTGGAGCTGGGCCCGGAAGATTTTGGTGGTGCAGAGCTCGAAGGCTGCAACGAAAACCTGGTGCTAACCCGTCCCGATCTAATCGAAGGTGTACACCGCGAGTTTCTCGAAGCCGGCGCGGATGTTATCGAGACCGACACCTTCGGGTCGACACCGGTGGTGTTGGCCGAGTACGGGCTCGAGGATAAGGCCCGCGAGATCAGCCGTGTGGCCAGCGAGATAGCGCGTCGCGCCGTGGCGGCTATCGCGACGCCGCAACGGCCCAGGTTTGTCGCTGGCTCGATCGGTCCCACCACCAAGACCATTTCAGTGACCGGAGGTATCACCTGGCTCGAGCTCGCCGAGTCTTTCGAGGAGCAGGCACTGGGACTGATCGAAGGCGGATGCGATTTTTTGCTGATCGAAACCTCACAGGACACCCTCAACATCAAGGCCGCTCTTGAGGGCATTGACCGTGCTAACTCACGTCTTGGCACCAACATAGCGGTTGCCGTTCAAGGCACCGTCGAGACCATGGGGACCCTCCTTGCCGGCCAAGACGTAGAGGCTCTATACGTGTCCTTGGCTCATCGCGACCTGCTGTGGATCGGGCTGAACTGTGCCACCGGTCCTGATTTCATGACCGATCACCTGCGCTCGCTCGCAGCTATCTCGCGCTTCCCGGTAGCCTGCCTGCCCAATGCCGGGCTTCCTGACGAAGATGGAAACTACAACGAAACCCCGGAGATGCTCGCCAACAAGCTTGTCGAGTTCGCCAACAACGGCTGGGTCAACGTCGTTGGGGGTTGCTGCGGAACCGTTCCCAGACATATCGCAGCGATTAGCGCGGCGATGGAATCAAGGTTGCCGCGAGTAGCTAAGCCGCCGCTGCGGACCATGGTGTCGGGAATCGAGGCTTATGAGATAGACGACGAGAAGAGGCCGGTGATAGTCGGCGAACGCACCAACGTGCTCGGTAGCCGCAAGTTCAAGCGGCTTATGGCCGAGGGTAGCTACGATGAAGCCGCCGAGATCGGCCGCGCTCAAGTTAGAAAGGGAGCAGCTATCGTCGACGTCTGCCTCCAAGACCCCGACCGAGACGAACTGGCCGATGCCACCACTTTTATCGAGCTGCTGCTGAAGAAGATAAAGGCGCCGATCATGATCGACTCCACCGATGCCAGCGTAGTTGAGGCTTGCCTTCAGCGTTGCCAGGGTAAATCGATCATTAACTCGATCAACCTCGAGGAGGGTGAAGAGAAGTTCGAGCGCATCACACCGCTTATGCGACGCTTTGGCGCGGCCGCGGTGGTCGGCTGCATCGACGATGACCCCGAACAGGCGCAGGCGATTACGCGCCAACGTAAGCTTGAAATTGCCCAGCGCTCATACCAACTGCTGACCACCAAGTATGGCGTAGCGCCTCAGGATATATACTTCGATCCATTGGTCTTCCCGGTGGGAACCGGCGATGAGAATTACTCCGGCTCGGGGGTCGAGGTCATCGAAGGGATTCGTCTGATAAGCGCCGCGCTTCCCGATACCAAGACCATACTCGGTATCTCCAACGTGTCGTTTGGCCTGCCACCGGCCGGCCGCGAGGTGCTGAACAGCGTCTTCCTCCACTACTGTGTCGAGGCGGGGCTCGACCTGGCGATCGTCAACGCTGAGGCCTTGGCGCCTTACTCGAGGATATCTGAAGAAGAACGCAAACTCTGTGACGATCTGATCTGGTGGCATGGCGATGATCCAATTGCCAGCTTCGCCGGACATTTCGCCGACAAGAAACCCGGCCCCAGCCACGATGAACGCAGCAAGCTCAGTCTCGATGAGAGACTGGCTCTGTATGTCATCGAAGGCTCGACCACCGGATTGATGGAGGATCTCAACGCCAAGCTCACCACAGATAAGCCTTTGGACATCGTCAATGGCGCGCTGATGGACGGCATGGATGAGGTCGGTAGGCGCTTTAACAGCAACGAGATGATAGTCGCCGAGGTGTTGCAGTCGGCTGAGGCAATGAAAGCCGCGGTCGCGCACCTCGAACAGTTCATGGACGACCGCGCCGCATCGGTTCGCGGCAAGATCATTCTGGCGACGGTTAAGGGTGACGTTCACGATATCGGCAAGAACCTCGTCGAAATCATTCTCTCGAACAACGGCTACCAAGTCGTCAATCTGGGCATAAAAGTTCCCCCAGAAACTCTGATTGCGGGCTATGAAGAGCATCAACCAGATGCGATTGGACTGTCGGGGCTGCTCGTAAAGAGCGCCCAGCAGATGGTAACCACCGCCAAGGATCTAGCTGCGCATGGCATCTCGTGCCCCATTCTGGTGGGTGGAGCCGCGCTGTCGAGTCGCTTCACGCGACTGCGTATCGCCCCGGAGTACAGTGGCCCGGTGGTCTACGCGCGCGATGCCATGTACGGTCTGGAACTGGCCAAGCGTCTCGGCGACCCGGCGCAGAGGGAGGTTCTTCTCGACGAGCTCGAGGCCGAGAAGGACAAGCTCGCCGGCGCCCAAGCGCGACGCCAAGCCAAAACATCGGAGGCACCCCAAGGCGGTTTCGCAGACGCGAACATAGGCCACGAGCAGCCGCCCCCGACGCCACCGGATCTACGCCGTCACGTCGTCTCCGACTACGACCTTGGTGAAGTATTCGCCTACATCAACCCAGCCATGCTCTACACCCGCCATCTGGGCTTCAAGAACTTCTCAAAGGCGCTGGCCAGCCAAAACCCCAAAGCGCTGGAGTTGCGCGAACAGGTCATGGCAGTGGAAGAAGAACTGCTGGCTGCTACCGACATCCGCGCTCGCGCGGTCTACCAGTTCTTCGCCGCCCGTGGCGTTGGCCAGCGTCTGGACATCCTCGACGAAGATTTAACGACCGTGCGTGGCGGCTTCACATTTGGTCGCCAACAGCGCGATGGAGGACTGTGTCTGGCTGACTACGTGGCTGATGGCAAACAGGGCAGCCCCGACTACGTCGCCATGTTTGTTACCACCGTCGGCCCCGCTGCGGTGGAGCTTGCCGAGTCGCACAAACGCGAGGGCCGCTATCTCAAGTCATACATCGTACAGGCCTTGGCCATCGAAGGGGCCGAGGCCCTGGCCGAGCTGATCCACCGCGACATCCGCAAGCTCTGGGGTTTCGCCGACAGCCGAGAGCTCACGCTCAAGGATCTATTCCAGGCCCGTTACCGTGGTCTGAGGGTGTCGTTTGGCTATCCGGCCTGCCCGCGCCTTGAGGATCAATCCGAACTGTTCCGCATTCTCGACCCCCCTGAGGCTATCGGTGTAGAGCTTACCGAAGGCTATATGATGGAGCCTGAATCCTCGGTTAGTGCGCTGGTATTTCATCACCCTGAAGCCAGCTACTTCGCGCTCAGCGAGGAGGAGTTAGACCTGCTCGAGCGTTCATCGGCGCGACCGGCATAGGTTCTGGTGCCAGCAGCCGACCGAGCAACAGCCCCACCAAGAGACCGCCGAGGTGGGCCACGTTGTCTCGCCCTGGTCCAAAGCCAACGAGCATTCCATAGAAAGCCGCCAGAGCGCCGAGTCGCTGCCACACCCGGTAGCGACTACTCGACCGCGGCCGCAGCGCCTGACCACCGAGAGCACCTAGCGTTCCAGCGATGGCTCCTGAAGCCCCTGCCTTTAGCCCCAGGATAGGCGCGAGCTCATGGCTGATAGCATTGGCGGCGATGCCGGTAACCAGGAATACCATGAGGAAGCGTCGCGGCCCGAGTAGATGTGCCAGTGGTGGACCGGTGATCATCAGCACCATCATGGTGGAGAGGAGATGGCCGGCGGCAAAGTGCACGAAAACAGGTGTCGCTAACTG
>CAZPPZ010000124.1:0-9436 GCA_964588545.1 uncultured Myxococcales bacterium | reverse complement strand
CGATCAGAGCGGAACCGTACGATGCCCGCGAGAGCCGCGCAGCTACAGATCCGAGTTACGGCGGAGCAGAAATCTGCGATTAGACGGCTGGCCGGGGCTTCGGGAATGGATGTCTCTTCCTACGTTCTCGACCGTGTTCTCCCAAGTGCCACGCGACGGTGGCGAGAGTTGATCGAAGCGTTGGCTGACGGTGATGACCAGCGCTACGTTCTGGCGGCGCTCAATGACCTGCTCTATGAGCTCGGACGGGCGCAGTTCGCCGACGCGGTAAGCGTTGCCGATCTCTCGGGACTGTCGCCTTACCTGCAAAACCATATTGCTGCGATGGTCGAGCTCGTTGCCGATCGACACGGTCTCGATTCACCTACGTGGACCGATGCGGTGGAGGTGTTGGCGCAACCACACTTTGCCACGCCGCTCCCAGGACTGCGCTTGCACCTGCTTCGTTCGGCCCCCCTGGCGTTTAAACGGCGCAACATTTTCGTCGACTCGAGCGTTGGCGATCGCGTTTGATGAGTCTCGCTCGATGACGACTAATGTGAAATTGACGAAAGCGGAAATCAGGCGCTTGCTTGAATTGTTAGATCACGAGCTGGCAAGCGATGACGTTGTCGGTGAACTGTACCTGGTAGGTGGCGCAGTCATGTGTCTTGCGCTGGACGCGCGCGAAGCGACGCGAGACGTTGACGCCTTCTTCAAGCCCACGGCCGTTGTCCGTAGAGCAGCCGGTCGCGTTGCTGCACGCGCCGGCGTGCCCGAGACTTGGCTGAACGATGCGGTGAAGGGCTTCCTCGGCAAGCACGGCAATTATCTGCCCTACCTCGAACTCGATCATCTTAAGGTATTCGTGGCCGAACCGCGCTACTTACTCGCCATGAAGTGCGCGGCAATGCGCCTCGGCGCGGAGTTCCACGACCTCGACGACGTGCGCTATCTGCTGCGTTATCTCAATGTTACGACGCTCGCTGAGGCGCTCTCGATCGTCACACTCTATTTTGACGAGGACCAACTCAGCGCCAAGACTCGTTTGGCACTCGAGGAACTCTTGCAGGACTGAAGTTACAACGGAAGTCAGAGCCAGGGGGGCAAATCGCGGCTTGCCATTTGACCGGATTCCACCGCTGTATCGGGGCACGCAACTTGAAGAGACGGTCTTTTTCAGCAGGCGTGCAAGAAGACGATTACATCAATGTAATCGTCTGTGCGGTTCCGCTTGTCCCCACGAGGGTTTCGTATTATCTTCGCCTCATGAGTGCTGCTTCGGTGCGGCTAGATTTGCCCGTTCGACCCCAAACCCGAACCTGCGCCAGGGTCGGTTTCGTTGGCGGATATGAAGGCAGACGCGATGGTGCGGGCGGCTGCGGGTCTGCGTCACGGGTGCACTTCGGTGCGTGTTCTTATGGTGCGGGCGACTGCGGGTCTGCGTCACAGGCGCACTTCGGTGCGTGTTCTTATGGCGCGGGCGACTGCGGGTCTGCGTCACAGGTGCACTTCGGTGCGCGTTCTCATGGCGCGGGCGACTGCGGGTCTGCGTTGCGGGTGCATTTCGGTGCGTGTTCTTATGGCGCGGGCGACTGTGGGTCTGCGTTGCGGGTGCATTTCGGTGCGTGTTCTTATGGCGCGGGCGACTGCGGGTCTGCGTTGTGGATGCACTTCGGTGCGTGTTCTCGGGGTGCATGAGACTGCTGTCCGATGTTCCAGGTGCACTCTCGTGCGCGTGACGATGGCGCGCCGGCCGTTGTGAGGGCAAGCAGTCCATGACCGATGCGGCGGCTCCAAAGAGCACGACCGGTGCTCAGTAAACTAGTCGGCAAACTAAGGGGCATCTCAAAGCCACGGACAAGCTCGCTCCGAACGCTCCACCTAAATGCTCCACCGAAACAACTATTGCAGCTCGCCCCTTTTGCGATTGCTCGGGGATTGCCCCATAGTGCGCCACTAGAACACGTTTCACTCGGCGGGTCTGGCCGCCCCTCTAGCGCTTGCTCGGGGGCTGCGCGGCCCGTCTAGATAGACCTGCGATGGACCTCGATTTCACTCCCGAACAACGCGCATTGCGCAGCCAAATTCGTAGTTATTACCAAGAGTTATTTACCCCTGATCTGCGCGCAGCGCTGGATGCCGAGTGGGACGAATGTGGCGGCCCGGTCTATCGTGAGGTGGTGGCGCACATGGGGCGCGACGGCTGGCTGGGTATCGGCTGGCCCAAGGAATACGGAGGGCAGGGCCGCTCGGCGATCGAGCAGTTCATCTTCTGGGACGAGACCTACAGGGCCCGGGCTCCCCAGCACGTCATTGCGGTAAATACGATTGGTCCGACTCTCATGCGTTTTGGCAGCGACAAGCAAAAGGCTCGGATCCTGCCCGGTATTCTCCGTGGCGAGCTGCACTTCGGGGTGGGCTATAGCGAGCCCTCAGCCGGTACTGATCTGGCCTCGCTCACCACTCGCGCTGAGCGTGACGGCGACGACTACGTCATCAACGGCCAGAAGATCTTCACTACTCACGCCCACGCTGCCGACTACATCTGGCTGGCGGCACGCACCGATGCGGAAGCTCCAAAGCACAAGGGCATTTCGATTTTCTTGGTGCCTACCGACACGCCTGGCTTTTCACTGACCCCGATTCACACGCTGGGTGGCGAGCGTACCAACGCGACCTACTACGACAACGTCCGGGTGCCGGCCTCTGCGTTGGTAGGGCCAGAAAACAGCGGCTGGAGTTTGATGACCTCTCAGCTCAACCATGAGCGCATCACTCTTGCCTGCCCGGGTCTAGCCGACCGGCTCCTAGATGAAGTATGGGACTGGGCGGGGCAGGCCGAGGCTCCGGGTGGCGGAACGATGATCGAGCAGCCCTGGGTGCAGGCGAACCTGGCTCGTGTCTACGCCAAGATGGAGGCGCTCAAGCTTCTCAACTGGCGCTCGGCTTGGTCGGTAGCCGCCGGTGCCCCCGACATGGCCGAGGCCTCGGCGGTAAAAGTAATGGGCACTGAGTTCTTCGTTGAGTGCTACCGGCTGTTGTTGGAGATCGTCGGGGCAGCGGGACTGAGGCCATCCGGCCAGCCGGCTGCGCTGTTTGGGGGTCTGCTCGAACAGGCCTACCGCGGCGCCATAACCCTTACCTTTGGCGGTGGTGTAAACGAGGTCCAGCGCGACATCATTGCCATGGCCGGGCTGGGACTGCCCAGGGCCAGACGGGAGCGGAAGTCGAAATGAGCGCGAAGTCCAAAGCCGAACTCGAGAAGAAGCTCAAGAAATTCGTTGGCGTCGAGCTTGGTGAGCCCGAGCGCGCTCTCGATCCGGTCAACGAAGTGATGATTCGTCACTGGTGTGAGGCGATGGGAGATGAAAACCCTGTCTACACCGACCCCGATGCCGCCAAGCGCTCGGTGCATGGCGGCATCGTTGCACCGCCGAGTATGCTTCAGGCCTGGATGCTGCGCGGACTCGACATGGCCAACCCTGAGTCTAGCTACCGAACCAAGCAGACCGAACTTCATGAGCTCTTCAACGAGGCCGGCTATACCGGAGTGGTTGCTACCAACTGCGAGCAAGGCTACTCGCGCTACCTGCGTCCCGGCGACCGGCTTACCAGCACTACGGTCATTGAAGGCATCTCTGATGAGAAGGCCACTGGACTTGGCATCGGCTACTTCATCAACACCCGTGAAACCTTTCGCGATCAGGACGGTGGCGAAGTAGGCTGGCAAACCTTTAGGGTACTCAAGTTCAAGCCGGCTGAGCAGCCTCAAGCCAGCAGCGATGATAGTGGCGGCATGGCCGCCCGGCCCACGCGGCTACGGCCGCCGATGGCGCATGACAACCAGTGGTGGTGGGAGGGCATCGATCAAGGCAAGTTGCTCATTCAAAAGTGCCAAGGCTGTGGCGAATTGCGCCATCCTCCGCGCCCGATGTGTCCTTCGTGCCGATCTATAGATTGGGAGGGCGTCGAGGCGAGCGGCGCTGGAACGGTTTATAGCTACACCGTCTTGCACTATCCGAAGTTCCCCGGCTACGAGTTCCCTCTGGCCTGTGTACTCGTCGATCTCGACGAGGGTGTGCGCCTGGTTTCCAACCTCATCAACTGCGAGCACTCTGACATTCGCATCGGCATGGCTGTAGAAGCTGTGATTGAATCGGTCGACGACGATTTGAAACTACCGCTGTTTAGGCCGGTCAAGTAGTGGAGCGCTAGCGGATCATGGATTTTGCCTACAGCGATGGACAGACCAGCGTCAGCGAGCTGGCTCGCGGCATACTCGAAAAAGAGGTGACGGCGCAGCGTCTGACCCGTCTCGAGAGCGAGGGCAGCTCCTTCGATAGCGAGCTGTGGGCGACTCTGGCTGAGGCTGGGCTGCTGGGGATAGCCGTGGAAGAGGAGTTCGGCGGCATGGGCATGGGGCTGCTCGAGCTTTGTAGCCTACTGGCCGAGGCTGGCCGGGTGCTGCCGGCGATTCCACTGCTTGCTACGCTGGTACTCGGCGCGTTGCCGATTGCGGCTTTTGCGACTCCTGAGCAAAAGCAGCGCTGGCTGCCGGCGGTGGTAAGTGGCGATGCGGTGCTTACGGCTGCGCTCGGCGAGCCCGACGCACACGGGCGCCTAGTCCCGTCGGTTCGCGCTAGCCGCGACCGACGCGCCTGGCTGCTTAGCGGTGATGCTCACTCGGTGCCGGCGGCCACGATTGCGCAGCGAGTCTTGGTCCCCGCGCGCTATGAGCAGGGTGTGGTGATCTTTCTCGTCGACCCCAACGGTGATGGCGTAGAGTGCCGCCCGGCTCACACCATCAGCGGCGAAGAGGTTGGCGACCTGCGCTTTTGCGAGTTGCGACTGGATGATGCCGATCTGTTAGGTGGCGACCGCGCCGCCTGTGACGACGAGACGCTAGCTTGGATCTACCAGCGCGCTTTGGTCGGCGTGTGCATGCAGCAAATTGGAGTCTCAGAGCGGGCTCTGGAGATGACTGCCGCCTACGTTAGCGAGCGCGAGCAGTTTGGTGTGCCGGTGGGAACCTTCCAGGCCGTCCAGCACCGTAGCGCCGATGCCTACATCGATCTTCAGGCGCTACGCTGGGTCGCGTGGCGCGCGGCGTGTCGGCTGGCCAAGGGGCAGACAGCCGCGCGCGAAGTGATGGTCGCCAAGTTCTGGGCGGCTGAGGCGGGAGCACGCATCGCTGCAACCGCACAGCATCTTCACGCCGGCATCGGTGTAGATCTAGACTATCCGCTGCACCGCTACTTCCTCCACTCCAACGCTTTGGAACTGTGCTACGGCGGCGCCGCCGTGCAGCTATCCGGCCTTGGCCGAGACCTGGCACGCAGCGGCCTCGAGGAAACTTCATGAACAAAACGACACGCAAGCTCGACCAAGTAGCACTTGGTGACAAACTTCCCGATCTGCCCATCGAGCTCACCACCACACTGATTGTTGCCTCGGCTCTGGCTTCGCGCGATTACACCCCCGTGCATCACGACAAGGCTGCGGCCCAGGCCACGGGCATGAGCGATGTTTTTATGAACATTCTGACCACCAATGGTTTGGTCGGCCGCTACGTCACCGATTGGGCTGGACCCGACGCATTGATCAAAACGGTCTCTATCAAGCTCGGCGCTCCCAACCTGGCCGGCGACACCATGATCCTAAGAGGCTCGGTCAAAGCCAAGGATGAAGAGGGCGGCGCGTTGGAAGTAGAGGTGGTGGGCTCTAACAGCTGGGGCGACCATGTAACCGCCAGCGTGCGTTTGGTCCTACCGCGGGGAAACTAGGCGATGCCGACTACGCTAAGCAATGAAGCCTGTATCGTCGGTATCGGCCAGACCGAGTTTTCTAAGAACTCGGGACGCTCCGAGCTGCAGTTGGCCTGCGAAGCCGTAAAGGCGGCGCTCGATGATTGCGGTCTGGATGCGGCCAAGGTTGATGGGCTGACGTCTTTCACCATGGACACCAGCGATGAGATCGAGATCGCGCAGTCGGTGGGGCTGGGAGATCTGACGTTTTACAGTCGTATACCCTACGGTGGTGGCGCTGCCATCGGCGTGATTCAGCAGGCGGTGATGGCGGTGGCGACTGGAGTCGCCAACTACGTAGTCGTCTACCGTGCCTTCAACGAGCGCTCCGGGCGCCGCTATAGCACCGGTATCGGCGAGGGGATTGTCACCGCCGATCTGCTTCACTGGAGTTGGTATCTGCCTTTTGGACTACTCACCCCGGCTAGCTGGGTAGCTATGTTTACGCGCCGCTACATGCACGAGTACGGCTGCAGCAGTCTCGACCTGGCCGAGGTGGCGGTATCGGCCAGGAAGCATGCGGTCAATAACCCCAATGCCTTCTTTTACGGTAAGCAACTGAGCGTTGAGGAGCACCAGTCTTCACGCATGATCGCCGATCCTCTGCGTCTGTTCGACTGCTGCCAGGAGAGCGACGGCGGCTGTGCCTGCGTGGTTACTACGCCCGAGCGGGCCAGGGATCTTGCGGCGACCCCGGCGCTGGTTCGCGGCGTGGCGGAGGCGGCGGCACGCGGACAAGAGAACATGACCAGTTTCTACCGCGGCGACATCAGCTATCTGCCCGAGATGGACCTTGTAGCCAAGCAGGTCTACCAGCAGTCGGGGCTCGGTGTGGCCGATGTTGACGCGGCGGTCATCTATGATGCCTTTACACCTATAGTATTGTGGCAGCTCGAATCCTGGGGCTTTTGTGGCCGTGGTGAGGCCAAAGATTTCATCAAAGACGGGGCGCTGGAGCTTGGTGGCCGACTGCCCGCCAACACCCATGGTGGTCAGCTTAGCGAGGCTTACATCCACGGCATGAACGGGGTCAACGAGGGCGTGCGTTTGATCCGTGGCGACTCGGTGAACCAGCCTGACAAGAGCGATCACGTCTTGGTTACCGGCGGGGTTGGCGTGCCGACTAGCGGCATGATCCTCGCTAAGCTTGATTGACGGCGGTGCCACTTGAACCACTCAACAGGGAGAGAAACGAGATGCGAGAAGCGGTAATAGTAGAGGCGCTGCGTACGCCCATAGGTAGGGGTAAACCCGGCAAGGGCTCTCTTAGCGCATTTCATCCGGCCGAGCTTCTGGCCAAGGTGCAGGGCGCGGTGGTCGAGCGTGCCGGTATCGGTGCGGCTGAGGTCGAGCAGTTGATCGGCGGTTGCGTCACTCAGGCCGGCGAGCAGGCCGGTAACGTAGTGCGCAACGCGTGGCTAAGCCGCGGAGAGGTTTGGAGCGGTGGCGGCACCACGGTTGATACCCAGTGTGGCTCGGGCCAGCAGTCCAACCATCTGGTGTCGGCTCTGGTAAAGGCGGGTTCTATCGATGTTGGCATTGCCTGCGGAGTTGAAGTCATGAGTCATGTTGGGCTGGGCGCCAACGTGATAAATGGCCCCGGCTTCTTCCAGCCCCAGAGCTGGCCCTGGGATTCTACGCCAGATCAGTTCGCCTCGGCCGAGCGTATTGCCAATAAGCGCGGCATAACCCGCGAGCAGGCCGATGAGCTGGCGCTGATTTCGCAGACAAACGCCGCCAGGGCACGTGCCGAGGGGCGCTTCGAGCGTGAAATCCTGCCCATTGATGCGCCGGTGTTGGCTGAGGACCTCGAGCCCACGGGCGAGTTTCAGACAGTAAGCCAAGACCAGGGGATTCGCGAGAGCACGCTCGAAGGCTTGGCGGCGCTGGCGCCGGTGGTAGAGGGCGGCATCCACACGGCTGGCAATTCGTCGCAGATTTCAGATGGTGCCGCGGCGATACTGTGGATGTCGGCCGAGCGGGCCAAGCAACTAGGACTCAAGCCGCGGGCGAGAATACTGTGGGACGTAGTGGTAGGCTCTGATCCTTACTACCTGCTTGAGGGCCCCATCGATGCCACCGAGCGAATTCTTGCCAAGTCGGGAATGAAGCTTGGCGACATCGACCTCTACGAGGTCAACGAGGCCTTTGCGGCGGTGGTGTTGTCTTGGGTCCAGGCCTTTGACGTCGATCGCGACAAGCTCCACGTCAACGGCGGAGCCATTGCGCTTGGCCATCCGGTGGGCGCAACCGGCTGCCGGCTGTTGGTCACCGCGTTGCACGAACTCGAGCGCCGCGATCTCAACACCGCCTATATTTCGATGTGCTGCGGCGCCTCGGTTGGCACCGGCACGATCTTGGAGAGAATGTGATGCTTGAGGGCAAAGTTGCAATCGTAACCGGCGCGGCGCGCGGGCTTGGCCGTGCCGAAGCTTTGGAGTTGGCCAGGCACGGCGCGCGCGTCGTGGTAAACGACCTCGGTGTTGGCGCGGATGGTTGTGGCCGCGACCAGGAGGCTGCGCACGCTGTTGTTGATGAGATCAAACAGTTGGGCGGCGATGCCGTCGCGCATTTTGGTGACGTGGCTAATTGGGACGATGCTCGAGCCCTGGTCGCTAAGGCTGTCAGTGAGTTCGGGCAGCTCGACATCCTGGTAAACAACGCTGGGTTTTGCCGCGACCGAATGCTGTTTAACATGGACGAGGACGAGTTCGACTCGGTAATCCGTGTTCACCTAAAAGGTCACTTCTGCACCATGCGTTTTGCCAGCGAGTACTGGCGCGGCCGATCCAAGCAGCTAGGAGGCCCCGTCTATGGCCGCATAGTCAATACGTCGTCTGAGGCTTTTATTTTTGGATCGGCGGGCCAGCCCAACTACGCGGCTGCCAAGGCTGGGATCGTCGCCATGACGATGTGTGCGGCTCAGGTGCTCGAGCGCTATGGGGTTACGGCCAACGTCATCATGCCGCGGGCGCGCACGCGCATGAACGATTCGGGGCCGTTTGCCGAGATGTTCGCCAAGCCCGAGGACGGCTTCGATGTGTTTGCCGCCGAGAACGTCTCGCCGCTGGTTGCTTACCTGGCCTCCCCCCAGGCTGAGCGTGCCTCGGGCTATGTAATGGTGGTTTACGGTAAGCACATCACTATGGTTGATCGCCCTGGCACCGACACGAGGTTTGAAAGCTCGCAGCCTTGGACGCTCGAGGGCGTGGCCTCTCAGCTTTCACCTTACTTTGCCGAGCGTGAACCCATAAAGGACGGCTTCGTAGTCGCACCGTCTTGATGGAACGCCAGACCATCCTAGAGAGCCTCGACGGCGGCGTGTTGCTGCTGACCATGAATCGGCCCCGTCGCAAGAACGCTTTCAACGCCCAGGCCTGGGGCGAGATGCGCGATGCACTAGCAGATGCTCAGGCCAACGATGCGGTGCGGGTTGTCGTCGTCACCGGTGCCGGTGATGCGTTCTCAGCGGGCCAAGACATCTCCGAGATGGCGGCCATTGATACCTCGGATGAGAGTTCCGACAATGGCTTTCGGGCTCTTATGGATTGCTTGTGTGTGTTCGACAAACCTCTGGTGGCCGCAGTCAACGGCGTTGGTGTGGGGTTTGGGATGACACTGCTGCTGCACTGAGACTACGTGTTGATTGC
>CAZPPZ010000123.1:0-9472 GCA_964588545.1 uncultured Myxococcales bacterium | reverse complement strand
CGGCGAGCCGCCATCCGGGTCTTCTGCCGCCTGTTGAGGCTGGCGGAGATCGGCGGATCCGCGATCCTCCTGCTGGGCTTCTCCCTGCGGCTGGCTCGCGGCTAGGCCCGCCTCTGGCCAGAGCACCATCAAGGAAATCCGCTACTTACAAGACGGACTTATCCCTCATGGCATCACAAAGAACTTGCCGAAGGCGATGAACATTTCGTCTCCGGTGGTTGAACCGCCTTTGACGTTACACGCGTCGCAGACCGAGCCTGGACAGTTAGCATCGTTGCCAAAACACAACTGTCCGACGTTGGCGCCGCCTACACACTTCACCTCGGCATCGGAACAGGGGCCACCAACACCTCCCGGCGGTGCCGGTGGTGAGGTCGACTGTAGCTTTAGCTCGGCAGGATCGCTCAAGCCGTTGTCGTACAACGCACAAAACTTGATAGTGCGCTGCGCCACCGTGCCACTTAGAATAAGGGGCTGATCGTAAGGAGGCGCGAACTGCGGCCCCCACTTCAGATTGAGTGGATCAGAATACTCGAAGCTCTCGTATATGAGGCTGTTGGGATCGCAGGGCGGGCAGGCAGGATCGGTGAGCAATCCTCCTTGCGGACTTGGCCCGCCGTTGCCACAAGGCGTGGCTGGCGAACACATCCGGAAACGCTTACCCCACTGATGAGTATGCGAGCTAAGCGCGAACAAGCGCGTGCCCTCGGCAGTGGTCACGGTCGCGCAATACTCCTCTTGCGCATACGGCGCCACGTCTTGAGCAAATATGAAGCGAGAGTCGAAGTACTCTTGGCCCGCGTAGGTCTGGTCGGCGGTAAAGTCGACGTTCAGCCACGCATTGAGCTCCGTGTCCTGAGCGGTCAAGTTAAACGCGTGAGAGTTCCACACGATTATCCCCTGCAGCGGCAGGACTTCGTAGACCTGAGGATATAGCTGGTTGGTCGTCGTCGACTCCTGAGCAACGACGATATTGGGAGTAGTGACCAGCAGGTCAGCGGGACCGTATCCTGTGCAGGCAAACCCAGGCACGGCAGCGCCACCGCAAACACCACCGGGACAAACAGCGGGCGCGGTAGGATCGCAGGGCTGGCCGGCGTTGCTGCCCTGATAACAGGTCCATGCTCCCCATCCCGGATCGGTCTGGTCGGCAGCACCGGCATAGATCATGACGATTTCGTGATGTGATTGCGGGTCCAGGGCAAGAAAGGTCTTGTTGTGAGTAAAACACTCGCCGCTGGGATTGGTCCCGGAGAATGCTCCGGGCGGACATGGTATGCGGTTCTGAGGCGGCACCAGCCCCGGCGCGGTGAGATCGTAGTAGCTAGCAACACAGAGCTCGGTCTCCGATTGCGCGCCCAATAAGTAGGCGGGCTGCGGGAACTGCGCACCGGCGCCCAGCGCTGGCGGATCAGGCTGCGGCATCTTGTTGGGGTTAGGCGGTGGCAAGCACGAGCCCAGCAGTTCTGCGGTACCGGCGACCACCCCTGTCTGCGGCGCGGCCGCGCGTATCCACAAGCGCAAGGCCTCGAGCAGATCTACCGTCACGGTCTCGAAGTTAGCTGGCATCGGCGATCCGGGAATCCCAGGCAGCGCGAGCGTCTTGGCCGCGATCTTCAGATACAGCATGCTCAGATCCTGATCGCCGGGAAAGACCCTCAGCACCGTAGGATCGATTGACGAGGGAACGCCGATCAGGCTGGCATAGGCATCAGCGTGGGTCAGAGAGAGGCCGCCTTGGGCCGCTAGACCGTGGCAGAGATCGTTGGCGCAGCCGTAGGTCGCACTCTCGAAGAGCAGGGCTTGCAGTCCCTCGAAGGTGCTGTTGAAGTCCACCTGCCCAGAGCAGCTCGTACAGGTATTGGTGCAGGTATCGTTGTTGTCGCGATTGCCATCATCACAGGTCTCGCCGAGTTCGAGGATGCCGTTACCACACACCGCTGCACACTCGAGTGGGATCGCAGCCCCCCCACCCTTTATGCGCTCGGGTTCGTTGCGCGACAGGTCACCAGCGCCGAAGTCGGCACAGTAGACATGCGCACCGATGCTCAGAGAAATCTCGATGTTCTGCTGGGGCTGGGTGATGACGAACGGCCACGAGCTACCCTTCGCTTTCACCTGCAGCATACCGCCGGACTTACCGCTCTTGAGTTTAACCTTTTGTACACCGGTGCCGGCAAGCACCTTCGACTTGTAACTCCAGCCCTTCGAGCCCATGGCCTTCCAGTTGGCGGTGTCGAGGTAGAGGACGTCGGTATCACCGTCGCCAACACCGGCGCCGCGCACGATCAGACTCGAACCAAAGGTCGCTGGGTTACTCGTCATGTCCGGCTGAATGGCTAACTGATTCTTCACCCGGAAGCTGAACTTACGTTTGTGGGGTTTGGCCAGCGGATCGCGCATGCTCAGCTTATCGCCGGCCAAACGGTGATGATCGTCATCGTGGGCAACAGCAGTGGTGGCCTGCAACAAACCCGTCGCTAGCAACAACGCGGTCAGTACAGCGATACGCAATCTTGTCGCGACGAACAGCATGGCAATTCTCCTACTTGGCGGCATATCGCCCTCAATCACATGGGCGCCGATGGGCGTGTAGCGTCGCGGCAGTAACGCTGTGTTCTAGTCAAACACGGTGGTCGCCATGCTGTCAATGGAGAATGTGCCGCCCGCGGGCGCTGTAACTGCACAAACGTATCCCGGGTCGCGGCGAGCACGGCTCTAGGCCCCAACTATTAGCAACGATGATGTCGTGGTACGAGGTTGGGAGACTTGACTACTAGAGCCGCCGCGCCGGGCGATGCTTCCACAGCCATCACGGTTGCTTAGGATGGCGGGCGTGTGCGTGTCGGGAGTTCCACTAGGAGAAGCACGCTGAACCTAATCACGTCCCTTCATGTGTTGGCCCTCGGTTGCTGGCGGGCTGTGTCGCTGTCGAGATGCGGTTAGAGAGTTCCGCACGGTCCAATCCTGCTGTGCGAGTACAGGTGGCGCACTACCACGACAGGATCTATCGGGCAATCGAGATTCCGCTACTCATTGCGGTGTTGCTCACCGGTATTTTGCTCGTGCGTGTTGAGCTACTACGGGGCTGGTAACTGCTATTGGTGGTCTCGGGCTCGAGTGCAGTTGCCATCAACTTTCTCTGTGTAATCCCCGTGCTACGCCGCAAGCGCGCGGCGGTGGCCGGAGACATGGACCACGTGGATACTGACTCGCGCTGGATCCTTAGAGCATTTCAGGTGGGAGCGCCGGTAGCGGTAAGCAGCTGCGGCCAGATAGTAGGATTCAAGGCGCGGGCCTCCCCTCCGACCCCATCAGTGAGCGCGAGCTGGGGAGAGCGACACCGTGATCAGCGGCCGCGGCACGATCGGCGTGAGCCCGGGAGCTGCCGCATCTACCACGTCTATCTGCAGCTGCGTGCGGTCGAAGTGTCCGGGGCTGAGAAACGTACAGGCAACTAGATCCGCTGGTCCCTCGACACCCAGGATGTCGACCAGTGCTATATTAAGAATGCGTTCGTCAAGCTGGTTGTTGAAGCTCCGGAACCCAGACTCGAGCATCGACTCGCACTGCGCAGCTCCTCGATCACCGGCGAACTCACCTGACGCTTGAGCATAGTCTACGCCAAACTGAAGCGCGGAGAATACCACCGGACTCGCCAGCCGAAACACCACGGTCATCCGACTCGCTACGCAGAATACTCCCTCGCGCAACCCCACGGCTTGCAACAGAATCGCCCTGGCGTCGCGGACGTTGATGTACCCATTCGCATCAACATCGCATACATACTCAGAGCAACTGCTCAGCAGAGCCACGCTGTAAGCAAGTACATGGCGGGCATCGGTAGCGGTGACGACGCCATCGCCATCAGCATCTCCACACAGGCCTTCTACTTCACAAGCCGCTGAACACCCGTCACCGTCACGAACGTTGCCGTCGTCACACTGCTCAACGCCGATCCACGCGTAACCATCGCCGCAAATATTGTTGACGCACCCGGGCAAACAGCCGTCCAGGCTCGAAGCGTTGCCGTCGTCGCACTGCTCGCCGTCGGTTGCAATTCCGTTACCACAGGCGCTAAGCGTGCAGTTGCTGTCGCAGCCATCGCCATCGACCAGGTTACCGTCATCGCAAGCCTCACGCTCTCGTCCGTGACGACCGACGCGGCCGTTTCCGCATTCGTCGAAACGACAGTCCGCGCCGCAGTAATCGTCGTCTCGCCGGTTGCCATCATCGCAATCTTCTCCAGCGGTAACGATCCCATTGCCACAGCCGGTAGGATGACAGTTGCTGTCGCAGCCGTCGCCATCAACTAGGTTGCCGTCATCGCAGGCCTCGCGGCCACGACCAATTCTCAGACGATAGCCGTCGCCACATACGTTTAACCTACAGTTGTGCAAACACCCGTCGGAATCATCGCTATCGCCGTCATCGCACTGCTCACCCGCGTTGACAACACCGTTGCCACAGCGCGGAAGCGTACAGTTCGAGTCGCAACCGTCGCCGTCCACTTGGTTACCGTCGTCACACTGCTCGTGGTTACGCCAGAGGAAGCCGTCTCCACAGACGGCTTCCTCACAACCGCTCAGGCATCCGTCATCGTCGATTCGGTTGCCATCGTCGCAGGCCTCGACACCTGTTCGAACGACCCCATCACCACAATACGTCGGCTCACAGGTCGGGCTACACGCGTCGCCGGGCCACGGATTGCCATCGTCGCAAGTCTCGCCCGCGCTGACCACACCATTCCCGCATGCGGTCGCGGTACAATTGCTGTCGCAACCGTCACCATCTACTGCGTTGCCGTCGTCGCAGTACTCATCGTCGTCTACAACCCCATCACCGCAGTCGGCAGAAGTCATAGACACGACCACGCGTGTCAAAGCAGCTTCGGTCGAGGACGACGTTAGCGTCAACAAAGCCCACCTGTCACGCTTGTCGCCAACCAGTCGCTGCACCAGAGCCCGTCTGCCGTCAGCCGACGAATTCGCCAGCAGCGGCGCTGACCACGAGCGGCCCGCATCATCCGAGAATGCGAGTACTACTTCGCCGCCGCTCAAACGACGTTCACCAAGATAGGACTGCCAGGCCAGCAAGTAGTGGCCAGCCGCGCCCGCAGCCAGCACTGGCGTCGCGTCTACCGCTCCGTCCCACAGCGCGTATGGAGCCACAGCGCTGGGCAGCGACCAGCTCGAACCGAGATCGTCGCTGCGCGCCACGACTATATCCGGGTCCCAGCCGTGCGAGGCAGCGCTGAAATCACGCGCAGGCCAAGCCGCCACCAGCGCGCCCTCGGAGCCGCTAGCCAAGGAAAGCCCGTAGGGATGCAGCCAGGTCTCGGGATAGGGATCGAGGCCTGATATCCATGTTCTCGGCTCACCCGCAGGCGACAACGAAGCCACGGGCGGCCCCGACCACTGTGTCGCGCGAAGATCGTTACTACGCCACGCGACAACGCTCGCGCCGCCGCGCGTAGTCACAATGGTTGGCGCGGAGTTGCTACCTTGGTCGATCGCATCCTCTAGCGGCCAAGAGCTGCCTTGCCACGACCAGCCGCCGTCGCCACTGGAGGCAAGGAAGACCTGAGCACTGTCGAAATATCCGTCACCGTCGGCCAAACAGGACAACGCAAACACCCACTCTTCTCCACCAGCCCAGGCAATGTCGGTCCCACGGCAACTCTGGTCGTCATAGGTTTCAGGAAAAGTAACCAGGCGGCCATAGTCCTCAGACTCAACACCAGAGGGCTGCCAACTGCGGCCGTTGTCGGTCGAGACTACCAGCTCTACCCAACACTCCCAACGCTGAGGCTGGCGCATGAGCGCGACAATCCACGTCCCCTCGCCGTCGCTCGCGATGCTTATGCCGGTGCTCTCGTGGGTCCCATAGCTTCGCTCCTGCCACGCGACCGTCGCCTCGGGCAACGCCAAGGGCTCACTCCAGCTGCGACCATCATTCCAGGAAGCACTTACGAAGCCACGCGTACCGCCGAGATCCCCCGGCGCGCGCCATACCGCCATCCAGGTGCCGTCGCCGTCCGTGGCAAGATCGCTCTCCCCCAACCAATCCGCCACAGCAAGCTCGGTGGCCTGATCCAGTCGCGGAACCTCGTAGGCGGATAACGTTGTGGTTGTGGTCGTCGCGGTCGGTAGAGTCGTCGTTACGCTCGACGCAAACGCTACGCTGCGCCCCAACCAACCCGGCCCCTCGAAACTACGCCAAGCGACGACGAACTCGCCCGGGCCGGTGGCAACCACAGCCGAGCCGTGTCGCAGCCCGAGCGGGGCTTGATGCACACGGATCGCGTCGCCGCGTGGGCGGCCACTGCGATCAAGACGACGCGCCCACAACGAGCCAACTCCGCTTGCGTCGGTCACCGTCCAAATGATAAGTATTCCGCCGAGCGCGTCGCTGGCCACCGCAACCCCGGAGATGTTGTCGGTTGTGGACCCGACAAACGCCGCCTCAGCTTCCACCCATCCTTCAGCGCTCGAATAGCGCGCCGCCCCCACCACACTATCGCGATCAGCTCGGAGGTTAACGTCGCGGCCACTGCCGGCCACCAAAAAAGAACCATCACCAAGGCTTAGATCCACATGATACGAAGAGCCCGGGAAGCCGAACCGGCCACTGGCCTCAACACAGGCAAAGGCGTCGATCATGCCGTCACGATCCAACTCCTCGATCAGACGCGTACAGCCGGCCTCGCGAGTGTAGGTCGAGATCAGCACTCCTCCGTCGCTGCGGCATTGGCGAGCCACCGAGTTGGCACGACCAATGTCGCGTTCAAGTAGCAGGCGCCGCGGCTCTAGTTCCCGGCCCTGGCGGTCACGACTAGAGCGCCACAAGCGCAACCAGGTTTCGTAGGGGTCAAAGTCGAGTTCGAATTCCCAGTGGTCGATAAGCGCATCAGCGGTTGGACAGTCGAGCGAACTTGGCGGAAGCTCCACTCCGCGCAGATCGCCAACCTGGCGCAGCGAGCCCACACTCAGGGCTTCCGCCGCCGGGGGTAACCCAGTAAGGACAACGAGTAAGGCTGACGCCCGCATCGCCCATGCGGCGGTTCGCATAGCGCGAACATAGGCCGGATCGAGCGATGCGTAAAGACCCTGTTTGCAGATATCTAAGACACCGGAGAAGGGGCAACGGCCATAATCAACAGCCCCACGCGCCTTTCGAGATACTACTGCCTGTCGCTTCTAGATCCACGTTGTCTCCGCCATGGGCGTCACTGTCGACTGCTGGCCCAAAACCAGATGCAAACACTTTCCCGCGGCCGCGCGTACTACTTCTATTGTTCACCCTGGCTAGACCCCGACAATTCGCCTACTTAGGAGACGGACTTATCCCTACCCGTTGGGCTAGGCCTTTGGTCGCGGTTGCCGAAGTTCTCCGCGGGCCGTAGGCTCGTGATAATGCTGCCTTCACTCCGAAGATTCCGAAGATATCGTACACCCAGGCTCGCGGTAATTTTGGCTCTCACGGTTGGGGTTTTTTGTGGCTGCGGCGACGTCGCGACGGTTCAAGATAGCGTGCCGACCACCGGTCCCAGTGCTGCTAGCGAGGCCCAGTGTGATGTCATCTTGCGGCTCGACAGTGCCGTGGAATTGTCTACCCTCGATTTCACCCTAGACTACAGCCGAGCCCCGGGAATGTTCATTGGCGGCGGAGCTGAGGTAGAGTGTGTAGCGTTGGTCGAGAACATCGCCGTCTCTCTCAACAATACCTGTGATGGTCAGAGCGGGGCTTGCACGTCGGGACCAGACAGGAAGATCTATCTGGGGATTCTCGGCAATAGGACCTTCCTGGGTCCCAACGACGTTATCCGTTGCCGTTTTGTCGGCACGCGACCGTTGGAAGTTGAGGACCTCGACATCGAAGTACTCAACGCCGCGAGCGATGGTGACAATGGACGACGCCCAGCCGATATGGTCGTCGGTGCAATCGACTGTAGCGGAGTGTCCAGGACCACGACCTCGACAACCAGCACAACGCTTTCAACCTGCGCGGGTGAATGCCGATCAGGATTTGCGTGCTTCGGCGGTGAGTGCCTCGCAGTCGACTCCTACAAGATGGACTTTCGTCTCGACGCCCCCGTGGCAATCGGTGCTCTGCAAATCACTGTTGCCTACGATCCGGCCCAGGCGTCCATCCTTGGAAACGGCGACGATACCCAATGCTGGCCCTACTCCGGCATAAACACTTTTACGTCGTTTAATAACGACACGAACTCCGGCGAATACTGCTCCACAATCGACCCGAGGACATCCGCCTGCTTCCAAGCCGCCATCGTAGGTCCGACCGGCATCACCGGGCCAGTAAAACTATTCTCATGTAACGTTGCGGGCACAGCTTCCACACCGCAAGCATCACAGTTCTCCATAGTTGTCGTCGACGCGTCGGCGCCGGGAGGCCGGCCGATTTCCCCGCACCCGGCCGTGAGTATCTCGGATCTTCGCCCTGCGTGGCCCTAGACCTAGGACCTGCTACAAGCGGGCCACCGATCATCGTCCTTACACTGCCACTAAGCCCGAAAGCGGACCGACTTGCCTCTTGAAACCTTCCTCCACGAAACCCGTCGCTGCGTAAACCGATACAATCGGCTGCCCGCTGACATGAGCAATCACGTGTACTGCGAGTTCAGCTGCTGGCTGTGTACATCGACCTGCGGCCCTGGGGCCCCAATCATACCCGAGAGAGCCCCGAATCAACGCAGGGCGTAGACATCGTAGTTGACCACGGGCACCTGCAGGTCGACCTCGCCGATATTGACGCACTGTAGGCGGTTAAGCCACAGGTAATCGGCATGCGAAGTCACGAATCGTGGCACCGCACGAATCGTCAACTTGGCCGGCGGATCGCCCTGTACGAAGCGGGCATAACCATCCTCGCCGACATCCGCGACCCCTTGGTAAGCACAGTAGATCAGCGCGCCGTCGTCGGTCTCCATGGTCGCCCGAACATCCAGTATGCCGACACCATCCTCGCGTACCGTCAGCCAGTCGGCGCCAACCGGCCTAACCTTCCCGCGCACCATTGGTCCCGTCATCTGCCCGCCGGTTACGTATACGTTGATGCGAAACCCGCTAGGTGTGGCTCCGATGGCCTCCATATTCGCGTCGAGCGTCACGCTGTAAGAAAAAATGTGATCCATCGAGTAATCAAACATCTCAAACCTCTCCGGCCGGTTGTCGGCCTCCACATACTAGACACACGACATCCTGCTACAAGGGGTCAGGTCGTCTGCGAGCGAGAGCCGATTCGTAGCCGTTTCGTGCGGACGGGGCTACCTATGTCTGCGCGTGCAGTCCCGCCCCCGCATCCGCTTGTGCTCAAAGCGTAAGCGTCTCTCCGGTATGAACGTGTAAACCACGTCCCCGGTACGGACCTTAGAAAAATTGGCGCGGCCGGCAGGATTCGAACCTGCGACCTACGGGTTCGAAGCCCGGCGCTCTATCCAGCTGAGCTACGG
>CAZPPZ010000122.1:0-9503 GCA_964588545.1 uncultured Myxococcales bacterium | reverse complement strand
GCAGAGCCACGTCGATAGCTGTGACGCAGGAAACGACGTTTTCGTACATACCCCTGCCAATTCGCTCTGCGATGACGGCGTATTCTGTAACGGCGTGGAAACCTGCGATATAACTCTGGACTGCCAGGTGGCGGCCGCACCGCTTAGCTGCGACGACGGTGTTCTGTGCACAGTCGACGGGTGCGACGAAGGTTCGGCATCGTGCCTACACTTCCCGGCCGACAGCCTGTGCGCCGACGGCTTCTTCTGTAACGGCGTGGAGACCTGCGACGCCATTAACGATTGCCAGCCCGGCACACCGATAAGCTGCAACGATGGAATCGTATGCACGGTCGATGGAGCCTGTGACGAGGCCACCGACAGCTGCACGAACACTCCTACCGACGCCCTCTGCGATGATGGTTTGTTCTGCAATGGCGTCGAGACCTGCGATCCCACTCTGGATTGCCAGGCCGGCACCGCAGTCGGCTGCGACGACGGCATCGCCTGCACAGTGGACAGCTGTGACGAGCTTACCGCCGCATGCCTGAACGTCACCAATGACGTCCTCTGTGATGATGGACTATTCTGTAATGGCAGCGAAATCTGCCAAGCATCCATCGGCTGCACCTTTGGCACTCCGTTTGACTGCAACGCAGTCCTGGTGGGACTAGCCTGTGGATTCGGGGTGTGCAACGAGGTTACCGACAGCTGCAACGTATTCCCCGTCGATTCCGACTGTAGTAACGGTCTATTCTGCGATGGACAAGAATCGTGCAGCACAACCGGAGCTTGCCTGCCTGGGACCCCGGTCGACTGTTCCGCTCAGACAAGTAGTTGTGGAACCGGACTCTGTGTGGAAGCGGCTAGAGCCTGCGGTCTCCTTCCGCTCAACGAGGGCGGGGTATGTGACGATGGCGACCCGTGCACGCCCAACGACACCTGTAGCGGGGGTATATGCGTCGCGGGAGGGACACTCTGTGGTAACGGCGTTGTGGACACCATATGTGCGGAACAGTGCGACCCGCCCTCTGCCGAGATCTGCAACAACCTAGTTGACAATGATGGCGATGGTCTCATCGCCTGCCAAGACCCAGACTGTCAGAACAACCTATTCCCAGCATGTGACGCGATCTGCCAAGACGTCAGCGACTGCAAGTTCCTGTCCATCTTACCGAGTAAGATAAAGCTACGTGCAACGGGGAAAGATCGCCTCTCCTTCCGTGGCCGCGTAGCGGTAGACCCGACCACCATTGATCCACTGTTCGACGGTTTTGGGATCCTTGTCAGTGACGCCGGTGGAGTTGTATACCAAGCGACACTTGAGATAGGCGACCTCATGCCAAGGAGACACTCGGCATTCCGCTTCAAGGACGCATCGGCGAGAAGAAGTGATGGGATCCGTGGAGGCCTATCCCTCGTACGAACCCGCTTCAGGCAGGAAGGACTCACAACCTGGTACAACTTCAAGGTAAAAGCGTATGGCGACTTCTCGACTGCGACTCGCTCGACCATGACGGTACAAGTCTCGGGGGTAAACGATATTGCGTCGTTGACCACGATTTGGGTACAAACCCTTTCGGGCTGGATGCTCAGGCCTTGAGGGTGCAGGCAGCGAGTCGCGCGCAGCTCGTATCAGCATAGGCCGGCCGTTAGAATTGCGCTCCAATGATTCGTCGCATCCTCGTAACGGCCGGGGTTCTGCTCTCGCTCTCACTAGCGGCGGGATCGGTCGCGCTGGGGCTTGCGCACCGGCAGATCTCTCGCATAACCCCGCAACTACCGTCTCCAGCAAGCATACTAGCCGGTTTTCCTGAGTCGAATCTCCCGCTGCGGCTGTCCTACATCAACACCGCAAGCCAACCGTGCCCACGGTCGATGGTTCTTGAGGATTCGCTAGATCCTGGCCCCCCCGCCGCCTACGTGATGAGCCACACAGCCTTCGTTCTCGAGTGGGCCGACGGGAGTATCTTCCTCATCGACACCGGCATGTCGATCGACGACGCAACGGCCTTTGGCAAGACCATGCAGCGCTTCGGAGCTGGCCCGCTACAAGCCCATGGTTCCGTATCCGAGCAGCTCGGAGCTGCGGCTGAATGGGTAGCGGGCGTAGGCTTCACCCACCTACACCCTGATCACACCTCCGGGCTTGTGTCTCTATGTACACACAACCCCCACCCCCCGACTGTATACCAAACGCCGCTGCAGAGTCGCCTTGGCAACTACACTACCAGGGCTGGACGCCACCACCTGCAACAGGCCCGCTGTGCGCCGACTGAGGTACTAAGCGAGGGACCACGGTTCGAGCTGCCGGAATTTCCCGGACTAGTCGTCTTAGAAGGCGCTGGCCATACGCCGGGAAGTTCGATTTTTGTAGCCCGGGTTGGTCGCGCACAGAACTCAAAATATTGGGTGTTCGCCGGCGATGTGGTCAACCATATCGACGGTGTACGCCTCGACATCCCCAAACCATTCCTTTACAGCCGCTTCGTCGTACCAGAAAGCAGCGCACGACTCTCCCGCTTGCGACGTCTACTCGCCGAATTCGGCAACAACGACAATGTCGGACTCTTGATTTCCCACGACCTGCTGCAAATTCGCGCTGCTGGCATCAAGCCTTACTCGCCATCACCAATAGGGTGACCATTCACTTTTCTTGGGTGAGGTAGTTGAAGCCGGAAGCACCGGCGATGTGGAGAGCAGACCGGAGGATGCTACACTCACCCTCCGCGATTTGGGTGAAAAGGTTTTCTACGGTGGTTAGCCACCTATGAGTCGCCGACTCGCTAGTGTGGAGTGCCAGACAGCGCTAAGCTTGCCTCGACTACTGGAGGCCGAACAAGCCACAGAGCGAGAGATATCAAGCCGCGGACGAATTAGAATGCAGAGCGTTGCGCGCCAAAAACTCGACGATGGCATCGCCGAAGATGTCGTTCTTATCGCCGGCTACCATGTGTGCCGCGTCGTCGACATCAAGGAATTCCGCGTGGGGAACGAGCTCGAGGAAATGCTTGGCCCCCTGCTCACTGACGATATCGCTGAGCTTGCCACGTACGAGCAGCGTCGGGATGGTTAGGCGGCGCGAAGCCCTGTCGAGCCGTTCGGGCCACTGTTTGCGCTCTTGCTCATCTCCACCGGCGGCTCGCTCTAAGAACTGTGGGTCCCAGTGCCAGCGGTAACGGCCATCGTCGCCTCGACGAAGATTGCGTTTCAACCCATCGAGGCTCTGTGGCCGCCGTCGATGAGGCAAATACTCAGCGACCACATCCGCCGCCTCCTCGAGACTCGCAAACCCTTCGGGACACGAAGTCATAAACGCCACTATACGATCAACACCTTCACGCTCGATCCGTGGGGTTACATCGACGAGCACCAGAGCACGGGCGCTACCCGGATGCTTTTCGCCCTCGCAGAGCAATGAAATCATGCCGCCGAGCGACGCACCGACCAGAGCCGGAGGAGTATCAAACGTCTGCATGACGCCGCGCAGGTCATCGACGTAATGATCGGGATAGTAGTTGCCATCCGCGCACCAGTCGCTATCTCCGTGGCCGCGAAGATCGAGGGCAAGCGCATAGAACCCCGACTGCGCCAAACGTTTTGCCGTGTCTCCCCAGGCGTGACGAGTCTGTCCGCCACCGTGCAAGAGCAGAACAGGCGGAGCGTCCGGCTCGCCCCAGGCATCCCCGGCCAACACCAGGCCGCTGCCGACCGCGATACGTAGCTCCCTGATTCTGACCTGAGCCATTTTCCCTACCCGCTTACTCGCTACTCGACACAGACTACCCGGCGACGCTAGTGCCCTGCAGGGCCTGCGTCAATCCTTACCTCTGAGCCCGGTCATGAAAAGCACAAAGCGCCACCCACCCAATGGAGTCTACGCCACCGTTCCAGCAATCGACGCGTTTTCACTGGCTTAGCGAGGAGCGCGCAGCAGTTTCCCGGTCACCGTCCGCGGCAACGCCGCGGCCCTGTTGAAACGCCGCGGGACCTTGTAGCCCGACAGGAAGCCTCGGCACCAGCTCGTGAGTTGTGCATCACTGAGGCCATCGTCACCATCACGCAACACGATGGTCGCCTCGACAACCTGGCCCCACTCATCATCGTCAACGCCAAACACCAGTGCCTCGACAACCTGCTCGTGGTCTTCAAGTACCGCTTCTACCTCTAGCGGCGAGACGTTCTCTCCGCCACTGATGATCATGTCGCTGCGTCGGCACGCGACGTGCAGTCTACCAACTTCATCCAAGCGTCCGCAGTCACCGGTACTCAGCCAACCTTCGCTTATCGCCGCGCTCGTCATCGCTTCGGCGCGAAAATAGCCTGGGGTCACCTGCTCGCCGCATACACGGATCTCGCCCCAACCGTCTGAGTCTGCATCGGTGATCTCCAAGGCTACACCGTCGAGTGGTAGCCCGCACGATCCCGAATCGTCGTCCACGCCTGCCGTAGTGATCTGCGAGGCCGTCTCACTAAGCCCATAGCTGGCCATCACCGGCAGCCCCAAGGCTCGCGAGCGAGTTGCGAGGAAACCACTCAACGCAGCGCCACCTACAACCGCACTGCGCAGCGCAGGAGGATACACGCGCTCCGCGCTTGCCCCTGCCCTTGCCACCAGCCGTGCTAGCATTGTCGGCACTAGCGACACAACAGTTGTATCGCCAGAGACCAGTTCCTGATGCACGGCTTCAACCTCAAAGCGCGGGTGCAGCTTCACGCTAAAGCCGCTCAGCACCGAGCGCAACAGGATAGCCTGGCCACCGACGTGGCATAGAGGCATGGCCGCAAGCCAACGATCGCCCGGCGTAAGACCAAGCCGCTGGGCTACACCACGAGCACTGGCCGCGTGATTGGCGTTGGTGAGCATCACCGCCTTTGGTAGAGCGCTTGAACCCGAGGTGTAGACGATCGAGTGAAGTGCCTCGAGCTCAATACGCTCGGGCGGCTGACCCGACGGTGCCAAGGTGTCGAGTTCTTGATTGGCGTCGAGCATTCGGCAGCCCACTACCTCGCTCGGGCCACACACGCTCTTGGCGATACGCTGACGGCCGTGGTCAAAGAGAAGCAGAGCTGGTTGACAGTGAGACAACTGTCGCTGCAACTCCGAAGTGCTCGCACGGCCGTTGAGCACCACCGATACGCAGCCGAGCATCTGCAGAGCGTGATAGATCTCGACGAAGCGTCGACCGGGCTCCAACAACAGGGCAACACGATCACCGCGACCCACGGCTGCCGAGGTCAACTTCGCAGCAATCGTGCGCGCAGCCCGCTCCAACTCGCCGAAGCTCAGCGCCTCGTCGCAACACAGTAGCGCCAACGCGTCGGGGCGCCGCCGAGCCATAGCACTGAGCCACGCTGAGCCCGCATGCACTTGTCGCTCAACCTCGTTCACCTCAGAGCCGCCAGCACCGCACTTGCGTCCACACCGAGGCCTGGCCCGTCCACCCTCACCGCGTCTCGCCAGCTCGGCACTAGCGGCGCGGGGCCACCGAGCAAAACGCCACCACCAAGCCCTAGAGGCTCTGGAGTCGCGCTATGAGCAAGCGCCGTATGTAGGGTTGCAGCACAGCCAACCACGGTCTCGATAGAATCGGTGAACACCACGCGCAGCCCATACGCCGAAGCCGCTCGCGCAATCGCGAGCGCCCGGTTCGGCCCGCCCAGTCGCGCGATCTTCACAACCACGACGTCACAACTCGACGCAGTCGCAAAGCGTTGCAAGTCGTGATGATCACGCAGCGACTCATCCACCGCAACCGATACCCTGGTAACAGCGCGGAGCTCGGCTAGCGACTCGGCATCGGCGTCGGCCAGAGGCTCCTCGATATAGTCGATGCACTCTGGACCAATAGCCGCCAAGAAACCACGAGCGTCAGCGAAGCTCCAGCCGCGATTAGCATCGAGACGCAGGCGCAAACGAGAACCACCAGCAGCACGTAGTGCCTGCACACGGGCGACATCAGCCGCCACAGCATCTGCGCCAACCTTGAGTTTCAGCGTTACTACACCTGCGCCCAGCGCAACCCTCGCCTCTTCGGCCAGAGCCTCGCTATCACGCTTGGTCAACAGCCGTGCAAGCCGGCAGCGGTCAACCGAAAGCGAAGAGAGAAACTCACAGGCCCTGCGGCGCTCAGAGCGGCCGCGAAGATCGAGAAGCGCGCTGTCCAGCGCACACAGCGCCGCTGGTGATCTCGACGAGCGCAGCTCGTCGAGAATAGCCGCCTCGCTTGCGCTGCTATCTCCGCTTGGTGCCGACAAACCCCGGGCCAGCCGCTCGCTCTCAACCCTCGCACGATCGAGCTCGGCGACCAGGATGCCAAGAGCACGGCCGACCAGCTCGAGGCTCTCGCCATCCAACCAGTACACGGGAGCCGCCTCGCCGATACCACGTTCGCCGTCGGCGCCCTCGAGCAACAGCATGAACCCTTCACGTTCGCTTATGCTAGCCCTCGAGCTGCGCAACGCGCTACGCAGTGGCAGCTTGTAGGCATAGAGCTTGGCGCCCGCGATCCTCACAGTAGCAAACCAACTACAAACAAGCCGGCAACAAACGAGTAGAGGCGAGCAGTACCAGCCAAGCTGAGGTTAAGCTCAGCTCCAGTCCTGGCCCACACCCAACGAATCTCATACAGCCCAAGTGGAACAGCTAACAGCGCAAGAGCCGCACTGGCCTTTACCAACGCGGCGAACCCAGCGATGAGCAAGAAGCTCAAGATCACCAAACAGGCGTACTCATAACGGCTGGCGCTATCGCCAATGCGCACGGCCACCGTGCGTTTGCCGGCAGCCGTGTCGGTGGGGATGTCTCTTAGATTGTTGACGACGATCAACGCCGTAGCCAACGCGCCCATCGGCGCCGATGCGAACAAGGCCAGGAGATCAAATCTACCGCTTTGAAGATAGGCGGTTCCGCAAACAGCGACCACGCCAAAAAAGCAGAACGCCAGCACTTCGCCCAGGCCATGGGCCGCCAGCGGCCAGGGGCCCGAACTGTAGCCCAGCGCAGCCACGATCGACAGCAGGCCAATAGCAATAATCGGCCACCCGCCGACCAACACCAGCCAAGCCCCGATACAGGTCGCGGTGGCAAACACTACGGAGATCGCACGACGCATGGTCGCCGCACTCAGCAGACCCGACTGGGTAACCCGCAGCGGGCCGAGACGCTCTGCGGTATCGATCCCCTTGGCCCAGTCGTAGTAGTCGTTAGCGAGATTGGTGCCCACCTGCAAGAGCAACGCAGCCGCCAGTGTGAGCGCCGCAAGAGCGTAGTCGAGGCCAGCCGAGTTACTTGCCACGGCAAGCCCGACCAAAACCGGCGCAGCACCAGCCACCAGGGTCCGCGGCCGGGTAGCCGCCAGCCAAATCGCCAAGCGTGACACCGGCAGCTCAGGGCAAACGGTCGAAGCGTGAGAAGTCTGGTTTTCGCTTCTCGTTGAAGGCATCTCGTCCTTCCTGAGCCTCCTCGCTCATATAGAAGAGCAGTGTGGTGTTACCCGCAAGTTCCTGAATACCGGCCATGCCATCGGTCTCGGCGTTGAACGCGGCCTTGAGACAACGCAGAGCCATCGGCGAATGCGCCAACATCTGAGCACACCAATCTACCGTTGTTGCCTCTAGCTCGGCCAAAGGCACGACGGTATTGACCAGCCCCATCTCCAGGGCTTCAGCGGCGTTGTAGCGACGGCACAGATACCAAATCTCCCGGGCCTTCTTCTGCCCCACTACCCGCGCCATGTAGCTGGCACCGAAACCGCCGTCGAAACTCCCGACCTTTGGCCCGGTCTGGCCGAACACCGCATTGTCTGCCGCAATAGTAAGATCGCAGACCAGGTGAAGAACGTGGCCACCGCCTATCGCGTAGCCAGCCACCATCGCCACCACTGGCTTTGGCAGACTGCGAATCATCTTCTGTAGATCGAGAACGTTGAGACGCGGAACTCCATCCCCTCCGACGTAGCCCTTGGCTCCCCTCACCCCTTGGTCACCGCCGCTACAAAATGCCGCCTCTCCTTCCCCGGTGAGAATCACCACTCCCACCTCGCCGTCCTCGCGCACATCGGCAAAGGCCTCAATTAGTTCCTTGATAGTCTGCGGCCGAAAGGCATTGCGGCGCTCGGGGCGGTTAAAGGCTATTCGGGCTATGCCAGCAGCCTTCTTGTAGGTGATGTCTTCATACTCTTTGACGTTGACCCATTCGATACTCATAGCTTCTCCCTTAGCGCAGACTACTCATGAACATTGCTAGTGGCCTGCGCGGTCTTCGGCAGCCCGATAAACTCGCGCAACACGCGGACGAACTCCGCTGGCCTTTCAAGATGGACGTTGTGGCCAGAACCCTCGACCACCTCGGTGATTGCTTGGGGCAGCAAGGCAGCCATCGCCTGTGCGGTGTCGGTAAAACGTCGATCCTTCCCGCCGCTCAGCAACAACACCGGAACATCGATCGACGACAGCCGCGGCTCGAGCCAGGCCTGAGCCCCCACGCCCATTCCGCGCAGGCTGGCGGCTAGGCCGGACGGACGCTGAGACAAACGCTCGGCGCGTAGGCGGCTGCGCAACACCGCGGGGAGCTGGCGCTGACTGGCCAGCAACGGGATGTCACACCAACGCTCGACAAAGGCCTCGATGCCGCGGGCTTCGACAAAATCGGCCAGCTCTTCATCTGCACGACGACGCTGCTCGCGCTCGCTCGCTCGCGCCAAGCCCGGTCTAACCCCTTCGAGCACCAGCCGCTGCACGCGAGAGGCAAAGGCGAGCGCGTAGTGCAGAGCCAAACGTCCGCCCAGTGAATAGCCGACCAGAGTAAAACTCTCGAGAGCCAACTTGGCGACCGTCTCTTCGAGAAGATTCGCGGCTTCATCCATGCTCAGCGCGCGGTCCTCGGCCACCCTGCTGTCGCCATGGCCGGGAAGGTCCACGGCGACAATGCGGCAGCTGCGTTCAAAAGCACGGATCACAGTCTCCCAGCCACTGCGCCGACCGCTAAACCCGTGCAGTAGAACTATACTGGGGACATCAGCCGACAGTGCCTCTGCGCTATCAGGCCCAGCATCGGTTACGCCAACGGCGGTCTCGCCTAACTCAACGATGCGCTCACGCCGTGCTCGCAGCCTGTGCATCGAGGGGGCTTCGCTCATAGCACGCTCAGTCCGCAGCCAGTCACACGGGACAGCGCAAGCTCGGTAATGGCTCGGTGCAAATCGCGATCGCGATTACGGTCACAGGGCACTTCAACTACGTGCAAACCATGGCCACCACGCCAGCACTTGAGCGCCGCTTGCAGCTCTGAGCGCTTCTCCGCCCGGGTGAAGCATCCGCCGCACATACTCACGGCGGGTTCGAGATCAAGGCCGTGGGGGGTAGCGAACAAGCGCTCGAACTCCGGAACACAATCGGCCTGGGGGAGAAACGAGAAGATACCACCACCGTCGTTGTTGACCACCACCACCAGCAGATCGAGCTGATGGCGAGCCGCTATCTGCAAAGCACCGATGTCATGAAGAAAGCTGAGGTCACCAATT
>CAZPPZ010000121.1:0-9514 GCA_964588545.1 uncultured Myxococcales bacterium | reverse complement strand
CGGGATAATTGCGTAGAAGGCCGTCGGCTCTACATATGCCGACGGCCTTCTATAGCACGGCCGAGGGTGACCTGGTCGGTATACTCGAGATTGCCACCGACGGCGATGCCGTGGGCAATGCGGCTGACCTCGATGTCCAGAGGCTTGACCAGCCGCGCAAGATAGACCGCCGTGGCCTCTCCTTCCACGGTCGGATTGGTAGCAACCACAACCTCACGAATCACACCCGGCTCTAGCCGGTGCAGTAGCTCGGTTATCTTCAGTTGCTCGGGGCCGCGGCCATCAAGCGGTGAGATCGCTCCCTGCAAGACATGATAGCGCCCGCGAAAGCCCTGCGCACGCTCGATCGCCACCACATCCGAGGGCTCCTCGACCACACAGATCATGGTCTCATCGCGCTTGGGGTCGCGACAAATCGTGCAAGGGTCGCTCTCGGTCAAAGCGAAACACTCAGAACAGAAACGCGTGTCGGACTTGACGCTGGCGATGGCAGCAGCGAGATCGCGAGCATAGCTCTCGTCGGCCCTGAGGATAAAAAAGGTCAGCCGGGCAGCGGTTTTCTCGCCGATACCGGGCAGACGCGCCAGCAGCTGAACCAGCCGTGATAGAGCGGGAGTATAAGACAAGCGGCTATCTCGCCTAGGCCATGCCCGGCAGGTTGAGACCGCCGGTGGCCTCTTTCATCTCTTCGGCCATGGTATCTTGAGCCTTCTTGATGGCGGCATTGACCGCCGAAACTACCAGGTCTTCGAGCATACGCACGTCGCCCTGCTCGACAACCGCGTTCTCTATGGTTACCCGCTTGATACTCAAATCTCCACTAGCAACCACCGTAACCATACCACCGCCGGCGCTAGCCGTGATCTCCATCTTGGCAACACGTTTTTGAATCTTGCCCATCTTCTTCTGCAGGTCGCGGGCCTGCTTGAGCATATCCATCATTCCTGGCTGTGACATGGCTGCGGGTACCTCTCCTCCTATTCGTCGATGCGGGAAATCTTCTCTACCTTACCACCGAGCACATCAATTGCACCGCGGACCAGCGGATCCTCCATCGCCTCCTGCTCGAGTTTCGAAGTCTTGTCGTCTTCCAAACTCTTAACCGACATGGTTTCGGCCGACTCGGCCGGCACCGCCTTAGCGTCGCCCGCCAAGCGTACGACAAGCTTTGAGCCCAAGCGTTCGGCTGCGATCTCGCGTACCCGTTCAATCGCGTTGGGCGCCTCGAGCTTGCGGCGAAAACTGCCCAGAGCCGGCCGCAGCTCGAGAAGCTCGGGACCAAAGCTCGTGACCTCGCAGTTGCTCAGCGTCACGTACAAATCGAAACCGAGTCGCTCGCGAATCTCTTGAAGAATCGCTTCCCACTCGGAACCATCGCGATCACCGTCGGGCACAGAACCGCTAACTTCGTTCTCGGTGGGCGGTGTCGTTTGCTGTTCGGCGTGCCGCGAGGCTTGCTCGGTGCGCGCGGCTTGCTCGCGCGGCCGTGGACTCGAGTCACGGGCGGGTGCTTGCTGTCTAGCCGCTGCAGTCTTGCCCGGGCGTTGCGATCGCTTGGCCCCCCCCGCTGCCGCGCCACCGGAGCCGCCCGGCATAGCACCGAGGCGCGCCAGAATTTCCGCTGAGCTCAGCACCGGCTCGAGCGAAGCAGCCTTGAGAAGTCCCATCTCCAGTACCAGCTCAGGCATGGAGCCGCGACGCAGAGAATCAGCGGTTGCCAGTAGCGAGGCAAAAATACGCTGTAGGTCGAGCTGAGTACGCAGGTCTTTCATCGAAGCGACCGCTTGGCGGACGACATCACTAACACCCGCGCCAACAGCTTCGGGGCCTGCCGCAGCCGCCACCGCCACATGGCGCAGAAGTTCGAGGATCTCGAAGAGAAAACGTTCCGCGTCGTGGCCACTGTTGCGAATCTCGTTGATGATCTCGACCACCCGAGCGGCATCACCGCCGAGCACCGCCTGCCCACAGTCAACCACCAACTCGGCTCCGGCTATGCCGAGCAGATCGGTTACCGCGCCCACATCAGCCTTACCGCCGGTAGCCGCAGCCACCTGCTCGAGCAACGACTGAGCATCACGCATGCTGCCGTCAGCCTCGCGCGAGAGCAGCGCCAGAGCCTCAGCACTGACTTCGAGACCATCGCGCTCAACGATGACCGTCAACTGAGCCTCGATATCGGCCGTAGCCAGCCGCCGGAAATCGTAGCGCTGGCAGCGCGAGAGCACGGTTTGGGGAAGCTTGTGTGCCTCGGTAGTAGCCAACACAAACTTGACGTGAGCCGGAGGCTCTTCGAGAATCTTCAGCAGTGCGTTGAAAGCCTCGCGGGTGAGCTGATGCACCTCGTCGATGATGTAGATGCGGTAGGGGCTGATCGCAGGGCTGTAGGCGGCCGCATCAATCAGTGCCCTGACCTCTTCTATACCGCGGTTGGAGGCCCCATCTATCTCGAGGACATCTACCGAGGCACCACTAAGAATCTGCGTACACGACGTGCACTGGTTGCAAGGCTCAGCCCCCTTGCGATCCGAGCAGTTCAGAGCTCGGGCCAACAAGCGAGCAACAGTGGTCTTACCGACCCCGCGAATGCCCGTGAAGAGAAAGGCGTGGGCGATGCGATCGCGCTCGATGGCGTTGGCCAGCGTCGCCGTCACGTGCCCTTGGCCGATCACGCTCTCGAAGCTAAGCGGCCGCCAGCGCCGTGCTACTACTTGATATGCCATGAAGATTAGCTGGTATGTTTACCGTGTTCACCGGCCATTGAAAAGCCACCGCAGGCGGGCTAGCCTCGGCCCTCGTGCGCTGCCGACAGTCGTCGGGCGCTAGCGCTGCGGAGAGGTGTCCGAGTCCGGCTTAAGGAGCACGCCTGGAACGCGTGTGACTCGAGAGGGTCCGTGGGTTCGAATCCCACCCTCTCCGCCATTTTTCGCTACCCTCGCCACACGCATTCGCGTTCGTGATGGGACTTTGATGGGACTTTTGTTCGTCGCCCCCGATGCTGCCTGTCACATCGCCGAGTGTTTGCATGTGCTCTCGCAGCGACTCGTCTAGAACCTGGATATAGCGGTCTGTCACAAGTGTAGAGGTATGCCCTAGGAGCTTCGAGATCACTGGAACCGGCGTTCCCTTTCTCGCTAGCGTCGATGCACCGAAATAACGTAGGGCGTGGAAGCCAAACGGCTTGACGCCGGCGCGCTCGCAAAGCGATTGCATGAGCTTAGCCGAGCGGATTCCAAGCAACTTCGGACAAATTGTGCGCGAGTACTCGTCACTTAGATGGTGACCAGGCAGGATCGGGCCAGCCCAATTGCATCGAGGTTGGCTATGCTAGAGATGTCTTGGCATGGCTCGACAAGAAAGCCGTCAGCAGGTTTATGACCACAGACTCCGTGAACTGGTTCACCGTACGGGAGACGTCAGCGTGGCTACCGACCCTGGCGTGCCCAGGTCGACAGCCCGCGGCTGGCTTCGCCGTGAGCCTCCGAGGATCGTGGGTCTCGACATTCTTGATAGGAATACAGCCGAGTTAGAGTACGAGGTTATAAGGCTGCGCCGCCGCGTCCGTCGCTTGAGTGCGGTTGTAAGCTTGTTGGTTTCCGTGGTCCGCGTGTCCGACTTCCATCTCGATGAAGCTCACATCACCGATCCAAGAAGCCGGGCCGCCCTGCTGAGCGCGGCAGAGCGTGCCCGCAGGGTTTTGAACACTAGTAATGTGCTGCGAATTCTTCATATTTCGGCGTCGCGCTATAGCTCATGGATCCGAGCGGATCGTGGCTGCGCAATCGAGGGCAAGGCGATGTGCCCGCGATCGGCTAGCAATCAACTGACGCCAGACGAGGTGCGTATCATATGCGAGATGGCGACAGCGGAGCGCTACCGGCACGTTCCGACATCAAGGCTGGCGGTCTTGGCCCAACGTCTTGGTAAAGTCTTCGCTTCGCCGTCGACCTGGTACAGTCTCGTGCGTGATCAGGGATGGGAACGACCGAGGCGTCGGCTGCACCCGCATACTCCGACGGTCGGTGTACGCGCCACCAAGCCCGACGAGACGTGGCACATCGACACCTCGATTGTGCGACTGGTCGACGGCTCAAAGGTCTGGCTGCATGCTGTGATCGACAACTTCAGCCGCAAGGTTCTGGCCTGGCGCGTAGCGGAACGATTCGAGACCTCCAACGCTGTGGCGGTTCTTCGAGAGGCGGTGAGCAGCGCCGTGAGCGTACAGGACGCTCCGCAGCTTGTAGCCGGCGGAGGCATAGAGAATTTCAACGCAGGGGTGGATGAGCTGGTGGGTCTAGGCCTACTACGCCGAGTACGAGCGCTGGTGGATATACGGTTTTCTAACTCAATGATCGAGAGTTGGTGGCTCAACCTTAAACACCAATGGCTATTTATGAATCGGCTTGAGACGGCCGCGGCAGTGCGTCGCCACGTGGCTTTCTATGTCGCGGAGTATAACGAGAGAATTCCTCACGCAGCGTTTTGTGGGCAGACGCCGGATGAAATGTATATGGGAAATGGGCGCGAGATACCGGCACAGTTGGAGACAGCGAAGCGGGCGGCGAGGCGCAGGCGGCTGGCCACTAATAGAGCGATGTCGTGTGAAATGTGTGAGCCGAGTGGCGTGGCTGCGTGAAGCCATCTGACTGGTTGTAAAAGAGCGGGAATCTAATGCCCTATGCCCGAGAGTTCGGTCAAGTGGATCGGAATCGATCCGTGGCAGGCCGAGGATGGCTGGGCCAGAGCGGTAGGCGGCAGCCGCAGGTCAATGTGTCGAGTACTCGCGCACAAAATGCCCGAAGTTGCTTGGAATCTGCTCGACGATTTGTTGGGTCAGGCTAATGCGGTGGCACGAGATGCAAGCCGTGTAGGCTCCAGCGCCACTGAAGGTGCGTATGGTTGAGCGAGGACGACCCGGGCACTGTCATGGCGAGGTGTTGTTCTGAGCACCGCTGCACCGTCAAGTTGATTGGGTGTCCCGCTCGCGAATTGAATCATGCACGGCAAGGGGCCGGTGCGAATGGGTGACTGTATTACGCACACAGGGCGCTAGAACGAGAAAGATGAGGCACCGCTTGACCGGCGTGGTTATGGGTGACAGTACCTTGGTAAGGGTTGAGTTTCGGCACCCCTGTGGAGCGCCGAAACTCAACCTCGAGCCTACTGCTCCCGGCAGGCCAGCCTGCCGGTCTTGGCGGTACACGCGCTGATATCATCGACGCGATCAATGCTGGTGGTCGGTTGTCGCAGAGCCACCGTTACGGGCCCAATCGGAGAGTCCGTATCCGCATGCTTCTTCAGCTTCGCCCTCACCTTGTAGGCGTTAGGGAAGATGTTCGACCCCTGCGGCAACAGCTTGAACCTCGCTCTGACGTTACCGTTTGAACACGCGATCAAGCGTGCGTTCTTTTGCGTACAGGCACCCATGTCGAGGGTCGCCGTGAAGAGTCCGGCTGCCACCTCGAAGCGGACGTCGCCGTTCGCCGTCAAGTCATTGGGAAGGGAGTTGCCAGCCTGACTGTCCTGCACCAACACCGAGAAGGCAACCTTGCCCCGAGGGGCCCCCCCCCCTACTTTCGCCGCCTTCAGCTTGACCTTGCTGAGTACCATCGTAAAAGCACCGTCGTCGAGGTCGCAAACGTCACCGATAGTGTCACCGTCGACGTCGGATTGGTCCAGGTTGACGTCGCTCGGGCAATTATCGACGTCACCGCACACGGTATCACCGTCGATATCGTTGTTGGCGTCGTTCGGGCAAGCGTCGCAGACATCCCCCAAGGCATCGCCGTCGGCGTTGCCTTGGCTGCCATTGGCGACCAACGGACAATTGTCGACCGGATCGCACACACCGTCGCCGTCCGTGTCACCACCCGCGCCGGTACACGTCACGCACAGCGGCTCGCTGGCCACCGGCGGCGTGACGTCGACATTACCAACGGCCGTGTCACACCCGGCCGTGTTCGCACCCATCGGGCAGCCCCAGTAGTTGTTCGTGCCGTCGACCAGCGGCAAAGCGCTTACGCTGCTTGCATCGAGGCCGGTCGTGTTGCCGGTAATCACGTTTTGGTTGACGTTGGTCGGCGTCCCCGCGGTCGATAACGTGTCGATAAACACACCGGTGCCGTTGTTCGTCAGACGGTTGCAGGTGAGTACATTGTCGATGCCGTCGACGTAGATCCCCTCGCCCGCCGTCCCATTGACGTAATTCTGGTCGACGATGTTCGCATCACCGAGCACCGAGAACGGCCACATAATCGCGTTGGCAATCGAATTGCCGACAACGGTGTTCGAGTTGCCCTGAACGAGCAGGTCACACAGGTTTGCATCGAGTGTGTTGCCGCGAACCTCGATGCCGTCGCCGATCACCAGGATGCCGGCCGAACACCAGGACGCCGGTGTGTAGTCGTTGTCGGTGGCCGTATTGCCGACAACGCTGCCGGTCGCACCAAAACCGACCTGGATACCATTTTGCGCCGCGTCGCCCAACACGACCGGGCCGCGTCCGGCCACCGCGTTGCCGGTGATCGTACAGTCCGTGCCCACCTCATTGCAGGTGATGCCGTTCTTGCCATAGACATCGATCGTGTTGTTGTCGATCATGACAGTCGAGCTTCCGTTCACGTCGCTCTGCGCAAGCACGCCCACAGCCCCCTGGCAGCCGGGGGCACTCGGGTGGAACAGGTTCGTCACATGCGAGTCTGCCAACGACCCAGAACCGTTGCGGAAGAACACTCCCATGTAGCCCGGCGAACACGCGCCGAATGCCGCCGCCACACCGTCGACCGTCACACCGGTGACCGTTGTCGCCGAGCTGCCCTCGACCAACACGATCGCGGCAATCGGACTGCCGGTGGCGAGACTGCTCGTGTTCGCGACCACCGAAGTCGGAGCGAGTACGGTGCTACCAGCACCGGCACCGACAATAGCAACGTCCTTGCCGACCACCGAAACCTGCTCGTCATAGCTGCCCGCAGCAACGTTGATCGTACCGCCGCCCAAACAGGCAAGGTCGATCGGATGCTGAATGGTCGCACAGGGCACCGCCGGGTTGATGCAGGGGTTGGAGCCGGCGACACCGTCAGTTCCCGTCGCCTGGTCGACATAGAACGCCAGAGCACCCGGTACGTCACAGTCGCCACCAAAGTTGACCCGACCTACTTTGCCGTTAGTGAGGGCGACTTCGAGGCCATCGATGTACCCGTCGAATCCGTTCCACCCACTGTTGGTCTGGAGGCTGATCATCTCGATCAACTCGCTGCCGTGATTGGCGATGAACGTGGACAGGTCCATCACCGGCCCGCCCAAGCCGTTTGATTGGAAGGTCATTCCTGTACCGGTGGAATACCGTGTCCAGATGTCGAGACTGGTGTGAGTTGCATAGTTGTTGATGAACCGGTCGTGATACCAACCCGTGTTGTCCCCCGAGCCGGTAGGTCGGGTATAGACCTGTATCCACCAATCGCGACCCGCGGCAGTGCCCGACGGGCGCTTGGTGACGTACCTGATGTCGGCAAGATCGGCGACTGTCAGCGTTGCCGCATCCGCCGGGAATAGATCGGAAAGGAAGTCGAAACCGTTCAGGTAGCGGGCGTGCCAGTTGGTCTTACCGACGAGCGGCCCCTGCCAGGAATCCGGACCGAAACCAATCGGCGCGTCGCCGACGTTGACGCGTGGTCGCTCTTCGTCAGGGACTTCCCATTCCGCAATATTAATCGTTTTGCTATCGGTCGCTAAGTCGACCTGTCCGCCCTCGCCGTTGGTGAGCACGACTTCCAAGCCGTCGATGTACCCGTCGAAACCGTTCCAACCGCTGTTGGTCTGGACGCTGATCATCTCGATCAACTCGCTGCCGTGATTGGCGATGAACGTGGACAGGTCCATCACCGGCCCACCCCAGCCATTCGATTGAAAGGTCATGCCGGCGCTGGTGGAATACTGCGTCCACGTGTCGATGCTGGTATGCGTCGCGTAGTTATTGATGTACCGGTCGTGATACCAACCCGACTTGTCCCCCGAGCCGGTAGGTCGGGTATATATCTGTACCCACCAATCGCGGCCCGCGAGCGTACCCGTCGGGCGCTTGGTGAAATAGCTGATCGAGGCAAGATCGCCGACCGTCAACGTCGCCGCGTCTGCCGGAAACATTGCCGAGAGATAGTCGCCGTCAGCAATATAGCGAGCATGCCAGTTCGATTTACCGACGAACGGCCCCTGCCACGAATCCGGCTCGAAAACGGTCGGCGCATCGCCGACGTTCTCCCGCGGCCATTCTTCGTCAGGAACCTGAGCTGGGTAGGCCTGAACCGTTGTCGTCACAGCGTGGCTCACTGCAACCGGCAGAGCCCAGGCGATAAATGATAGCGTGAAGGTGGTTATGAGAAGAGCAGTCAGCGAACGCCGCTGCTTAGCCGCAAACTCTTTGGGGCACATTTCGGGCCTCTCTTGCGGCTGTGTCTTGTCGCGACTACTAGGTCTTCGACTCAAGGCCGGCCGCGAATTGCAGCCTCGAGGGCGTACCACACGAATCCACAACACACCCGAGCAACGCCGACGAAAGTTCTACGACGAAGGGCCCATGCTGTCATCGGGAATATCCCCTAGTAACCTAGGGTTTTCCCCAGGGTAGGCCCTGTCACGGCTTCGTCGAATGTTTCAAAGTCTTCGGATCCGATGCAATCAAAAGGTCGCTAAACCATTGGAATCACTCGTAAGAAGTTTCGACTGGAACTCTGGAAAATCAGATTGGTGACGAAGCCGGCGACGCTCCCGCGAGGCGATACCAACGTGCTGCGCCGCCTGCTAAGGAGCTCGGAGGGGGGAGGTATCCGAGACTCAGGTGGGGGTGAAACGGTTGAGTGCGGCCATCCTGTCACATCGCCGAGTGAGCTTCTGCGAGTCGGGCATCGCAAGCTCGGACATCCAGTTCAGCACGTCGCACGCGGCCAACATCTCATTTCGTTGAGCCATTGGATGGCGAGCCCGAAGGCCTGATCCGATGATTCTTTTGTATCGATAGAAAGTGTTCTCGGCTCGCGCTTGGCGGTGTTGCCCTTTCTCGCATCGCCACTGCGCTCGGCCGACGCGAGCGATCCGCTTGATGTGTCGGTCTCTCGTCCGAAGAATCGGATCCCTGATATGACAACGCCGCGTTGAGGCGAGACAACGACATAGGCACCTCGTCTCCCGGCCTCCTCGTAGACAGCTCGTCGGTCGTACGCACCATCGGCGGTGAGGCGGTCAATCTTTCCTTCGGTCATTCTCAGCAAAGTCGGGAAGACGGTAGCGGCGACCGTACTTCGCCGCCGCCCATTCACCTTGGCCGAATACTGTGAGTCCTGACGCATCGACGATAAGATGGATCGATCGCGACGTTGGCGGGAAGCGACGATCGGTATCGAGGTCCCGAGAACGCCTGGGTAGAGTGGTATGATAAGGAACCTGGAGATCTAGGCCGACCACCTCCACTAGCGATTGCAGAAGACCTTCCGTTTGTCGCCAAGGCAGACCCAAGAGC
>CAZPPZ010000120.1:0-9614 GCA_964588545.1 uncultured Myxococcales bacterium | reverse complement strand
CGGAAGTCATTTGTTGATCGAAATAGCGCTGGCCTATGGCGGGACTACTGCCGCCCAGACGGTAAGCCTCGAGGTCCTCACCGAGCTGATATCGGAGACCGACACAAGGACGTTGCGCCAGTTCCTGGTTAATACCTTTGACGGTTTGGGCCCCGACTCGGCTGACCGCATTATCAAGCAGGCAAGCTTCGGCAGCCGCCAGTCGCCTGCCAAGCTCGGGCATGGCGACATCGAGCGGCTCCACGAGGCTATGCGCAACGTCAATTCTTCGGAGAACCAGTCGATGCAGGTGTTGCGCTATGCTAACCGCGTGCCGCTACAGTTCCAGTCGGCGGGGTGTGCGATAACGCAGGCGGTAATGAAGACTAACTGGCGACCCTATGGTCTGAGTCAGTCGCGCGGTTCGTTGCCGTCGGGGCCGCTTACGGTGATGGTGCACATCGCCAGCGTGTGGGTTCCGTTCACCAGTGAGTCCAAAGAGGCGGTGGCCTCATATCCTGAAATCGAGAAAGAGCTGCGTTTGGCCATCCAGGCTGTCGGGCGCAAGCTCGGTATGTATCTGCGGCGGCGCAAGCGCGTCAAGCAGGAGGGGGAGCGTCGTAGCATTTTCCTTCGCTACCTCGGTGAGGTTGCCACGGCGGTCAGCGAACTCAACGGCGCCGATCGAGATCGTCTCTACGACGATCTCCTGAAAGTTGCTCGACGCAAAACGGCTGAGGCAGACGTCAAGCTTGACGAGAGTGGGCGCAAGATAGAAGAAGGCGATGAGGATTATGGCGGCGGTGTCCTCGTCGTTCAGCCCGAGCAGTTGGTCCCCAACTCTGAACAGCAACCACTTTTTGAATAGCCTGGATTGAACGATGGCGACAAGGAAGACCAAGAAACAAGCTACGAGCAAGCAGCCTAGTGCGGTGACGGCGAAGGTGGCACCGCCGAGTGCCACCGACAAGAGGACGCTCGCGACTCTGCGCTCCTTGGCCGATGGTGTGGTCAAGATCGCCAAGGCCAGCCGCGGTCCTCACTTAGACGTTCCCTCTCGGTCGCTGGGCAACGTTCGCTACAACAAGAGCAAGAGATTCCTCGAAATGGGTAGTGGTTCCAATCGTCGCGAACTCTTTAATCTGTCCCAAGCCAAGAGCTACATGCAGACCATCTTGGTGGCTGGGGGGGCGAAGAAGCTCATCGACGAGGGCAAGAGCACCAGCATTCGTGGGCTCTACTACCTGCTCAAGCACACCATCGAAGGCGCCAAGGAGGAGACCTTCGATACCCAGGCCGACTGTGATCCGGTTATCGAAGATGTAGAGGTAACGCTCAATGCTTTACGTGAGGAGCTGCACCTGTACGCCCAGAAGAAAGGTGACATGGTTGGCAATATCCAGCTGGTCGACTCTGGCGACGATATCGACTGCTCTCGTATGGGATCGGGCGGTTATGGGATTCCCTCGATCGTCGAACCCGAGGTGATCAAGTTTGCCGGCTGCGATGCTAAGTTCGTCCTCCACGTAGAGAAAGATACGGTATGGCAGCGTTTCAATGAGGACAAGTTTTGGGCCAAACACAAGTGTATACTCACCCACGGTGGCGGTCAGCCACCTCGGGGCGTGAGACGCATGCTGCATCGTCTGCACAACGAGCTCGAGCTTCCGGTGTATTGCCTACTCGATAACGATCCTTGGGGGTACTACATCTACAGCGTCATCAAGCAGGGATCGATCAACCTCGCTTACGAGTCCCAGCGAATGGCGATTCCGGATGCGCGTTTTCTTGGGTTGCGTAGCAAGGATTACGAGCGTTGTGACCTGACTCCGAGCGTGACCATCAATCTCAATGATACCGATATCAAGCGAGCCAAGCAGATCGCTAACTACCCTTGGTTTGAAAAGAAAAAGCCCTGGCAGAAAGAAATCTCTCTTATGCTCAAAAACGGCTTCAAGCTCGAAGTCGAGGCCCTGATATCCAAGGACATAAGCTACGTGACCGAAGAGTACGTTCCCGCTAGGCTTGCGGAGGGTGATTTTCTGGACTGAAGCCGCCTACTTGGTGGAGGTCGCCGCCATTTATTCGCTGTGCTAATCTAAGGTTAGGGCCGTTTAATACAAGGGCCTTCTTGCATGCCGCTGCGAGAGTTCCAAGGCCACCATGACGTTAGCCATGAGCCGCTCTGGAACCCACCCTGACCGTGGGGGCGGTGCTTCGGTGGGGTTGTGGTGAGACAGTTCAGACAGTTCTTTAGCGTGGTAGTCGCCGCGGCGGCGACCACGGCCATGTTGCTCCCGGCGCAGGCCGTACGCGCGTCTGATCAGCTCGACGGTGAGCTGATTGTCTTTCCTGATGTAACCGGCCAGCGGTTGTTCGATTCGCAGCGCTCGGACAATAGCGAAGTCATACCGGCTGCGTCGCTGTTCCTCACGGCCAAGTTCGGGTCTGCGCGTTTTCTGGCGGAATACTTTACCAGCAGCGAAGAACAGGAACTCGAGCGTGTGCAGCTTGGTGTGCACCTTGGCGGCGAGACGGTGGCCTGGGTCGGCCGTTTTCACAATCCCATCGGGTATTGGAACACAACCTTCCACCATGGCGCATTTCTTCAGGCTAGCGTCTCGCGACCAGCGATCGTAGCCTTTGAAGATGATGGGGGGGTGTTGCCTATGCACGTCAGCGGGGCGTTGCTTCAGGGGGCACACCCGATCGGACAAGGTGCTCTGGCCTACGAGCTCGCGCTTGGTGTTGGCCCCGAGTTTTCGGCGGACAACGTACTCGAGCCACTCGACATCATCGAGCCGGGTGCGGGTGGGCATCGCTTCTCGTCAGCGGCGAAGTTGGCGTTTCGTCCGGACTCTTTAGCGGAAGACGAGCTTGGGGCGTTCTTTGCCTACACCGAGATTCCTGCTGCTGGCGCGCGCGCAGACATCGAGCAAGCGCTCGGCGGTGGGTACCTGTTGTGGACTCCGGGGAGCCTGCGGATCCTCGCAGCGGGGTTCTACGTTGACGATGATCTTGATGCGAGCGTGGCCACCGGAGGTGGCAGCGGCAGTTTTGCCAGCGGCTATGTTCACGGTGAGTGGCGGCCGGTCGAAGAAATTGTTGCCTACGCGCGAGTAGAAGCCAGCGCTGGTGTTGGTGGTGACGACTACCTTGAGCTCTTTCCAGAAGTAGTGCGTGGACGGACGGTTGCCGGTGTACGTTTCGAACTCGGAGAGCGGCAGGCCGTCAAGTTTGAGTTTGGCGACACCCGCCGCAGCGGCAAGGACGGCGAAGAAATCCTCATACAGTGGAGCGCGGCGTTCCCATGAAAATGAGACTGGTTGCGATAATAATGATTCTGGTGTTGCCGCTGCTTGGCCAGGCGGCAGCTGCGTTATCGGCCGACCGCCACATGGTGCTGGTCGCGGCTGAAGGTTTCCCGGTCGAAAACCTGCCTCTACGTGAGCTTCGTAAGGCCTATCTCGGGCTACCCGTCGAACACGATAGTATGGCCGTTGAGCCACTGCGGAATCTCAGTGATCCGTTGCTCTACGACGTGTTTCTCCAGAAGGTGGTATTCATGTCGCGCCGTTCCTACGAGCGTGAGCTCCTATCTAGAGTCTTTCGTCTTGGTGGTACCCGACCGGTCGAGCTGAGTGCGATCGAGCAAGTGGTGGCGGCACTGCATGCTCATCCCGGTGCGGTGACGTTTATGTGGGAAGACACCGCGTCGGGGCTCGATAATGTCCGCGTCGTGCAAACTCTATGGCAAGGTTCTCTTCACTAGGAGCATTGGCCAGTAGTCTTACTGGCCGTCTGGTGGTTGCGCTGGCAGCGATCCAGTTGGTGGTGCTGCCGCTGGTGTTCGTCGGTTTCGGCCGGTCGATGCACCGAGACTACGAGGCGCAGTTCGTCGACGACGTGCGCCAAGACGCCTATCATCTGGCCTCGTTGCTCGCTTGGGAAGGTGGTGATGAAGAACGTCTGACCCGACTACTCGACGATCTGATACTGGACGCACGGGTAGTCTACGCAGATGCTCAGGTTGGTTCGCGCATAGTGCATCCCACCATCGAAGGTGCGCTTGGAACACAGCGATTTACCGAAGACTTCAGCTTCAATGAACACGGCGATAGAATCTACTTTATCGCTACCACAGTTCCGATGGCTGGTCGGGATGTGGGCTTCGAACTTCGTCTGGGTTTTGACGAGAACCAGGTTAGCAAGCGAGTCGCTGCGGCCTACGCTCGTTTTGCCCAGATAGTCGCCGCCTATCTGGGCATGTCGTTGATCGGGGTAATGGCGATTGTTCCGCTACTGACGCGTTCGCTGCGGCGGCTTGGAGCTGCGGCCCGGCGTGTGGCCTCCGGCGATTTGTCGGCCGACCTGACCGTCAAGACCAGCGTGGAGGACGTTGCTGCCCTCGCGGTTGACCTTGAGTGGATGCGCGAAGAGGTTGTGTCGAGAACCCATGAGGTGGCTGCGCGAGAGAAGGAAACTCGCGCGATTGTCGAGAGCGCGGCAGATGGCATCATTACGATCGGTGAAAACGGGGTGACTGAGAGAGCTAACCGTTCAGCTGAGGAGATATTCGGTTACGCCCAGGGAGAACTGGCCGGTCGAGAGATCTCCGAGCTAGTTCCGGATGAATCACGCGGTGTCTGCCAAGCCGAGTTGGAGAACTACCTCAGCACCGGGCAGAGCCAAGTGCTCAACGCTAGCATCGAAGTCGAAGGTCTGCGTAAGGATGGCACGAAGGTTCCGATTAGGCTTGCTGTAAGCGAGGTCTGCATAGGCGAGAAGCGGTCGTTTACCGGGATAATCCAAGACATTACTCAACAGCGGGAACTCGAGGATATGAAGGCCCACTTCCTCAGCGCTGTATCCCACGAGATCCGTACGCCTCTTAACGCCATCGTCAGTGCGGCCAAGGTCCTCAAGAAGTATGGCAACAAGAAGCCCGACACCGTCGAGCGTTTTGCCGGAGTGATTACCGATGAGGGCGCTCGTTTGACACGGCTGATCAACAACATGCTGGACCTTGCTAAGATGGAAGCCGGCAAGGTTGACTGGGTCATGGGAGAAATACAGGCGGTGTCTCTGCTAGAACGTATCGAATTTCTAGGTGGAGCTGCTGCTGCTGAGAAGAGCATCGCGCTTTCGGTTCAGGCCGATGAGGATCTTCCGCCTGTTTATGCCGACTTCGACAAGATCATCCAGGTTCTGACCAATCTGATCAACAACGCCGTCAAGTTTACTGATACTGGCGGGCGTATAGAAGTGCGGGCGGTACGCCATAACGAGCGTAACCTACGTTTCTTTGTTCGTGATTCTGGCAAGGGGATTGCCGAGCAAGACCAGCCCCGGGTCTTCGAAAAATTCAAGCAGGTAGGCGAGGCAGACCAGGGTGCCGCTAAGGGTACCGGGCTAGGGCTGCATATCTGCAAAGAAATCGTCGATGTACACGGTGGCAAGATCTGGGTAGACAGCCAAGTGGGTGAGGGTAGTACCTTCGCGTTCACCCTGGTTGTCGCTGGTGGAGCTGAGGGCGCCGCACATAGCGAGGCGGGCTGAACGCTTGTATTCGCGAACAGAGCAGAGGTCATGAAGGCAAGGTTTCCGTCATGACCTCTGCGCCGAGACTGGCCAGCGTGCCGCCGCGTTATGGAGCGGGGACGCAGCTGGCCAGGCAGCCATCGAAGGCTGCTACGCAGGTCTGGCGGACTGTTGGGAGGTCGGCTCGGCAGGCGTCGCGGCAGGCGTCGCGGCCGGCATCCCTAGCACACGCGGCACGACAGTCGCGCACACCGAGCTTGGCTGTTTGCACACAGGTATTTAGGTCGCTCCCGCAGGCATTGAGACAGACCGAATCGCGCGCTCCTGTGCAGATCCCGCGGCAGACTCGCCGCGCAGCATTGCATTCACTTTCGAGCGTTCGTCGGCCGGAGTCGGCACCGGCACGACACAGATCGCTGCTGCTCGAGCAGGTTTCGGTGCAGCCGCCGCGCGTGTCATCGCAGCCGCTATCGCATGCGTCGAAGTCGAGGTCGCAGTTGTTTTGATCACAACTGTCTTGGCTGGCTCGACAGGCGCTGTCGCAGACGCCAAAATCCGCGTCACAGGCTTCGATGCACAGCGGGTCGCAGGAGGCACCAGCCACGTCGCAGGCCGCACGGCAGGTATCAAGGGCGCTGCTGCAGGAGTCATTGCAGATAGCCGCGTCGGCGCGGCAGGCTCCCCGGCAGGCGCCACGGTCGGTCTTACACCCACCGTTACAGCCGTCAGCATCACCGGTGCAGGTTACACGGCAGGTCGCGCGATCGCTTTCACAGCTGCTGCGCACCTCGTCACGGACGTTCTTGGCGTCGTGCTTGCAGATCTTGCGCGCGGCACTACAAGCATCGCCGCAGGCTTCCTGGGCGCTTGCCACTCCGGTTGCGGCCAAAGTAATACCGATGGGTAAACAGAGGGTCGCGATTAACAGTTTGTACGAATTCATTGCTTCCTTTTCTCCTCGGGGCGTTGCCAATAGGCACCGCCATAGAGCGATAATCGTTCCAAGGTGGGGAATGCCCCTTGTGGCCTGATGCGCTCTGAAATGCCGAGTTTATTGCTATGGTAGTGGGGCAAATCACCTAGGCCGAGAATGCCAGTGCTCGGTTCGTGACGCTGCGCGCTTGCTTGGCGGCCAGGGGCATGAAGACTGCCGTGGCACAAGCTGGGAAGCGGGCTGCGTACCGGATACAGTCGGTGGCGAGAACCGCGTGACGAACGGGCGGCCGGAAATACGGAGGGAGGGTATGTCGCTGAGCATGAGCTGCACCGAGCGTGAAACATTCCTGGCAGAGCTGCATGTTGGTGTTGTCGCTATTGGTGATGGCGGCAGGGGGCCACTGGCGGTGCCTGTATGGTACGCCTACGAGCGCGGTGGAGACGTGGTGTTTGTCACCGATCAGGCGTCTCGCAAAGCGACGTTGCTGGAGCTAGAAACACGCATGAGCCTATGCGTGCAGAGTGAAGCTCTTCCCTACAAGTATGTAAGTGTCGAAGGACCCGTGGTTAGTGTCGAAGATGCGGACCTGGAGGCAGACTTGCGTCCGATCGCGCGCCGCTATCTCGGCGACGAACTCGGCGACAACTATGTTGCCTCGGTGCGCGCCGAAGTCGAAGATCGCCCGCAGGTAGTGATACGCATGAGGCCTGTGCGCTGGTATAGCGTAGACTACTCAAAGCTCTAGCTCAGAGCGCTGGGTCGTCGTTGACGTCTTGGGCGCTATCCGTAGATGCTGTGTCTTCCGCGGGCAGCGCCGCGGCAAACTGTTCTACCACCCGACGGATACGGTCGAGCTCTATGTCGATTCCGGGCGAGTGTAAGGTCAGCCAGGTCTCGATCAGTCGTTCGGCGCCAGCGGCTGCTTCGCCCAGTGGCGCGAATCCGCACAGCCCCGCGGCTCCGTGTACCTGATGTAGGTGCCCGTGCAGGCGGTCGAGCACGTCGCGGTCGGAAGCCGCTGTGGTGACGTCGAGGAGGGCGTTCATTTCAGTGACTTTGTCACGCAAACGCTCGAGAAAGTTCCGCTTTACCGACTCGGGCAGCGCACGTTTTCTTTTGCAAGAGGGCGTTGACCCCGAGGTCGTGCTCGAATGGTCAGAAGTGGTGGTCATGGATTCTACCAGAGCTATGAGTGTCTCTTGGTTGAAAGGTTTCTTGAGCCTTGCAGCCCACACGGTTGCGTTGTCACCCTCCTTAGACGCTAGAGTAGCTGCCGAAGCCGTCACTAACGCGATGGGGATCTTGCGCGTGCGCAGCCCACGTTTTATGTCGCGGGCGACTTCCAGGCCGTTGCTTGGTGGCAGGTTGTAGTCGAGCAGTATGGCATCGGGGACGGCTCGCTTAGCCAACCTGAGCGCCTCGTCACCATCCTCGGCGACTAGGGTGTCGTATCCGGCTTCTTTCAGATACACCTCGGTGATCTGACGTGTACAGGGCTCGTCATCGGCGATGAGTACGGTCGTTGCGTGGGCGCTGGTGTCTTTTGTGTCCATGACCTCTGTGATCCTCGTGTTGGCGCTGAGGCTAGAGCAGCTGTCCTATGGTGTTGAGCAAGCCACCCTGAGTAAATGCGCTCTTGATGATGTAACTATTGGCGCCAACCTCGATGCCACGGGCTTTGTCTTCTTCGCTATCACGCGCGGTTACGAGAACGACCGGGAGGTTGCATAGCTGCGCGCAGCCACGAATTGCCTGGGTGAGAGCGAAACCATCCTTTTGTGGCATATCGACATCACTTACGACGAGATCGATGGGTTCGCGCTGCAGCTTCTCCCATGCGTCACGGCCATCCACCGCTACGATTACCTCGTATCCTGCGCTTTCGAGGATGCTGCGTTCGAGCACTCGGGTGGTCGGCATGTCGTCTGCCAACAGAATGCGTTTGCGCGTGACCTCGCTCTGGTGTTGTGGCTCGGTGAGGACCGAGGTGTCTTGCGATAGAGCGCTGCGTACCAAGTCGCTGGTGTTGAGAATCAGTGCGATCTCTCCGCCGGGTAGTACGGTGGCACCCGAGACGTTGCGTACGTGTTGCAGGCGTTGTCCAAGGCTCTTGATGACGACCTGCTGCTCCGAGAGCAGCGCGTCAACCGTGAAGGCCATTTGCTGGTCGCCATCCGACACGATCATTGCTGCTGCCGGCCGGTGCAGGTCGAGTGTGCTGTCGTCACCGATTTCCAACGATGCCGCCAGCGAGGCCAGGGGCACGGGCCTTTCCCCATGGAAGAGAACCGGTCTACCGGCGACCGTCCGTACCTTGGAGGGCTGCACGATGATCAATTGAGCCACGCTTGGAGTAAGCACGGCGAACACCTGGTTGGCTGCGCGAACCAATAGGACATGAGTGGTTGTCAGCGTCAGTGGTACGGTTATCGAAAAGCGTGTCCCGCCACTGGGGCCCGAGCCAACCTGAATATTCCCGTGGAGAGACTCAACGGTGGCCTTGACTACGTCTAGTCCAACGCCGCGTCCGGAGATCTGTGTGATCGCCGATGCCGTGGAAAAACCCGGGTGGAATATCAAGTTGCTCAGATCGCGTTGGTCCTGGGGTTTGGCGAGGCCTTTGGATTCGGCCTTAGCGCGAATGGCCTCTCTGTCCAGGCCTTTGCCGTCGTCGCTTACACTGATCTCTACCCGGGTGCCGTGCAGGGTCGCCGATATTACTACCCTGGCGGTTTGGTCCTTGCCCGCGAGTTCGCGTTGCTCGGGCGTCTCGATACCGTGATCGACAGCGTTGCGCACCAGGTGCAGCAGTGGATCCTTGAGCGAGTCGAGGATTGAACGGTCGAGCTCGACGTTATCTCCTTCTATGACGAGCGCGACCTGTTTGCCGGAAATCCTGGCGGTGTCTCGTACGCTACGGTCCAGTCCTTGGCAGGCGTGCGCGAAGGGCAGCATGCGGAAGCTGCGGATCTCCTCTTCGATGGGTACCACCGATTGGCGAAAGGCGCTTCTGTCACTGCCGAGCCGCGCTGCCAGCTGCTCGAGATCATGGCCAAGTCTCCCAAGACTGCCGTGGGCCGAGAGTACCGCCTGTTCTAGAGCGTCCATCCTGTTTCCTTGATCAGCGGTGCGGCCGCTCCTTGCTGCCGCGGGGTCG
>CAZPPZ010000119.1:0-9644 GCA_964588545.1 uncultured Myxococcales bacterium | reverse complement strand
CAAACTTCAAGGGCGTCAAGCGCCGGCAGGAATGGCGGGGAGAAGAGCGCGGCGCGCCTTGCTCCCCAAGCCGACGTGGCGGTTGACCAGGCGAGCCTCCGTCGCTAGGCCGGTTGGGGTAATCCCATGCGACGCTCTTCTCGTGTGCTCATAGTAGGTCTGGTACTTGTCGTTCTTGGCAGCGGCAACTGGGTGATGGCGCTGTCCAAACGTGCCAAGTATGAGGCGCGTAAGGCCCACGCCGTAGAAATTGGCGGCCCCTCTGTGCGTAAACCCTATCGCGGTACCGCTTCGATTCTCGAGCTGAGAACCGAGGCCCATGAGCTATATGAAGACGCCCGAACCAAGTACGACTACTACAAGATTTTCCACCATGGTGGCCGTTTTCTGGCCATTGTCGGTACAGTATTGGTCCTTGGCGCATTAATGCGCCGGATAATCGTACCGAGCCCGCGCCGCTAGAGTTTTCTCCTGTGCATAACGCGGATTTTCGCCGCGATATTGACCGTGTACACCTTTGCACGGTATCTTGTCTGGGGCGCGTGCGTGGGCACGGCCGCTCGGGGGTGGAATGATGTGGGGCTGGGAGTACGGCGGTAGTGTGGACTGTTCGCGAATATTTGGCTGCGGTTGCGGCCGATCGCGAAGCTGGATGCGGTGGGCGGGGTGACTAGATGAGCCCGCTTGCGCTGATTTGCCTGCTGTCGTTTGGAATAAACGTCTTCATGGGTGTTTTCGTGCTGTTGCATCGGCGCGAGCGCCTGTTGAATCAAACCTTCTTCTTGTGCACTGCGATCATGGCCGCCTGGTCGTTGTCGGTGTTCTCGCTCTCGCAGCCGCTGCCAGCCGCGGAGGCCCTGCGCTGGGTGCGTTTCTACGTCTACGCCGCTGCGCTGGCACCCGCGGTGTTACTGCACCTTACCTTTCTCCTCTTTGATCGCAACGACCGCGGCTGGCTGATCTCGGCTTACGCTGCTGCCGGCTTACTTGCGGTGCTCAACATGGCTGACCTGTTGGCGCCTTCGGTGCGCCACGGCAGCTCTGGTGAGTGGCTGCCGACGGCGTCGTCGTGGGCCTTGTTGATGTTGGCGTATGGCGGGGTAGTTTCTGGTCGGGCGGCGTTTCTCAGCATCGACCGGGCGCGCAACGCCACTGGAATCCGTCGCGGCCAGGCGCGCTACTTTCTCCTCGCCGGCGTACCTCTGCTAATAGCTGCGCTCAACGACTTTTGCGTGGGGTTTGCCGACACCTACCCGGGCACCACGGTTCCGCTGGTGCCGCTGTTTCCTCTGGCCTCGGTGTTTTGGGCTTCGGTAACTGGTTATGGGGTCCTGCGCTCGCGTCTGCGTGATCTCGACAGCTTCTTTACCCGCGGCCTGGTCCGGCTGTTTACCCTGCTGACCTTGGCGATTCCCTTCTTTCATCTTCTAAACCGCGCCGAGGTGATCTACTACGGAAACAGTACCGGCCGTTTCTTGGCGCTCACCGTAGCTATTCTTGCGGCAGCGGCGTTGGCGGTCCCGCCGTTGCGCTCGGTTGCGCACGAGAAACTCGACAACATTTTCTCGAGCGACACGCGTAGCCGTCGTGACGCCTTGCTGGCTTTTAGCCGCCGCTCCACCCGTATCCTCGACCTTGACGAGCTGATCGAGAGCGTCAGTGAAACCTTTACCTCGGTGCTGGGGGTTAGTGCTGCCGCGGTCTACGTGGCCGATAAGAATGGACGCTTTCGCCTTGGCGGCGCGCGCGGCGCTACAGAGCTGCGTTTGCCGCAGGCACTGCCGGCTTTTGACCCAATGGTGCGCTGGCTCGAGGACCACCGTGAAGCCACCGTGCGTGAAGAACTGGAACTCGAGAGCCAAAGCGCAGCCTCTACCGTGGTCAATGCCATGGCGCTGATGCGCGCCGACGTGGCCATCGCCCTGCCCACGCCCGAGCAGCTAGAAGGTATTATCGTACTCGGGGCGCGAGACGACGGAGCGATGTTCTCCAAAGAAGACCTAGAGGTGCTGACCATGCTGGCCAATCAGCTAGCGGTGACCATGAGCAATGCGCGGCTATACGCCGACCTAAAGCACAGTCGTGAGCTAATTCGCCGTTCCGACCGGCTCTCGGCCATTGGCACCATGGCGGCGGGTCTGGCCCACGAGATACGCAATCCTTTGGTTTCGATTCGTACCTTCACCCAGCTGCTTCCCGAGCGCATTAACGACGAAGAGTTTCGCCGCGACTTTCTCGATCTGACGCTCTCTGAGGTCGACCGCATCTGCGCGCTGATCAACGAGTTGTTGGCTTTTGCGCGCCCTGCCCCGGCCGAGCTGAGCGACATCGATATCAATGATTCGCTCGAGCGTCTGTGCCTGCTTCTCGACACCCAGGCGCGCAACCGCGGGGTGCGTTTGCGCAAGTCGTTTGCCAAGGACCTGCCGATCATCGTTGCCGACGAGGATCAGATCAAGCAGGTGGTGATGAATCTGGTGTTCAATGCACTTCAAGCCTGTTCGGATGGCGGTGAGATCGAGGTCTCTAGCTACCCGAGCGAGAGCGGCGGGCGGCGTTTCGTGTGTGTTGAGGTGCGTGACGATGGCGAGGGTATTGCCCCCGAGGTCATCGAGAATATTTTCGATCCGTTTTTCACTACCCGCACCGAGGGCACTGGTCTAGGCCTATCCATCGCCCACCAACTGGCGGCCCGTCACGGTGGTTTTCTTGACGTTCGCAGTCAGCCCGGTGCCGGAACCTCGTTCTTTCTCAATGTTCCGGTCGACCGTCCTGTGCTAGATAAACATCGAGCCTCAGAGCCCGACCAGGCTCCCGAGGCGTTGGGGCTACATGGCTAGGATTGCACTCATAGATCCGAGTGGTCGTATCGCGACTACGGTCGAGGCTGTTCTCGGCCGAAGCCACGAGATCATCGTGCGCCCTCGCGTTCATGCTCCCGGTGATGCTGAGCTGGTTATCGCCGATTTGCGCCCCGCCGAACTCGCCGACCAATCGACTATTCGTAGCCTGGTGTCGTTTGGCCCGGTGTTGCTGTTGGTCGACAAGACTCAGCCAATTCCGCCTGGTATCGACGAACGTCCGGATTTGTCGGTGCTGCGAAAGCCCTTTGATGCCTTTGAGCTGCGATTGAAAGTAGATCGCTTGCTGCGCGCTGCGGCAGCACCGACGCGGCAGCTGCCGTGGCGTGAAGAGGACGAGCGCGTATGGCTGGAGTTTCCCTTCGTCCCGGTGCCGGCTGGGGCGGTGTTGCGTCGGGCGGCGCGCATGGAGGCTCCGCTGTGGATCATGGGTGAAGTTGGCTGTGGCCGTCGCCGCATTGCCATGGCGGTGGCCCGAGCGGCTCTCCCGGCGATTCGAGTCGTGACGCTGTTCCCCGATGAGCGCCTTGGTGCGCTACTCGAGCGCGAAAGTGGTGAGGCTCCCTTTGCGCTGTTGGTTCCGGAGATCGATCAACGGCCGCTGCTCGAGCAAGAACGCTTGGCAGCGATCGCGGGTGGGCCTCGGGGTTTTCGCCTTATCGCAACCTGCATTGATGATCCTGCGGAGCTGGTGCTTGAAGGACGTTTCTCACGCAATCTCTATCAGCACCTAATTGGGCTGGCGGTACAGATCTCGCCTCTGCGTGAGCGCACCCTTGCCATTCCTCCGCTGGTGCAGGCCCTCACCCGTCGTATCGGCCGTGGGCTTGGAATAGACGGTGAGCTGTCGTTCAGTCCCGATGCGATGGCCAGACTGCAGACCTACATGTGGCCGGGCAATCTGGTGGAACTCGAATCGGTGCTAAACCGCACGCTGGCGTTTCTGAGCGGCGGTGACCTCGGCGGGCGTACCGTCGAGGCTGATGAGCTGATGTTTACACCGCTGGATTCTGGCCGTGCACGTTCGGCTTCTGCGGCTGGCGCGGCGCTGGTCGAGTTGAGCGGCAGCGACAGCGCTGGAGGCGGAGATCTGCGAGTGGAAGGAGCGGCCGCACCGACCGAGGCACCGCCGCCGCGTGCTCTCGAGCAGGTCATGGCCGGCCTGGCCCACGATCTGCGCAACCCCATGGTGGCGATCAAGACTTTTGCTGGAGCGATCTCGGGGGGCAGCGTAGGCGATGAATCGACGCGCGAGCTCGGTGGGCTTGCTAGCCAAGCCTGCGACCGCATCGATGGCTACCTCGAGGCCTTGCAGAACTACAGCGATTTCCGTGAGCCTAGGCCTCAGCGCGTTGATGTGCTCGGGGTTATTCGTTCGGCCGTTGACGAGCTTGCCCCACAGCACTCTGGGCGCTTTGTGATCGAGGCCGAAGGCGCGCGCGAGATAACGTGCGACGCCGAACAGTTTCGTTTCGTGATTGACAACCTTATCGAGGCTAGTTTGGGTGAGATCGGTCCGGATCAGCGCGTCCGTGTTCATCTTGCCTCGCGTGATGCGATCGCGTTCGAAATCCCCACCGGGCGGGGCCCGGTAACCAAGCTACGGCTCCTCGTCGGTGGCGACGAGGAGGCAACGTCTTGGCGTGTCTTACTCGCTCGTGCTGTCGCAGAGCGTAACGGGTGCGGGGTGGAAGTGGATGACGCAGGCGGCACCAGAATGATAAGGTGCGTCCTGCCAAGAGGAGAGGCAACCCGTGGCGAGCAAACCAGTCGTATTAATCGTTGACGATGAAGCAGGCGTGCGTGAATCCGTTCGAATGGTCCTCAAGGACACCTTCGAGGCGGTGGCACTAGAGACGGCCGACGCGGCGCTAGCGTGGCTTGAGGACTCGCGCGCGGCGCTAGTCTTTCTCGACATTCTGATGCCGGGGATGGACGGTCTCGAGGCGCTCGAGAAGATGCGCGAGCGTGACCGCTTCATGCCGATTGTGATGCTGACGGCGACCAAAACCGTCAAGACCGCTGTGACGGCGATGAAGCTCGGCGCTTACGACTACATAACCAAGCCGTTCGACATCGACGAGTTGCGCATCGTCGCCGAGCGAGCAACCGAGAACGCTGTACTCAAGCGCGAGGTGGAAGACCTTCGTGACGCGGTTGGCAAGCGCTACAACTTCGACAATATCATTGGCGAGTCGGGTCCGATGCAACACATCTTCAAGACCGTGCAGGCGGTGGCGCCGTTGAAGACCACCGTGTTGATTACCGGCGAGTCGGGCACCGGCAAGGAGCTGATTGCCAAGGCTGTTCACTTTCATAGCAACCGCGCCGACCGGCCACTGGTAACGCTCAACTGCGCGGCGATCCCCGAGAACCTTCTCGAAAGCGAGCTCTTTGGACACGAGCGCGGGTCGTTTACCGACGCCGTTGAGCGCAAGATCGGACAGTTCGAGTTGGCCGACACCGGCACCATTTTCCTCGATGAGATCGGCGAGATGAGCCCCGCGCTGCAAGCCAAGCTGCTGCGTGTGCTCGAGCAAGGCGAAATCATGCGCGTCGGTGCAGGAAAGCCCATTCAGGTTGACGTCCGTGTGGTCGCAGCTACCAACAGCAACCTGCAGGCGGCGATGAAGGATGGCAGTTTCCGTTCCGACCTGTTCTATCGTCTAAACGTCGTGTCTCTCGAGATACCCCCGCTGCGTGATCGTGGTGAAGACATTCCTCACCTCATGCGCCACTTCATTGCGAAGAAGGTCGCCGATCTGGGCCTGCCCGAACGTGAACTGGCGCCGGCTACCATCGACCGGCTGCTCAGCTATCCATGGCCGGGTAACGTGCGAGAGTTGGAGAACGTCATCGAGCGTATGCTGGTGCTTGGTCCCGCCAGTGGCGAGATCGGGCCAGAGCACCTGCCCTCCGAGCTGGTCGAGGGACCAGCGGTGACCATGCATGTGCGTGAACAGGTGCTCAGCGGTCACAAATCGCTAGCCGATGCGGTTGATGAGTTCGAGCGCGACATCATCGGCGAAGCCTTGGGTCGTACCCATTACAACCAGACCAAGGCCGCCACGGTGCTCGGAACCACGCGTAGAATCCTCAAGTATCGCATGGATAAGTTGGATATCAGTCATCACGGCGAATAGGCGCTGCGGGCTCGGACCGGCGGCAGTAGCACGCTGTCGGTCGACAACGTTGACAACCCCACAACAGAGGCTTACAAACCATCCACACGGTACGCGTGTCGCCAAGTGGGCGGCGACCGTGTACCCGGTAAGACATGGCAAATCCGGCAGACATCGCACTTCGCAAAGCCGCGGCGGGTGAGTGCCTGTCTGACGACGATGCCTACGCTTTGTGCCACCTAGGATCCGAGCGCCTCGAAGATCTCTGCGAGGTGGCCTCGGCCCTGCGCGATCGTTTCCATGCCCGCCGCCTGACCTACTCTCCCAAGGTTTTTCTACCGATAACCAACCTCTGCCGTGACCGCTGCAGCTACTGTACGTTTCGTCGCGATCCGGGCAGTGGCGGCGAGTGGACCATGAGCCCTGATCAAATAGCGGACTGGTCTAGGCGTGGCAGTAGCAGTGGCTGCGTCGAAGCCTTGATGTGTCTGGGCGACAGGCCCGAGGTTGCTTTTCGCGGGTTCCACGAGCTGCTCGCGAGCTACGGTGTAGAGACCACTGCCGAGTATGTAGTGCGCGCTTGTGGCATTGCGCTGGAGCATGGCTTGCTGCCGCATACCAACGCCGGCCTGCTCTCTAGCCGAGAAATGGCCGCACTGCGGACCGTCAACGTTTCGATGGGGCTGATGCTCGAGAACATCAGCCCGCGTTTACGGGACCGCGGCATGCCGCACCACTACGCCCCCGACAAGGATCCACAACGCCGCATGCGGATGATCGCCGAAGCTGGCGAACTAGCCATACCCTTTACTACCGGTATTCTGGTGGGCATTGGCGAGCGTGAGGCCGAGCGCATAGCCAGCCTCATCGCTATTCGTGATGTCCATGCGCGTTACGGCCATATACAAGAAGTGATCGTGCAGAACTTTCGCGCCAAAGAGGCCACAGCGATGGCCGGGGCCTCTGAGGTTGACGAGGATACCATGGTGCGCACGGTAGCCATCGCACGCCTGGTCCTCGGCGCTGAGATGAACCTACAGGCGCCACCCAACCTGAGTCCCGCGGCTCATCGCCGGCTTATTCGCGCGGGCATCAATGACTGGGGTGGAATCTCGCCGCTGACCATGGATTACGTCAATCCCGAGGCGCCGTGGCCGCATCTAGAACGGCTTCGCCAGAGCTGTGCCGCCGAAGGTTTTGATTTGCTGCCGCGTTTGCCCGTTTATGCCGACTATATCAAAGAGTGCTGGATTGATCCGGCGATGATGGCGGTTCTCGAGAGATTCGAGGAGGGAGCCGGAGGGGCCATAGCCATATGAGCTTCGAGACTGAATCAACTGCTGACTCGTTGGGCTTTCTCCTTGATGATACCCGTGATCTCGAGCAGAGGCTCGGCAGCGTAGACGACTACACCCGTGCTGTGCTCGAGCGCGCTCTCGAAGGCCAACGTCCCAGCATCGATGAAGGCGCGCAGCTTCTGCGTCTGCGTGGCAATGATCTGGCGGCGCTTATCGCGGCAGCCGATACCATTCGTCGAGCAGACGTTGGCGAAGTTGTTAGCTATGTGGTCAACCGCAACCTCAACTGGACCAACGTCTGTTTCGTTGGCTGTAAGTTCTGTGCTTTTGCTCATTACAAGCACGAGGCCGAGGCCTACGACATCTCGACCGAGGCGCTACTCGGGAAGATCCAAGAGGGAGTAGATCGCGGTGCGACCGAAGTGTGTATGCAGGGAGGCATCAATCCGGAGATGTCCTCAGATGCATATTTCAAGATTCTAGAGGCGGTTCATGGGGCCTTCCCCGATATTCATATCCACGCTTATTCGCCCATGGAGATCATGTACGGTGCGCGTCGAGCGGGTATGGACTACCCGGCCTTCATCGGCCGCCTGATCGAGCTGGGGCTTGGCAGCATGCCGGGCACCGCTGCCGAGATTCTCGATGATGAAGTGCGAGAGGTGCTCTCGCACAAGAAGCTCGACGTGGCCACGTGGGTGGAAATAATTACCACCGCCCATCGGCTCGGTTTGCCAACGACCTCGACGCTGATGTACGGGCATATAGAGACTCCCGAACACATAGCTCGCCATATCGACTTGCTTCGCAGCATCCAGATCGAGACTGGTGGATTCACCGAATTCGTACCGTTGCGTTTTATCTGGCAAAACACCGCCCTGTACCGTGAGGGCCTGGTTGGTCCGGTCTCGCAGGGACAGCTCGATCTAGCGGTTTATGCCACTAGTCGGCTGATGCTGCGCGGACTTATCGACAACTTGCAGACCTCATGGGTAAAGATTGGCCACAAGTTGGCGACGCTGACGCTCGAGGCTGGCTGCAACGACCTCGGCGGCACCTTGATGGAGGAAAGCATTTCACGCGAGGCGGGAGCCGATGCCGGAGAGTTTACTTCGGTGGAGGAGCTTCGCGCGATGATCGTCGGTGTGGGCAGGAGCCCGCGCCAGCGCAATACGCTCTACGAACTTATTGACGAAGCGGATGAAAGCACTTACCCCAGCCAAAGCGCGAGTTACCCTGTTAGCGGGTGGAGTGGGAGCAGCTAGGCTGCTCCGCGGCCTGGTCCGCATCGTCAAGCCCGACAACCTCACGGTCATCGTCAACACTGGCGATGATGATGAGTTTTACGGCCTGCACGTCTCTCCCGATCTCGATACGATCGTCTATACCTTGGCTGGTCTGGCGCCGATCAAGCGAGGCTGGGGCCTGCGTGGAGACACCTTCAATACCCGCCGTGCGCTCGATCGGCTCTATGGCCCCGGCTGGTTCGCGCTTGGCGATGGTGACCTCGCCACGCACATTTTCCGCAGCGATAAGCTCAGGTCAGGCCTGACGCTGAGTGCAGCGACCTCGGCCTTGTGCGAGTCGCTGGGAGTAGGGGTACGGGTGTTGCCGGTTACCGATCAGCCCGTGCGCACGCGTATTCACACAGCCAACGGCGAGCTCGCTTTCCAAGACTATCTGGTGCAGCGACGTGGCCGTCCGCGTGTCAGTCGTGTGCGGTTTGCCGGTGCACGTGCCGCACGGCCAGCGGCCGGGGTGATCGAGGCCATTGACGCCGCGGATGTGGTGGTGGTAGCGCCGAGCAATCCTTTTGTCAGCATTTCCCCGATTCTAGCGGTCCCCACCGTGCGCGCGGCGCTACGGCGTGCGCGAAGTCGGGCGATCGCGGTAAGCCCGCTGATCGACGGTAAGGCGGTCAAGGGGCCGTTGGCGGCGATGTTGCGCAGTCTGGAATACGGGGCTGATTCCTCGGGAATCGCCCGCTACTATCGTGGCCTGGTAGCTACGTTGGTTGTCGCCCACGGCGATCGCCCGAAGAGTATCGCAGCGGGCTGGCCGCAGATCCTACAGAGCGACATTCTGATTGGCGATGTCGCCGCGGCCGAGCGCCTGGCGAATTTTGTCATTGCAACGGCGCTGCGGCGGGCCTCGGGAGAATGAAGCTCTGGGAATTGAACTTACGACTCAGCGGTTTGCACACGCGTGCGCGCGCGGAGTCGCCGCGGTCGAGGAAGAATATGATTTCTGCGTGGGAGAACTCTTCGATTCCCAGCAGCGCGTCTTCCTCGAACTCGTCGCCCAACACGATCTGCGTCGTCGCGCCGCCCCAGCGATCGTCTTCCGCGACTTCGCGACCGCCA
>CAZPPZ010000118.1:0-9652 GCA_964588545.1 uncultured Myxococcales bacterium | reverse complement strand
CTATGATCTGGATATAAGCTTCGACGAGGCGGTTTGCGGTACCGAGAGAGAGATGTCTATTCCGCGTACGGTTGCGTGTGCCACCTGCTCGGGCTCGGGAGCCAAAGCTGGAACCACCCCTGAGCAGTGTCCGGCCTGCCACGGGGCTGGCCAGGTGCGTTTTCAGCAGGGGCTTTTCCAGATCGCCAAGACCTGCGGCCAGTGCAACGGCGAGGGCAAGGTCATTCGTACTCCCTGCCCGACCTGCCGCGGTATCGGCACCAAGCGCGACATGCGCGAAATAAAAGTAAAGATCCCCGCCGGTGTAGACGACGGTTCGCGTTTGAAACTAAACGGGGAGGGAGAGTCTGGACGCGGTGGCGGTCCCACTGGCGATCTCTATGTGGTTCTCGGTGTCTCTCCCCATCCTCTCTTTGTGCGTGAAGGTAGCCACATCATCTGTGAGCTTCCGGTGTCGATGGTGCAGGCCGCGCTTGGTGGCAAGGTCGACGTTCCTACCCTCGAAGGTGTGGTAAAAATGGCGATTCCCGCCGGAACTCAGACCGGTAGGTTGTTCCGTCTGCGCGGCAAGGGCGTCCACGACCTGCGTAGCGGTCGCAACGGCGACCAGATCGTACGTGTGATCGTCGAAACCCCGACCAGCCTCAACAAGAAACAGAAGCAGTTGCTAATACAGCTAGAGAAAGCCGCGGATGAAAGCGACGAAGGGATGGTGGCTGGGTTTGCCGGCAAGGTTCGTGAGCTTTTCGGCTAAGGCGTGAATCGATGGCGCTACTGGCCGATGTTGGCGAGTTCCCCTTTATCGAAGCAATCAAGAAGCTTGTCCAGGCCGAAGCACCTCGGCGTGGTGTTCGTGTCGGCATAGGCGACGACGCCGCGGCGCTCTCTACCACCGCCACCACTCTAGCGACCACCGATGCAGTGGTCGAAGGTGTTCATTTTCTCCGCGATTGGTTGACCCCCGCACAGCTGGGCAGGCGCGCTTTTCGCGTGGCGGTCTCCGATATTGCCGCGATGGGAGGCAAAGCCCGCTATGTGTTGGCGGCGCTGGCGCTGCCGGCAGATTATCGTCTGGCTGACGCACGTGCGTTGGTAGCCTCGTTGATACGTGATGCTGCCGGCGTTGGCGCGGCTCTGGTTGGCGGTAACGTCAGCCGGGCGGATAAGATCTCCATTACTATTACTGTGTTGGGGCAGCAGCCTAGTCGCGGTGCTCTGCTGCGACGCAGCGGTGCGCGCAGGGGTGATGCCGTGTACCTAACCGGGTGTACCGGAATGGCCGCGGCTGGGGTCGAACTTCTCAAGCGTGGGGTGTCGCGGGGAGTCTTGGTTAGTGCTTATCGAAGCCCACCTCTGCATCTCGACCTCGCTGCGCGGCTTGCCGGCTGTGGCGTTGTCAGCGCTGCGATCGATGTCTCGGATGGGCTGCTGCAGGATCTGCAGCATATCTGTCGCGCCTCGGGGGTGGATGTGCAGCTCGATGAGTCGGCACTGGTACTTGCCCCCGCGCTGGCTCGAGCCGGGCTCGAGCGTGAGCCTTTGAGCTATGTTCTCAGTGGTGGTGAAGACTATGAACTACTGTTCAGCGTACGTGGCGGCGAGCGAGCCAATTCTCGGGTAGAACGTTTGTGTAGCGACGCTGAATGTCGGCTGAGCCGTATCGGCGAGGTGGTTGCTGCGAGTTCTACTCCCGGCGTCAGGGGAGTTAGCCTCGCTGCCATCACCGAGCCCGGCTACCAGCATTTTGGTCACAAGACATGAACCCGCGCGCCATCACCGAAGTGCTCGAAGCCGTGCAGCGTGGAGAGCTGTCTGTTGATGCGGCCACTGCCAAGCTCAAGCTATTGCCTTTTGCTGATCTCGGCTTTGTGCGAGTCGATCATCATCGTGAGCTGCGCAACGGACTTCCAGAGGTAGTCTTTGGCGAGGGCAAGAGCGTTGAGCAGATCGCCACCATAGCCACTCACATGGTTGAGAACGGCCGTGGTGTGCTGGTAACCCGCGTGGATGTAGCCAAGGCCGATAAACTCGGATCGACGTTTCCCGGTCTTCGCTACAACCCGGTTGCACGAACCCTACGCGTTGGCCAGGGCTTGGAGCGTTGCGGCGTCATGGCCAAGGTCGCGGTGGTCACCGCCGGTACCTCCGATCAGGCCGCGGCTGAAGAATGCTTGGAGACCCTCGAATATCTTGGTGTTGAGGCGGTTGCTCTGCGCGACGTGGGCGTTGCCGGTATTCAGCGCCTATTCGACGGGCTGGCCGATATCGGTGAAGTCAGTGTCTTCATTGTCGTTGCTGGTATGGAGGGTGCGTTGCCCAGTGTGTTGGGCGGGCTTGTAGACGTTCCGGTTATCGCCGTGCCCACCAGTGTGGGTTACGGGGCGAGCTTCGGTGGTCTTAGTGCGTTGCTAGCGATGATGAATTCGTGTGTGGCAGGCGTTACAGTGGTCAACATCGACAATGGTTTTGGCGCAGCGGCTGCCGCCTACGCCATCGTTAATCTTGCGGGCAAGAGCTGCGCCGAGGACTGATCAACCGCCTGCGAGCGAGTCTTGCGGCCAGTCGATGGCGGCTTTGTTGAACGCCGCGTCGGTCATCAGTCCTTCGGGCAGCGACTCCAGGGTGTGCCAGGAAAGTTCGAAGCTGCTCTCACGGTTCTCCGAGTAGTCGGTGATTACTATTTTTTGTGGCCGTGGTCGCGAGCCGACCATGACGTGGTCGGAGTCTCGACGAATTCTCACCAAGTTTCGCAACGAGTCTTTGTAGTACTTGGTCAGCACCGGGATCATTCGGGTCTTGTCGAGGGTGACCACGAACAAACGGTAGGGCAGAGTATCATCGGCGTAGAGCGATATGGTTTTTTCGAGTCTACTGTCGTCGGAGATAAACGCTTTCGAGTAGTCGGTCTTCCAGAAAACGAAGAACTCCATCGCACGCAGATCAGTGCCCGCCAGCAGCTCATCCGCGCCGTGGTCTACGGGGCTCGCCCCAGCCTTTTCTATCGCTTTGCCCTGCGTCCAGTTCAGTGGCGATAGTGCCCGCCAGCCCGTCGATTTGAGCGCAAAGAATTGCCTATTAGTCTCGGGGTCGATTATCAGTAGCGCACTGTCGTTAGAGCCGTTGTTGCGGTGAATGGTAATGTCGGCTCGCACCGGACGGTTGTGGGCGAACATCCGCTCGGCACGTTCGAGGAACGACGCGAGATCGGAGGGTCCAGCGTCCGCCGGTAGCACCGTGAATACGCTGGCGGCTGCAAACACGATGAGCGTGAAACCAAGATTCCTCATAGCGTAATCCTCACTATCGGTGCCCAAGCGAACGCTGCAAACAAAACGCGTCAACCGCCGATCTGGTACATTTCAATTTTTCTGCTGCCAGTAGAATCCGATGCGTCGTTGTTGGCCGCGCGCAACTCCGAGTAACGATCGTCGCGTTGCCGCCACACCCCGACGACTGTATCCAGAATCTCTTCGTCGCTGGCGCCAGAGCGCATTGGCGTTTTCAGATCGACTCCCTCGGCTGCGAACAGGCAGGTCACCAACTGGCCATCGCTTGACAGTCGTGCGCGCGTGCACTCGCCACAAAACGGCGCGCTTACTGAAGCTATGATACCAATTTCACCACTACCGTCCTTGAGCAAGTAGCGCGATGCTACCTCGCCGCGATAGTTGGCTTGGGCCGGTTTCAGCGGAAACTCCGAGTTGATAAGTTCGAGTATCTCGGAGGCCGAGACCACGTGTTCGTGGTTCCAGCGATTCAGAGTGCCGACGTCCATATACTCTATGAAGCGCACGATGTGGCCACTGCCGCGAAAACGGCGAACCAGATCAACAATGGTGTGGTCGTTGACACCGCGTACGACCACGCAGTTAACTTTGATCGGATTTAATCCAGCCTTGCTCGCTGCATCTATACCGTCGAGAACCGGGTCGGGTCCATAGCCGCGGCCGTTTAGTTCCTTGAAGGCCTCTTCGTTGAGACTGTCGAGGCTGACGGTTACACGGTCGAGACCGGCCTCACGCAGTTCCGCCGCTTGCTCTGCCAGCAGGTGCCCGTTGGTGGTTAGCGCCAGGTCACCAACGCCATCGATCTCGCCAAGCATCGTCACCAGGCGTTTGAGGTCGCGGCGCAGCAAGGGTTCGCCGCCGGTCAGGCGAATCTTGTGTATGCCGAGGCCAGAGAGTATCGTGGCCAGCCGCGTAATCTCTTCGAACGATAGTAGTTCATCACGGGATGAGAAACGGTAGCCCTTGCCGAAATGCTCGGCCGGCATACAGTAGGGGCAACGAAAATTGCAGCGATCTGTCACCGATATACGCAGATCGCGCAGCGGCCGTGTGAAACGGTCAACGAGTTTGGTTGTAGGCGTTGGCATCTGGGCTCGCTAAGGGAGCGCGGCGTGATTCAGCCACAGCTGCTCCGCAAGCAAGACTACTTGCGCTCCGCGGTAGCCGCAAGCATGGGTGGCGCGGGCGGGTAGGCCGGGCGGCCCGCCGATTTTTGCCAGAGCCTGTTTCTTTAAGGCTTTCTAACCAGGTAAAGTTACAGGCTTCGATGAGAGAGGAGATGGGTAAGAACTTGATAGTCGCACAATTAAGATGTGAAAGGCGAGGATTGCGGATCCTAGCGTGTGGTGTTCTGATTTATCTGGCTACGGCTGTAACGGTAGTGGCGGATGTTTCGCCCGGTGAGGTGATCACCAAGCAAAACGTCGAAAAGATCGATGGCCTGGCCAGCGAAGGCATTAAGTGGGCGGTCATCAACGGTATGGACATGGATATCGTGGCCTACGAGAAAATCGCCATGCCCAAGGCCTACGAGGAAGCCTCGGAGAAGTACGGCAATCAAGTCACTCTCGACGACCGCAACGACCTGCACGACTGGGTAGCCGGACGCCCTTTTAACGTGATCGATCCAAGTGACCCCAAGGTTGCCGTGAAGATCATGTACAACTTCCAGAACACCCATTACTTCAGCGACGATCTCGGACTACACCTCGTAGATGCCGATACTGGATCGCTCTATGTCGATGCAAACGGTAGCCGTCACTACACCGTGGAGCGCCACTTTGTAGTTGATTGGTTGCGCGTGATGCAGTTCCAGGGGCGCCTGCACCACCAGCCGGCTCCCACCTACGAGCCCAATGGCGATGCAACCTTTCGTAAGTCGGGCCTCTATCCACTGATCGAGCCTTTTGATCTAAAAGGTGTAGGCGGCATCAGCTTTCGTTTTGTAGATTTGTTACGTCAGGATGACACCTGGCTCTACATTCCTTTTCTGCGCCGCGTACGTCGTCTCTCGAGCGCGCAGCGCAGCGACGCACTCTTTGGCCAGGACATCGACGTCGATAGTTATGGGGGATACGCTGGCCAGATACCCTGGTTTGACTGGAAGTTGTTGGGGGAGAAACCGATGTTGGCCTCGTTGCACGGCGTGCGTTTACCACCGCAGCCCTGCAAAAAAGATGGGGGCATGACGTTTTGCGAAAATTGGGAGGTCAGACCGAGCGTTTATGTCATTGAGGGCACTCCCAAGGTTCCAGACTACGCTTATTCTAAGCGCGTCATTTTTGTCGATAAAGAAACCAATTTTGTCATCTATTCGGACCTCTACGATCACAATGGCGAGTTGTGGAAGCTCGTGACCCAGAGCATCCGTACCTCAAAGCGCCCTAACCCCAGTGTCGACTACGAGTACGACGAACCCCGCATGTTCATTTACGCTTTTAGTGTGATCGACATGCAGCTCATGCATGGTACCCGCGCTGCGATTCCGGGCATGGCTTTTCCCGATGAGGCCGGATGGTATGTAGACATAGGCTTTGACGAGGACGAATCAGTTGGAGAGGAGTGGTACTCGATCGCCGGGCTGATTGCCGGAGCGCGTTGATACTGCTAAGTCGCCAACTGGAGCTTCGAGGATGTCTTCTGCGGTATGCGTAGTAACAGGTGCCGGCCCAGCCAGCGGCCGGGCTTTCGCCCGTAGGTTTGCTGCCGCGGGCTACCGAGTCGCACTGTTGGCCCGTTCTGTCGACGCGCTTGCTGAACTCGAGAGTGAGATCGATGGCGCCAAGGCTTATCCTGGCGATGTCACCGACGTTGCCGCCCTGCGCGCGACCTTTGCCGCAATTCGCGACGATCTTGGCCCGCCTCGGGTGCTCATTCACAATGCCGGCAACGCCAGCTTCGGTGACTTCATGGCGGTTAGCCCCGAGCAGATGGAGCAGGCCTGGCGAATAAACACCTTGGCGCTGCTGGTAGCGGCTCAAGAGTGCGCTCCGGCCATGGTCGAAGCTGGCGGTGGCGCTATACTAGTAACCGGTGCGACTGCATCGCTGCGCGGTGGTGTGGGTTTTGCCGCGTTTGCGCCTGCCAAGGCCGCGCAGCGCTCACTGGCTCAGTCGCTGTCGCGATCTCTCGGGCCGCAAGGGGTACACGTTGCCTACATTGTAGTTGACGGTGTAATCGACACCCCGGTTACTCGTAAGTTTCTCGCTGATCGTGCCGACGAACAGTTTTTGAAACCCGATGCCATTGCCGAGACCTACTACCACCTGGCCTGCCAGCACCCCTCAGCCTGGACCTTCGAGGTGGATCTTCGTCCGTATGGTGAGCAGTGGTGAGCCACGGTGAGCCACGGTGAGCCGCGAGCTAGCGAGTAGCGAACATCCAAACGTCAGTCCAGCCGCAACCCTCTGTCACGCGGCGTGGGCACGCGCGAACTCCGCAAGGCGCGCGACAGCTTCTTCCGCTTCAGGGAGTTGGTCGGGGAACAGCTGCCAATCGTGGAACATGTCGTCCCAGGGCTCGAGTGTTACGACCACACCCGCCGCGCAACGACGAACAGCCAGCCGAAGGCGTAGTGTTAGTACTTGGCAAGCGGAGATCAGCGGCTAGGAATCTCCTTCTTGCGCGGGGGGTGGAGGTAGTGCAAACGGGCGGCCGGCGAGCAGCTTCGTAAGAGAATTCATCTGGTGCACGGCCGCCTATTCCGCGGGGGCCAACGCCGAACACGCTACGCCTGGATGCGGCTCTCCGGTCATTTCATTTTTCGCACCGCCCGCCTCAGACGCCTCACGCAGTGGCACCGACCACACCAGTAGCGCCATCGCGGTCACCAGCGCGGTGGCCGCGATGGCGAACACCATCGGGTAGCCACTGACCTCGGCCACCATACCCAGGGCGGTGGTCGCGGCCACACCGAGATTGAATGCGCCGGTGAAGATCGCCATCATTCGGCCGCGCTCGAAGCGCGGCACTGCACTCAGCGCGATGGCGTTGATAGCCGGATAGAACAGCCCGTGGGAGAGTCCAAAAACGCTCCCGATGGCAACCAGTTGTGACGGACCGATCGCTGCCATCGCCACTACGGCCAGCGCGTAGACGACCAGCGACGCCACCGCGACACGGTGGCGGCCGAGGCGATCGGGCAGGTGGCCGAAAAACACCCGGATAGCGAAAGCGCTGCTGGCGAATGCGACGAAGAAGCCGCCGATGTCGCTTAGCCCACGGGCCAGCGCAAAGGGTTGGTGGAAGGTGAACATGGCACCAAACGCCATCCCGGCCATGGTCACAACCACGGCGTAGTGTATGGTCAACGGACGTGCCAGCAACGAACACAGGCTGGACGCGCAGGCGTCCCCCCTGCTGCTTTCTGCGGCTGGATTGGGCCTGATCCGAGTCGCCACGGCGACCGCCACGGCCGCAGCCATGGCAGCCAGGACGAACACGGTTTTCCACCCGGTCGCAGCCGCCAGTGGTTCGACGATGGCGGGAGCGATCGCGTTCATGACCAGCATGCAGGCGCCCGACAGTCCCATCGCCTGGGCCAGACGGTCACTAGGCGCGCGCTCGGCTATGGCGACGCTGACGCTAGTGAAGACCAGAGCATGAGAGGCTGCCTGTAGCAGGCGCAACGTCACGATCAACCAGCCGACACGCTCGACGACCACGAAGGCGATCGCCGACACGACCATAATTGCCGAGCCTACGGCGATGGTCCAACGATGCGGATAACGGTCGATGGCGCGACCGGCAAGGGGCGTCAGTGCGACGGTGGCGATCGCGAACACGCCGGTGACCAGGCCTACCGACTTCGGCCCCGCCGCAAATTCCTGGACGAGGAACTTGGGGAGCAGGAAGAATGTCGAGAAAGCGAAGCCCCACGATGCCGCAGCAGCGGTGATGGTGAGGATGTCTCTGGTTATCCAGGCCGTCGCGGGGGCGGCTACCCTGTGATGGCAAGAGTGTTGTTCTGGCTCGGGCTCGCGCATTGGTGTTCTCCGGCCGCTCCGCAGGCCGAGAGGGGTTAGGTGGCGAGACCACAAAAAAACCCCTCCGGCCGTCGGGCGGGAGGGGTTGGGTTTCGGTTCGCTATCTTGTGGACTACACGGAAACCAACTCCACCACTGCCTCGTTGCCGATTAGGCAAACAAGTACGTGCCATTTGCGGCGCGACGTTGGCTTATTAGTGGTGAAGTTCACGTGAAAAATCCTTACAGCCACTCATAGCTCAGTTTGCGGGTCCGGCGCAAGCGGAACTGCGGGCACTGGCGTTTAGTTCGAAGGCATAGTACACCAGCCGAGAATCACTGATTAGTCGAGCTTACCTGAATCGGACAACAAGCGGGGGAGAGATGAAATACGCTAAGTACCTTATAACCATACTGGCAATTACAGCCATGGGCTTGGGGTCCCCTGTGAAGGTGGTCGCGGCTGATGATGGTGGTGACGCTGCGCGCAATGGGCTGTTTTTCGGGTATGCGGTGGGCAACGGCCACCACGACTCCGATGACGACTACGCTTGGAGCATGGACGTGTTCTACCGCCCGGTCACTTATGCGGCCGTTCAGGCGAGTTATATGGACCTTGGTAAGGCACCGGGCGAAGGTCCGATAGACGGACTCTACCTTTCAGCCATGCCAATGATGCCTATTCCGGGCATGCCGGTTACTCTCTATGCTTCGGGTGGTCTTGCTGTCTTTGATGGCGAGGAGGGGCTCGGCTACGGCGCGGGAGTGATGTATGACCTGCCGCTAAGCGTGCTCAGCTGGGCCAAGAACGGTTTTAGTGCTCGTCTGGGTTGGCGCCATATAGATCTGAACCGGGGTGGCGATGCCAACTCGGTCCTTCTTGGTCTCTTCTATCGTTTCGGCAAATCGAAGTAATAGACTTATGCGAGCGAGGACGGGTTACCCGTCCTCGCCGCGATTCTCCGTCGACATCGCGATTTCGTGAATCTCGAGCACGTTGGGGCCCGGTAACATCACCGCGGGGGGGAGGTGGGTGAGGGCCGCGGGAGCAGGCTGTGTTCCGCCGCTCTACCCCGCGCGCCCCGCCGCTTGCGGCAGAGCGATCCGACGGAAGCGGTGGCCGTGCTGACTTTCGATCAACAGGTGCATACCGTTATGGATTTCGCCGAATGGACGGCGCTGGATACCGCCGATCGAGCCTCCGTAGCCGCTCAACGCCTCGCCGCCCGCGAACCGGGTTGGTCTTCGACCTATCTGGACAACGCCTTGATCGCCGCCGCTGAACTCCTGGCCGAGACCGATGCCCAGGTCGGAAGCCGGCTGCGGGTCGTTCTCATCAGCGATTTCCAGGAGGGCGCCCGGCGGGAACGGCTCCAAGGTTACGATTGGCCCCATCTGGTC